>JBFMFL010000046.1:23396-32508 GCA_040752145.1 Gemmatimonadota bacterium
TGCTGGGGCGCTGCGCGGGGGAGGAGGACGTGGTCTTCGGGGCGACGGTCTCGGGGCGTCCGGCGGAGCTGGCGGGCGCGGAGGAGACGGTGGGGCTGTTCATCAACACGCTGCCGGTGCGGGTGCGTCTGCGCCCGGAGGCGGAGGTGGGGGCGTGGCTGGGGCGCCTGCAGGGGGAGCAGGTGGAGGCGCGCGAGCACGGGTACGCGCCGCTGGCGGAGGTGCAGAAGTGGAGCGGGGTGCCGGCCGGGGAGGCGCTGTTCGAGAGCCTGGTCGCGTACGAGAACTACCCGGTGGACCGGGCGCTGGAGGAGCAGGCGGGGCGGCTGGGAGGGCTGCGCGTCCGCAGCAGCTTCGGGCACGAGCAGACCAACTACCCGGTCGTGCTGATCGCCGAGCTCCTGGACTCGCTGCACGTCGAGCTCCGGTACGACGGAGCGCGGGTGGAGGAGGGTGCGGCGGAGCGGATGGCGGAGCACCTGCAGGTGGTGCTGGAGGCCCTGGCGTCCGGGACGGCACGGCTCCTCTCCGCGGTTCCGCTGCTGAGGGAGCCGGAGCGCCGCCGCGTGCTGGAGGAGTGGAACGACACGGCGGCCGGGTACCCGCCGGCGTGCGTCCACGAGCTGTTCTCGGCGCAGGCCGCGCGCACGCCGGACGCCGCGGCGGTGGAGTTCTGCGGGCGGGAGCTCACCTACGCGCAGCTGGAGCGCACCACCAACCAGCTCGCCTGCCACCTCCGCGGCCTGGGGGTGGGGCCGGAGGTGCGGGTGGGGGTGTGTGCCGAGCGCTCCCTGGAGATGGTGGTGGGGGTGCTGGGCGTGCTCAAGGCCGGCGGCGCCTACGCGCCGCTCGACCCGGCCTACCCGGCGGAGAGGCTGCGCTCGCTGCTCCGCGACGCGGGGGCGCCGGTGCTGCTGACGCAGGCGCGCCTTGCCGGGCGCGTGGAGGGCTACCGCGGCGCCGTGGTGTGCCTGGACGCGGACGCCGGGGCGATCGCGCTCGAGCCGGACGGGCCCGTCGACGGCGGGGCGGGCCCCCGCAGCGCCGCCTACGTCATCTACACCTCCGGCTCCACCGGCACGCCCAAGGGGGTCGTGGTCGAGCACGGGAGCCTCGCCAACTACCTGCAGTTCTTCACCCGCGAGGTGCTGCGCGGGGACGGCTTCGCGCTGCCGCTGGTCAGCCGGCTCGGCTTCGACGCGCACGTGCGGCAGCTCTTCCCGCCGCTGCTGCGCGGCGACGCCGTGTGGGTGCTGCCGGACGAGGCGGCCTCCGACCCGGCGGCGCTGCTGGAGCTCCTGGCCTCGAAGCCGCGCGTCAGCTTCGGGGGCGTGCCCTCGCTGTGGAGCGCGGTGCTGGAGCGGGTGGAGGCGGGCGAGGGCCCCGCCCCGGAGGGGCTGGCCGCGGTGCTGCTGGGGGGAGAGGCGCTCCCCGCGGAGCTGGTGCGGCGGACCCGCGCGCGCTTCCCGGGCGTGGCGGTCTGGAACCACTACGGCCCCACCGAGGCGACGGTCAACACCACGGCCGGCCGCGTCGAGGGGGCGGAGCGGGTCACCCTGGGGCGCCCCGTATCGAACGCGCGGCTGTACGTGCTCGACGCGTGGGGGGCCCCGCTGCCCGTGGGCGTCGCGGGGGAGCTGTACGTGGGCGGCGCGGGGGTGGCGCGCGGCTACCTCGGCCGGCCGGAGCTGACCGCGGAAAGGTTCGTCCCCGACCCCTTCGGGCGCGGCGCGGGCGCGCGGCTGTACCGGACCGGCGACCGGGTGCGGTGGCTGGACACGGGCGACCTGGAGTACCTGGGGCGGGTGGACGCGCAGGTCAAGGTGCGCGGCTTCCGCATCGAGCCCGGGGAGGTCGAGGCCGCCCTGCGGGAGCAGCCGGGGGTGCGGGAGGCGGCGGTGCTGCTGCGCGAGGACTCGCCCGGACAGCGCCGGCTGGTCGCCTACGTGGCGCCGGAGGCGGGCGTGGAGGTCTCCTGGGCCGGGCTGCGGGCGGGGCTGTCGGAGCGGCTGCCGGACTACATGGTGCCGGACGCGTGCATGGTGCTGGAGAGGCTGCCGCTGAACGCCAACGGAAAGGTGGACCGGCGGGCCCTCCCGGAGCCGGAGGGGGGGCCGGGCCGCGCGGATTACGTCCCGCCGCGGACCGCGATGGAGGAGGTCCTCTGCGCGATCTGGGGCGAGGTGCTCGGGATCGAGCGGGTGTCGGCCGAGGACGACTTCTTCGAGCTGGGCGGGCACTCCCTCCTGGCCATGCAGGCAGTCACGCGGGTGCGGCAGACGACCGGCGTCGACCTGTCGCTGCGGACCTTCTTCGAGGTGCGCATCCTCGCCGGGGTGGCGCGCGCGGTGGAGGACCAGCTCCTCCTCGCCATCGACCTCCCCGATGCGGAGCGCCACCTGGACGAGCTGGAAAACGAATCGGAAGCGGGTCGCGGGCAGCTCGCGCAGGAGCCTGCCGACGCCCCCCTGTCCCCCAACCCCGTCGGGCGATGAGCGACAACAACAGCGGTCAGGATTCGGGAGGGTTCGGCACGCTGTCGGCGGCGAAGCGGGAACTCCTCGTCCAGAAGATCCTGCGGGAGCGCACCGCCGGGGCCGCCGCGGACGACCGGATCCGGCGGCGGACCGCCGCGGGCCCCGCGCCCGTCTCGTTCGCGCAGCAGCGGCTCTGGCTGGTGGACCGCATGGACCCGGGGAGCTCCGCCTACAACATGCCGTACGCGCTGCGGCTCCGGGGCCCGCTCGGCGTGGGGGTGCTGAAGCGGAGCCTGGAGACGCTGGTGCGCAGGCACGAGACGCTGCGCACCGTCTTCGAGGAGCACGACGGCGTCCCCCGGCAGGTGGTCCTCCCGCCCGCTCCGGCGGCGCTGCGGGTGGTGGACCTGCGGGGGCTCCCCGCAGGAGCCGCCGAGGCCGAGGCGCACCGCCTGGCGCGGGAGGAGGCGCTGCGGCCGTTCGACCTGGCGCGCGGCCCGCTCCTGCGCACCTCGCTGCTGCGGCTCGGCGGGGACGAGCACGTGCTCTGCTTCACGCTGCACCACATCGTCAGCGACGGCTGGAGCACGGGCGTGCTGGTGCGCGAGGTCTCCGCCCTGTACGGCGCCCTGGCGCGCGGGGAGGAGCCGGCCCTGCCGGAGCTCCCGGTCCAGTACGCGGACTACGCGGCCTGGCAGCGGGAGCGGCTGTCGGACCAGGCGCTGGAGGGGCAGCTCGCCTACTGGAAGGAGCGGCTGAGCGGCGCGCCCCCCCTCCTGGAGATCCCCACCGACCATCCGCGCGCGGCGCGGTCCGGCGCGGCCGCGCGGAGCCACCCCCTGTCGCTCCCGGAGGAGCTGACGCGGGAGCTGCGGACGCTCGGCCGGCGCGAGGGAGCCACGCTGTTCATGACGCTCCTGGCCGGCTGGCAGGCCCTCCTCGCGCGCTACGCGGGACAGGACGACGTGGTGGTGGGGAGCCCCGTCTCGGGCCGCTCCCGGGTGGAGGTGGAGGGGCTGATCGGCTTCTTCGTCAACATGGTCCCGCTGCGGGTGGAGCTGGGCGGGGACCCGACCTGGAGGGAGCTGGTGGGACGGGTGCGCGAGGCGGCCGTGGGGGCGTTCGCCCACCGGGACCTCCCCTTCGAGCGGCTGGTGGAGGAGCTGGCGCCCGAGCGCAGCCTGGCGCACTCGCCCGTCTTCCAGGTGGGGTTCTCCCTGGAGCAGGCCGACGCGCGCAGCACCAGGCTGTCGCTGGGCGGGGTGGCGCTGGAGACGTTCGGAGCCGGCGCCCAGGTAGGGAAGTTCGAGCTGGACCTGACCGCCGCCGACGACGGCGCCAGCGTGCAGGGGGCGGTCGTCTACCGGCTGTCCCTGTTCGAGGCGGCCACGGTGGAGCGGATGGTGGGGCACCTGCACGTGCTGCTGGAGGCGATGGCCGCCGCGCCGGGGGGGCGCCTCTCGGAGGCGTCGATGCTGCGCGGGGAGGAGCGCGCCCGGGTCCTGGAGGCGTGGAACGCCACGGCCGGAGCGCCCCCGCGCGCGTGCGTACACGGGATGATCGCGGAGCAGGCCTCGCGCACCCCCGGGGCCCCGGCGCTGCTCTTCGGCGCGGAGGAGGTGTGCTACGCCGAGCTGGAGCGCCGCGGCAACCAGGTCGGCCACCGGCTCCGCGCGCTGGGGGTGGGGCCGGAGTCGCGCGTGGGACTCTGCCTGGACCGCGGGGTGGAGATGGTGGTGGCGGCGCTGGGCGTCCTCAAGGCCGGCGGCGCCTACGTCCCCCTCGATCCCTCGTACCCGCGGGAGCGCCTCGCCTACCTCCTGGCCGACTCGGGGATCTCCCTGCTGCTCACGCAGTCGCACCTGCTGGACCGGATCCCCGCCTTCGGCCAGACGCTCTGCGTGGACGCTCCCGCCGCGGGGATCGGCGCGGCGCCGGCGGGGGCGCTCCCGGACCCCGTGGGGCCGGACGGCGCCGCCTACCTGATCTACACCTCCGGCTCCACGGGCGCGCCCAAGGGCGTGCTGGTGGAGCACGGCAGCCTGGCCAGCTTCGCCGCCACGGTGGGCGCCACCTTCGGCCCGCGCGCCGGCGAGACCGTGCTGGCGCTGGCCAGCTTCGCGTTCGACATCTGGGCCTTCGAGGTCCTGGTGCCGCTTGCCGGCGGAGCCACCGTGCGCCTGCTCCCGCACGAGCACGTGCGCGACCCCCGGGCCCTCGTGGAGGCCCTCGGCGGCGCGCACGCGGTCCACGCGGTGCCCGCCCTGATGCGCCAGATCGTCTCCGCCGCGCGGGACGCGGGGCCCTCGGCCGGGGCCGGGGTGCGGCGGGTGTACGTCGGCGGCGAGGCCGTGCCGCCGGAGCTGCTCGCCGCCGTGCGGGAGGTCTTCCCCCGCGCGGAGGCGAGGGTGCTCTACGGACCCACCGAGACCACCGTGCTGGCGGCCAGCAGCGCGATCTCGGGCGCGGTGCGGGGGCAGCGCGTCGGCCGGCCGCTGGGGAGGGTGCGCCTCTACGTGTGCGATGCCGCCGGGCAGGCGCAGCCCGCGGGAGTGCCGGGCGAGCTGTGGATCGGCGGGGCGGGGGTGGCGCGGGGCTACCTGGGGCGGCCCGGGCTGACCGCCGAGCGCTTCGTCCCCGACCCCTTCTCGGGCGAGCCGGGCGCGCGGCTGTACCGCAGCGGCGACCGGGTGCGCTGGCTCCCGGACGGGGAGCTGGAGTACCTGGGGCGCACGGACGCGCAGGTCAAGATCCGCGGCTTCCGCATCGAGCCCGGCGAGGTCGAGGCCGCGCTGGCGGGGGACGCGCGGGTGCGGGAGGCGGTCGTCGTCGCGCGCGAGGACCGTCCCGGCGAGCGCCGCCTGGTCGCCTACGTGGTGCCCCGGGCGCGGCGGCCGGTGGAGGACGGGGCGCTGGGGAGCGAGCTGCGGGCGGGGCTGCGGGACAGGCTGCCGGAGCACCTGGTCCCGGGCGCGGTGGTGGTGCTGGACGAGCTGCCGCTGAACGCCAACGGGAAGCTGGACCGGCGGGCGCTGCCGGCGCCCGAGGGCGACGGCGCGGCGCCGTACGCGGCCCCCCGGACCGAGCTGGAGGCGGCGCTCTGCGCCGTGTGGGCGGAGGTGCTCGGCGTGGAGCGCGTCGGCGTGCACCACGGCTTCTTCGAGCTGGGTGGACACTCGCTCCAGGCGATGCAGGTCGTCGCCCGGGTGCGGCGGACGCTGGAGGTGGAGCTGCCGCTCCGCGCGCTCTTCGAGGCGTCCTCCGTCGCGGAGCTGGCCGCGCGGGTGCAGGCGCTCCGGGAGGCCGCGCGCCCCGATGCCGCCCCCCCGCTGGAGCGGGTCCCGCGCGCGGGCCCGCTCCCGCTGTCGTTCGCGCAGCAGCGGCTCTGGATCGTGGACCGGCTGGAGCCGGGGAGCGCCGCCTACAACATCCCCGTCGTGCTCCGCCTGCGGGGCGCCCCGGACCTCCGCGCGCTCCGGCGGAGCCTCGGCGCGCTGGTGAGCCGGCACGAGGTGCTGCGCACCGTGCTCGCCGAGCGGGACGGCGCCGCCGTGCAGACGATCCTCCCGGCCGCCCCGGGCCGGCTCCCGCTGGTGGACCTGTCCGGCTCGCCGGCCGCGGAGGCGGAGGCGCTGCGCCTCGCCGCCGAGGAGGCGAGGCGTCCCTTCGACCTGGCGCGGGGGCCGCTGCTGCGGGCCGCGCTGCTGCGCCTGGCGGCGGACGACCACGTGCTCTGCTTCACCGTGCACCACGTCGCGAGCGACGGGTGGAGCATGAAGGTGCTGGTGCGGGAGGTCACGGCGCTGTACGAGGCGTTCGCGAGCGGCGGGGAGCCCCGCCTCCCCGCGCTTCCCGTGCAGTACGCGGACTACGCCGTCTGGCAGCGGAGCTGGATGAGCGGCGAGGTGCTGGAGGCGCACGTCGCGTACTGGCGGGATCGCCTGGCCGACGCTCCTCCGCTCCTGGAGCTGCCGACCGACCGCCCGCGCGCGCCGGGGCAGAGCTCCTTCGCCGGGCACCACCGCTTCGTGCTCGCGCCGGAAACGGCGGAGCGGCTGCGGGCGCTCTCCCGCCGGGAGGGGACGACGCTCTTCATGACGCTGCTCGCCGCCTGGCAGGCGCTGCTGGGGCGCTGCGCGGGGCAGGACGACGTGGTGGTGGGCACGCCGGTGGCCGGGCGGACGCGCGTGGAGCTGGAGGGGCTGATCGGCTTCTTCGTCAACATGCTCGCCCTGCGCGGCGAGCTGGAGGGGCGGCCCACGTTCCGGGAGCTGGCGGGGCGGGCGCGGGCCGCGGCGGTGGGTGCCTTCACGCACCAGGGGCTCCCGTTCGAGCGGCTGGTGGACGAGCTGTCCGTCGAGCGCAGCCTGACGCACACGCCGGTCTTCCAGGCGACGTTCTCGGTGGAGCGGGCGGAGCCGCGCGGCGCGTCGCTGTCGCTGGGCGGCGTGCGCCTGGAGACGCTGACGGCGGGGGAGCGGTCCGTGCAGTTCGACCTCGACCTGTCGCTGATGGAGGGCGAGGACTCGGTCGTCGGTACGCTGACCTACCGCAGGGCCATCTTCGAAGCCGGCACGGTCGAGCGGCTGGCCGGGCACCTGGACGCCCTGCTGGGGGCGGTCGCGGCCGACCCGGAGCGCAGGCCGGCGGAGGTGCCGCTGCTGCGGGGCGCGGAGCGCGTCCAGCTCCTGGAGCGGGGGCGCGGCCGGGTCCGCCCCTTCCCGGCGGACGCGTCCGTGCACGGCGTCGTCGCCGCGCGCGCGGCCTCCCGGCCCGACGCCCCGGCCGTGGCGTCCGGAGCGCGCACCCTCACCTACGCGGAGCTGGGGGAGGAGGCCGGCCGGCTGGCCGCCCGGCTCCGGGGGCTCGGGGTCCGGCACGAGACGCCGGTGGCGGTGTTCCTCGACCGCTCGGTGGAGCTGGCCGTCGCCCTCCTGGCGATCCTGGAGGCGGGCGGCGCCTTCGTGCCGCTCGACCCGGCGTACCCGCGCGAGCGCCTGGAGTACCTTCTCGCCGACTGCGGCGCCGCGGTGGTCCTCACCCGCACCGGGCTGGCCGGCGCGCTCCCGGAGAGCGGGGCCGCGGTGGTGTGCGTGGACGCCCCGGCGGAGCCCGTTGCGGCGGCGGCCCCGCGCGGCTTCATCCCGGACCAGCTCGCCTACCTGGTCTACACGTCGGGCTCCACCGGCCGGCCCAAGGCGGCGATGGTCAGCCACCGCTCGCTCCTCTGCTACGCCGAAGCCATGCGGGAGCGCATGGAGCTGGGCGCCGGCGACCGGGTGCTGCAGTTCGCCTCGCCCGCGTTCGACGTGATGATCGAGGAGGTGTTCCCGGCCTGGCTGAGCGGGGCCTGCGTCGTCTTCCCGCAGGACGACCTGCTCGGCTCCCCCCACGAGCTCCTCGACCTCCTGGAGCGCGAGCGGGTGAGCGTGGTGGAGCTCCCCACCGCCTTCTGGCACGAGTGGGTGAACACCCTCGCGGAGGAGGGGCTGGGGCTCCCGGCGGCGCTGCGGCTGGTGCTCGTGGGCGGCGAGCGGGTCCTCCCGGAGCGCATGGAGCAGTGGGCCGGTCTCGGCGTCCCGCTCCTGCACGTGTTCGGGCTCACCGAGACCACGGTCACCTCCACCACGCTCCGCCTGGAAGCGGGCGACGACGGGTCCCGGTGGGGGAACCTCCCGGTCGGGGTGCCGCTGGCGAACGCCGAGGTCTACGTGCTGGACGGGGAGCGGGAGCCGGTTCCCGCCGGGGTCCCGGGGGAGCTGTACCTGGGCGGCGGCACGGTGGCGCGGGGCTACCTGGCGCGCCCGGCGCCGACGGCCGAGCGCTACGTGCCGGACCCGTTCTCCGCGACGGCGGGTGCGCGGCTGTACCGCACCGGCGACCGGGTGCGCTGGCTCGCCGACGGGACGCTGGAGTTCCTGGGGCGGATCGACCAGCAGGTCAAGGTGCGCGGCTTCCGCATCGAGCCGGCGGAGGTCGAGGCGGTCCTGGCGGAGCACCCGGCGGTGCGCGAGGCCGCCGTGGTCGTGCGGGAGGACGCGCCGGGAGACCGCCGCCTCGTCGCGTACGTGTCCCCCGGCGCCGGGGCCGGGCACGCGGGCGCGGAGGAGCTGCGCGCCCACGTGGGCCGCCGGCTGCCGTCGTACATGGTCCCCCACGCCGTGGTGGTGCTGGAGGCGCTCCCGCTCACGCGCAACGGCAAGGTGGACCGCCGGGCCCTCCCCGCCCCCGCAGCGGGGGAGCCCGGGGAGATCCCGGCCGGGGAGTCCCCGCGCACGGAGACGGAGGCGAAGCTGGCGCAGGTCTGGGCCGAGGTGCTGCGCCTGGAGCGGGTGGGGATCCACGACAACTTCTTCGAGCGCGGCGGCGACTCGATCCTTTCCATCCAGGTGGTCTCGCGCGCCCGCCGGGCCGGCCTCCACCTGACGCCGCGGCAGCTGTTCGAGCACCAGACGATCGCGCGGCTGGCCCCGCACGTCTCCGGGGCCTCCCGGGCGGGCGGCGCCCGGGGGGGGGGGGGGGGGGGGGGGCGGCGCTCGCCGTCGCAGTTCGCAGGCTGTCCCCTGTAACCTGTCCCCTGTAACCTGCCGTTACTCGCCCTTCCTTCCCCGCAGGTGGATCTCCCGGTTGCTCCC
>JBFMFL010000460.1:0-4161 GCA_040752145.1 Gemmatimonadota bacterium
GGTGCCCGCCTGGGTGCCGGCGCTGTGGGCGATCCCGTTCGGGCTGTTCGCCGCGGCGTTCGCGCGCGCCCGGCCGGGAAAGGGGAGCCTGGTGCCCTGGCTGGCGGCGGGGTGGCTGGGGGTGACGCTCGCCACCTCGACGCTCTGGGTGGCGCACGTGCAGGCGCGGCTGGAGGGCGCCGAGCGCGAGCTGGCCCGCCTGGGGACCACGCCGGACCCGTACCTGGACTTCCTGCTGCGCCAGTTCGCCGAGCGGGCGCTGCTGAGCGCGGCGGAGGGGCGCGTGGGGGTGGGGCTGCTGTACCAGAGCTGGGTGGGGGCGGGGCTCGCCAAGGAGGGGTACGAGGCGCGCGTCACCCTGTGGAGCGGCACGCGCCCCGCGGCGGAGCTGCGCCTCACCGACGTGGAGCTCCCCGACTCGCTGGTGGCCCCGCTGCTGGCGCGCGCCGCCACGGCCGACGAGCCCATGCTGGAGCGCTACAGCGAGCAGCCCACCGTACACTACCTGCTCCTGGTGCCGCTCCCCGGCGGGCGGGTCGTGACCGTCGCCGTCCCGCCGCGCGCCCACCTGGGGCGCTCCGGGGCGCTCTCCCGCTTCATCGACCCCGGGCGCGAGCCGGAGGACGAGGGCGGCCCCACCTCGCTGTCGCTGGTGCCGGCCGCCGCGGCGGCCGGCGGGCCCGCGGCGCCGCCCGGGCGGATGGAGTGGCTGCACACCCCGCAGGGATGGCGGAGCGAGACGGCGGTGAGGTTCCCCGCGGGCCCCATGCACGCCCACCTGCTGGTCCGCACCGCATCGCCCTTTCTGCTGGGGGTGCGCTCGGTGCTGGTGCTGGCGTTCGCGCTGGGGGTGATGGCGCTGCTCTGGACGGTGGCGCGCACCCTGTGCGGGGAGCCGATGGGGCTGGGCTCCACCGAGTGGCTGTGGGTGCGCACCTTCCGCGGCCGCCTCACGCTGGCGCTCTTCGCCTTCTTCGTCCTCCCCAGCGCGGTGTTCGGGGCCACCGCGTACCAGGCGCTCTCGCGCGAGGTGGTCCGGACCGCCGGCGCGCTGGCGGAGCGCGCGCTGGAGCAGGCCGCGGGCGAGCTGGGCGGGCGCACCCTCCCCACGCTGGCGGAGCACGTCCACGCCGACCTGCTCCTGTACCGCCGCGGGGTGCTCAGCGGAGCGTCGTCGCCCGAGGTGCTGGAGCTGGGGCTGTACAACACCTGGCTGCCGCCGCGCTTCTACCTGCTCTTCAGCAGCGGCGAGGCCGTGCGCGACCTGGAGGAGCGCGAGCTGGCCGGGCGCGAGTACCTGCTGGCCTACCGGCGGGTGTCCCCCGCCGAGGTGCTCGCCGCGCCCACCCCGCTGGCCTCCGGCGAGATCGCCCGCCGGCAGCGCGAGCTGGGGACCGCCGTGCTGCTGGCCGTGCTGCTGGGCGCGGGGCTGTCGGTGGTCCTCTCGCTGTTCGTGGGGCGCGCCCTGTCGCGCCCCATCGAGGACCTGAGCCGCGCGGCCGCGGCGGTGGGCGCCGGCAACCTGGGGATCCGCCTGCGCGAGACCCGCGGCGACGAGTTCGGGGGGCTGTTCCGCTCCTTCAACCGCATGGTGCTGCGGCTGCGCCGCACGCGGGCCGCGCTGGAGCGGGAGACCCGCCGCACCGAGGCGGTGGTCGCCGAGGCCGGCACCGGGGTGCTGGCCCTGGACACCGCCGGCAAGGTGGCGCTGATCAACGCCCGCGCCGAGGAGATCCTGGGGACCCCCGCGGAGACCGGGCAGCCGGTGCCGGAGGACGGCCCCCTGGCCGCGGCGGTGGCGCGCGCGCTGCGCGACTTCCGCCGCTCCGGCGAGGTGGAGCACGGCGAGGAGCTGGAGATCGAGGGGCGGACCATCCGCCTGCGGCTGCGGCGCCTGCGCGGCGAGACCGGGATCTCGGGGGCGGTGGTGGTGCTGGAGGACGTCACCACCGAGATGCGCACCGCCCGGGTGCTGGCCTGGGGCGAGATGGCGCGCCAGGTGGCGCACGAGATCAAGAATCCGCTCACCCCCATCAAGCTTTCGGTGCAGCACCTGCGGCGCGCCCACGCCGACGGCCGCCCCGACTTCGAGCAGATCCTGGAGCGCAACGTGGAGGCGATCCTGGCCGAGATCGACCGGCTGGGGGAGATCGCCCGGGCCTTCGCGCGCTTCGGGGCGCCGGCGCAGGCGGCGGGCGGGCTGGAGACCGTGAGCCTGGAGGGGGTGGCCGAGGAGACGCTGGCGCTGTACCGCGGCTCGCACGACGGCATCGGCTACCGTGTGGAGGTGGCGCCGGCGACGCCGCGGGCCTACGCGCGGGTGGGCGAGCTCAAGGAGGTGATCGTCAACCTGCTGGAGAACGCCCGGGCGGCGCTCCCGGACGGGGGCGACATCCGCATCACGGCGGGACCGGTGGGCGGGGGCGCCTGGGTGATGCTCAACGTGGAGGACACCGGCGAGGGGATCCCGGCGGAGCTGCTGCCGCGCGTCTTCGAGCCGCAGTTCTCCACGCGGAGCAGCGGGACGGGGCTGGGGCTGGCGATCGTGCGACGCCTGGTGGAGTCGTGGGGGGGCGAGGTGACCGTGGACTCGGAGCCGGGGCAGGGGACCACGGTGCACCTGCGGCTGCGGGCGGTGGAGGATGAGGGTGTGGGCTGAGATTGAACTGCTCTGAGCCGCGGGTTCGGGCGTGCCCCCGGCTGGCGCCGGGGTCGGGCTTCGGCTCCGTAAGCGAGCAAACAACGCTCGCTAACGGAGTCGAGCCCCGGCAAACTGCCGCCGGGTCTCGCCCCTTCGGGCCGAAATCCCTCACGCGGGCTCCGCGCTGCCGTCCGCCGGATTCGTGGCTGCGGGGGCGGATTTGGGTCGCTTGACCCATGACGCGGCGGCCGGGCGGGCGCATGATGGGAGCCGCGCCGCCCGCCGGGCGGCTTCCCGAACCGGAACCAGGAGAGCCCATGCCGCCGCGCCGCCTGCACACCCGCCTCACCGCCGCCTACGGGGTGGAGCACCCCTTCGTCGCGGCCGGGATGGCCTTCGTCGGCACGCCCCCGGACCTGGCGATCGCCGTGTGCCGCGCGGGCGGGATCGGGTCGCTGGGGATCGGGCCGCTCCCGCCCGAGGCGGCGCGCGCGCTGATCCGCGCCGTGCGCGCGGAGACCGACGGCGTGCTCAACGTGAACCTGATCACCCCGCTGGCCACCGCCGGGCACGTGCAGGTGTGCGTGGAGGAGGGGGTGCCCGTCGTCTCCTTCCACTGGGGGCACCCGCCGCGCGCCTGGATCGACACCCTGCACGCGGCCGGCGCCGGGGTGTGGGAGCAGGTGGGCTCGGTGGAGGCCGCGCGGGCGGCGGCGGAGGACGGGGTGGACGTGGTGATCGCGCAGGGGAGCGAGGCCGGCGGCCACAACCGCGCCTCCCTCCCCACCATGGTGCTGGTGCCGGCCGTGGTGGACGCCGTCGCCCCGGCGATGGTGCTGGCCGCGGGCGGGATCTCGGACGGCCGCCAGCTCGCCGCCGCCCTGGCGCTGGGCGCCGACGGTGTGTGGGTGGGGACGCGGCTGGTGGCGAGCGAGGAGGCGTTCGCCCACCCCGGCTACAAGCAGCGCCTGGTGGAGGCGGAGGGCGCGGCAACGCGCCTCACCCCCATCTTCGGCCCGGAGATGCCGGCCTTCAACCCCATGCGGGTGCTGGAGAACCGCGTGGTCCGCGAGTTCACGGGCCGCGAGGACGAGGTGCCCACCGACACCAGCAGCGAGCCCGTGATCGGCACCGCGGCCTTCATGGGCCAGCTGGTGACGCTGCGCCGCTTCACCAACTGGGTGCCCGTGCCCACCACCACGGGCGACCTGGAGGAGATGCCGCTGCTGGCCGGCCAGGGCGTGGGCCAGGTGCGCGACGTCCGCCCCGCCGCCGACATCGTCCGCGAGATGGTGGACGACGCAGCCGCGATCCTGTTCCGCCTGGGCGTGCCGGGGCGGGCGGAGGGCCTGTCGGTGGAGAGCGCCGAGAGCGTGGAGGCGGCGCAGCCGCTCGCGTGAGGGATTTCGGCCCGAAGGGGCGAGACCCGGCGGCAGTTTGCCGGGGCTCGACTCCGTTGGCGAGCGTTGTTTGCTCGCCTACGGAGCCGAAGCCCGACCCCGGCGCCAGCCGGGGGCACG
>JBFMFL010000461.1:0-4121 GCA_040752145.1 Gemmatimonadota bacterium
GCGAGGGAAGGGGGAGCACTACAGATCCGTATAGTTTCCCCTCCCTCGCTTGCGGGGGAGGGGTGGCGCGCAGCGCCGGGGTGGGGGGCCCCCGCGGACGCCAGCGCGATGCCCCGCGTGAGGGATGTCGGCCCGAAGGGGCGAGACCCGCGGGCAGTTTCGCGGGGCTCGACTCCGTTGCAGACGGTCGTATCGTTTGCTACGGAGCCGCAGCCCGACCCCGGCGCCAGCCGGGGGCACGCCCGAACCCGCAGTAAACAAGCAGTTCAGGTGAACCAGCCGCCCTCGGGCCCGGTGAGCGCGGATCCCTCGGCGGGCTGCCAGGTGGCGATCTCCTCGATGCGGAGCGCCAGCTCGAAGTCCTTGTCGGTGACGCCGCCCGCGTCGTGCGTGGTGAGCTTCACCGTCAGGCGCGGGTAGCTGAGGAGCAGGTCCGGGTGGTGCCAGGCCGCCTCGCCCAGGTAGCCGATGGCGTTGGCGAGGAGCAGGGTGCGGTGCCAGGCGCCGGTCGCGAACTCGCGCACCAGGTGCCCGTCCTCGTGGCGCCAGCTGGGGAGCTGCGCCGCCAGCCGCTCGCGGATCTCGTGCTCGTCGTGGGTGCTGGACATGGGAGCGTCGGGAAAGGGGTTTCGGGAGGAAGGCCGACCGGGCGTCAGCCGCGCAGCGGAAAGCGCTCCACGGCCTCGTAGCGCGCCCCGCCGGGTCCCAGGTGGCTGCGGAAGAGCACCACGGCGTCCACCCGGATGCGCTCGCGGAACGGGGGCAGGCGCTCCAGCAGCGCCCGCACGTCCTGCGCCGGGCGGATGCGGGCGAGCGTGAGGTGCGCGGAGAACGGGCGCTCCTCCGCGGCGAACCCGGCCCGCCGCGCCGCCTCCTCCGCGACCGCCGCGAGGGCGCCCAGCCGCTCCGCCCCCTCCTCCACGCCCAGCCACAGCACCGTGGCGCGCGCCGGCCGCGGAAACGCGCCCGCCCCGCCGAAGCCCAGCGTGAACGCGGCGCCGGGGTCGGCCCCAGCCATGGCGCGGACGACGTCCGCCCGCTGTGCCGGCGGGGTGTCGCCCAGGAAGCGCAGGGTCAGGTGCCAGCTCGCGGGCGCCACCGCGCGCCCGGGGAGCCCCCGCCCGCCCAGCGCGTCCCGCAGGTGCCCGGCCAGCCGCTCGCGCGCCCCGTCCGGCAGCTCCACCGCCAGGAACAGCCGCTCCGTCCCGCCCCGCGCCGCGCCGCTCTCCGCCATCGCCGCCTCCCGCTCCGTGGTCGTCCGTCCCGCCCCCCGCCGCCCCCGCCCCGCCGATCCGGCCCGGCGCCGCCGCGCGGGCCAGCCGCGGCGCACCTTGCGCCCCCGCGCCCCGACGCGGAGACTTCCCCTGCACCCTGGCTCCACGCGCACGCACACCGCCGGCCGCCACCGCCATGCCAGCGCTCAACTACAAGCACCTGTACTACTTCTGGACCGTGGCCCGGGAGGGGAGCATCACCCGCGCCTGCAAGCAGCTCCACCTCACCCAGCCGGCCATCAGCGCGCAGCTCCAGAAGCTGGAGCAGTCGGTGGGCGAGAAGCTGTTCGCCCGCAGCGGCCGCAACCTGGTGCTCACCGAGGCCGGGCAGGTGGCGTTCCGCTACGCCGAGGAGATCTTCTCGCTGGGCCGGGAGCTCACCGACACCCTCCAGGGGCGCCCCACCGGGCAGCCGCTGCGGCTGGCGGTGGGGATCTCGGACGCGCTCCCCAAGCTGGTGGCCTTCCGCCTCCTCCAGCCCGCGCTCCAGCAGGAGCGGGAGGTGCGCCTGGTGCTGGTGGACGACCGGCCGGAGCGGCTGTTCGCGTCGCTCTCCGTGCACGACCTGGACCTGGTGCTCACCGACCAGCCGCTCCCGCCCACCCTCAACGTGCGGGCGTACAACCACCTGCTGGGGGAGAGCGGGGTGACGGTGTTCGGCACGGCGGAGCTGGCGGAGCGCTACGCGCCCGGCTTCCCGGGGTCGCTGGAGGGCGCGCCCTTCCTCCTGCCGCCGGAGGGCACCACGCTGCGCCGCTCGCTGGAGCAGTGGATGGACGCGGCCGGGGTGCGCCCTCGCGTGGTGGCGGAGATCGCCGACAGCGCGCTCGCCAAGGTGTTCGGGGAGGCGGGGACCGGGCTGTTCGCGGCGCCCACCGCCGTGGAGCAGGAGGTGCGCCGGCGCTACCGGGTGGAGGCGGTGGGGCGGGTGGAGGGGATCCGCGAGCAGTTCTACGCCGTGTCGGTGGAGCGGCGGCTCAAGCACCCGGTGGTGGTCGCCATCTCCGAGGCGGCGCGCGGGGAGTTCCTGGCCGAGGAGCCGCGCCGGGCGGGGAAGGAGTGAGCGGCCCGCGGGCCGCCCGCCCCCCGACCCCCGCCCCGGGCGCGGCCGGCCGCAGGGGCGGGGGGGAGGCCGGCTCGCCGTCCAGCTCCGCCAGCTTCTCGGCGTGGACCCAGCGCGCCTGCTCGGCGACGCGGGCCAGGAGGAGCAGGACGTCCGCGTCGGGCACCTGCTCCGCGGGTTCGCGGAGGAGGAAGCGGGCCCGCAGGCACGCGCCGGGCTCCGGCTCCCGCCCGGGCGAGGGGTACGGGGCGCCCCGGTCGAGCAGCGCCGCCAGGTGCAGCCGGGTCCCGTCGGTGGCGCGCGCCAGCCGCGCCGCCAGCAGCTCGGGGACGGTCCCCGCCTCCACCAGCACGTCCACCCCCACCAGGCGCACCCCGGCCTCCGGCTCGGGGCGCAGGACCCGCGAGGGGAGCCGCACCGGCTGCCGGGCGCGGCTCCGCCACCCGGGGAGCCGCCGCCCCAGGTTGGAGATCACCGCGTCGGCGAACACCGCCGTCCCCACCGGCGTCCCCCGCCCCGGCACGTCCGGGGTGCGGATCCCCTGGTCCAGCGTCAGCACCACGGCGTGCTCCACCGTCTCCGCCGCGTCGCCCTCGCCCAGCTGGCGGAGGAGGTGGACGGCGGCCAGGAGGAGCGCCGTGGGGTTGGCGACGCCCAGCGAGGCCAGCCGCTGCGCCGGCCCGTGCGCCACCCCGAAGAGCGCCACCCCCTCCCCCAGGTCCACCACCGGGACCCGGGCCTTCCCCCCGGCGAGCCCCGCCGCCACCGCCGCCAGCAGGTCGCCGTGCGCCCCGCCCGCGACCACCACCTCCAGCTCCCCCGGCCCCGCCGCCAGCCGGTGCGCCAGGTCGTCGGCCGACAGGTGCTCGGCGCCCACCTCCGGGTAGTCCTCGGCGACCCGCTCGAAGGCCCGCCGCATCATCCCCTCCCCCAGGGGGAGCAGGTCGGCGCGGGTGGCGCACTGCACGCGGGCGCGCCGCTCGGCCAGCGCCACCTCGAAGGCGAGCCGCGAGATGCGCTCGCACCCCCGCCGCGTGGCCGGCCGCGTCGAGAGCGCCTGGCCGGGGGCCGGCACCGTCTCCACCGCGCCGCGCGCGTCCTCCACCCCCTCGCTCACCACCACCAGGTCCAGCCCGCGCCCGGGGACGCCGGGGAGCTCGCGCACCGGCCGCAGCCCGGCCCAGGTCCCGAGCGCCCGCCGGAGCGCGTCCGCGCCGCCCTGCCCGGTCGTGGGGTGCGGCGCCAGCGGGCCCACCAGCGCCGCCCCGGTGCGGCGCACCGAGTCCAGCGTGTCCGCCGGGAGGCCGGTGGCCACGCCCCTGCGCAGCGCCCGCGTCCCCGCCTCCGCGTACTCCCAGTCGATCCGCGCCCCGGCGGCGTCCAGCACGCGCACCGCGGCGTACACCAGGTCCGGGCCGATGCCGTCGCCCGGGATCAGCGTCACCGAGTGGGTGCGGGGGGGCGCGGCCTGCGCCCGGGCGGCGGGCGCGGGGCGGGCGGGGACGCGGACCCGGTTCAGGGTGGTGCCGCTCATGGGTGCCTCCTGGTGGGTTTGGATTCGCCTTTCGTGTTCCGAGGTCCAAGGCTAATGACGGTGCAACTAGAAATCAAATGGAATGTTTCTCGCTTATCTATAATTTTGATCTATGGTTAGGGAGCGGCTGAACGGCACGGAACTGCGGGCTCGGGCGTGCCCCCGCTGGCGCGGGGTCGGGCTGCGCGCTGCGTAGGCGAGCAAACAACGCTCGCCAACGCAGCCGAGCCCCGCCAAACTGCCGGCGGGT
>JBFMFL010000462.1:0-4090 GCA_040752145.1 Gemmatimonadota bacterium
CCTCTCCCACAAGGGGAGAGGGGGAGCAAAACAATGCCGAGGCGCGGGCAGCCCTCCCCCAGAATTGGGGGAGGGTGGCGAGCCTCAAGCGAGCCGGGTGGGGGCCCCGGCGGACGCCAGCACCAGCCCGACCCCGCGCCAGCGGGGGCACGCCCGAACCCTGCCGTTCCAGAGCAGCTCCGTTCTACACAGCCCATTGACGCACCTGCTAGCATACGAGCAGCCCACGCACCCATCGCAGGAGACGAAGAGCATGGCCAAGCCGGTGCTGCTGACGGTGGACGACGACCCGGACGTGCTGCGGGCCGTGGAGCGCGACCTCCGGCGCCGCTTCGGGGGGGAGTTCCGCGTGCTGCGGGCGGAGAGCGGCGACAGCGCGCTGGAGGCGCTGAAGCAGGTGAAGCAGCGCGGCGACGAGGTGGCGCTCTTCCTGGTGGACCAGCGCATGCCGCGGATGAACGGGGTGGAGCTGCTGGAAAAGGCCATCCCCCTGTTCCCCGAGGCCAAGCGCGTGCTGCTGACCGCCTACGCGGACACGGACGCGGCGATCCGCGCCATCAACGCCACCCACGTCCACCACTACCTGCTCAAGCCCTGGGACCCGCCCGAGGAGCAGCTGTACCCGGTGCTGGAGGACCTGCTGGAGGACTGGCGCGCCAACCGGCGCCCGGCGCCGCTGGAGGGGGTGCGGCTGGTGGGGCACCGCTGGTCGCCGCGGGCGCACGCGCTCAAGGACTTCCTGGCCCGCAACGGCGTCCCCTACACCTGGCTGGACGTGGAGACGGGCCCCGAGGGGTGCGACCTGCTGGAGAAGACGGGGCTGGGGGACGCCCGGCTCCCCGTGGTGCTGCTCCCGGACGGGCCGCCGCTGCAGGACCCGGAGATCCCCGCGCTGGCCGGGCGGGTGGGCTTCCAGATGAAGCCGGAGCTGCCGTTCTACGACCTGGCCATCGTGGGCGGCGGGCCCTCCGGGCTGGCCGCGGCGGTGTACGGCGCCAGCGAGGGGCTGCGGACGCTGCTGATCGAGCGGGAGGCGCCGGGGGGGCAGGCGGGGCAGAGCTCCAGGATCGAGAACTACCTGGGCTTCCCCTCCGGGCTCTCGGGCGCGGACTTGGCGCGGCGGGCGGTGGCCCAGGCCCGCAAGTTCGGGGTGGAGATCCTCAGCCCGCTGGAGGTGTGCGGGCTGCGGGTGGACGGCCCCTACCGCCACCTGCAGATGCGGGACGAGAGCGAGATCTCCTGCCACTCGCTGATCATCACCTCCGGGGTGTCGTACCGGAAGCTGGAGGCGCCCGGCGTGGAGCGGCTCACCGGGGCGGGCGTCTACTACGGCGCCGCCATGACCGAGGCCATGAGCTGCAAGGACCTGGGGGTGTACGTGGTGGGCGGGGGGAACTCGGCCGGGCAGGCGGCGATGTTCTTTTCGCGCTACGCCAGCGAGGTCACCATCCTGGTGCGCGGCGAGGGGCTGGCGGCCACCATGTCGCGCTACCTGATCGACCAGATCGAGGAGACGCCCAACGTGCGCGTGTCCCCGTTCACGCAGGTGGTGGAGGCGCACGGCGGCGACCACCTGGAGGCGCTGACGCTGCTGCACTCGGACACGGGCGTGCGGGAAAGGGTGCCGGCCACGGCGCTCTTCATCTTCATCGGCGCGGCGCCGCGCACCGACTGGCTGGAGGGCACCGTGCAGCGCGACCGCTACGGCTTCATCCCCACCGGCGCCGAGCTGCTGCGCGAGGGCCGGCGCCCCCGCGGGTGGGACGCGGACCGCGAGCCCTTTTTGCTGGAGGCCAGCGTCCCCGGGGTGTTCGCCGCGGGCGACGTACGCTCGGGCTCGGTGAAGCGGGTGGCGTCCGGGGTGGGCGAGGGGGCGATCGCCGTGTCCTTCGTTCACCAGTACCTGGCCCGGCTGTGAGGCCCATCCCCGCGGACCCGGCGCTGCTGCGCGCCGTTGCCCTGCTGGCCGACCTGCCGGACGCCGACCTGGCGTGGCTGGCGGCGCACGGCGAGTGGCTGGAGTTCGCGCACGACGAGGTCGTGATCCGCCGCGGCGACCCGGCCGACACCATGGTGCTGGTGCTGGAGGGGGAGATCCAGTCGCGCATGCCGGAGACGGGGGACGAGGTGGTGTTCCGGGCCCGGGCGGGGGACGTCACCGGGCTGCTCCCCTTTTCGCGCATGACCGAGT
Organism: Gemmatimonadota bacterium; assembly: GCA_040752145.1. GTDB lineage: Bacteria > Gemmatimonadota > Gemmatimonadetes > Longimicrobiales > Longimicrobiaceae > JAFAYN01. The sequence continues at coordinate 2,192 of JBFMFL010000462.1, forward strand.
ACCCGGCCGACTCGCGCTCCTTCGGCACCACGCGGCTGGTGAGGATCGCGCGCGAGCACTTCCCGGAGATGCTGCGCGCCATCCCGGTGCTGGAGGGGCGGCTGGTGGGGCTGATGACCGACCGGGTGCGCGAGACCACCCGCCGCGACCAGCAGCGCGAGAAGCTGATGGCGCTGGGGCGCCTCTCCGCCGGGCTGGCGCACGAGCTGAACAACCCCGCCGCCGCCGCCGTGCGCGCGGCCCGCAGCCTGGCGCAGGCGCTCTCGGACGCGCAGCGGCGCACCGCGGTGCTGGCGGAGCGCCTGGGGGTGCGGGGGGTGCTGGCGCTGGAGGAGCACCTGCGCGGCCTGGAGCCCCCGCCCGCCGCGGACCCGCTGGCGCGCAGCGACCAGGAGGAGCGGGTGGCCGAGTGGCTGCAGGCGCACGGCGCCGCGGAGGCGTGGGAGTGGGCGCCCACGCTGGTGGAGGCCGGGGTGGACGAGGCGTGCCTGGACGACGTGGCGGCGGACTCGGACGGGGCGCTGGCGGAGACGCTGGGGTGGCTGGAGGCCACGCTGCGGGTGCGCGAGCTGCTCTGGGCGGTGGAGGGGAGCACCGGGCGCATCTCCACCCTGGTGAAGGCGGTCAAGAGCTACACCTACATGGACCAGGCCCCGCGCAAGGAGGTGGACCTGCACGAGGGGCTGGAGAGCACGCTCACCCTGCTGGGCCACAAGCTGCGTGGGGTGGAGATCCGGCGCGACTACCGCCGCGACCTCCCCCGCGTCGACGCCTGGGGGGGCGACCTGAACCAGGTGTGGACCAACCTGATCGACAACGCCGCCGACGCCATGGGCGGCTCCGGCACGCTGCGGGTGAGGACCGACTGCGAGGGCGGCCGCGCGCTGGTGGAGATCGCCGACACCGGCCCCGGGATCCCCGAGGACGTGCTGGGGCGCATCTGGGACCCGTTCTTCACCACCAAGGAGCCCGGCAAGGGCACCGGCCTGGGGCTGGAGATCGCCCGCCGCATCGTGGAGGAGAAGCACGGCGGCCAGCTGGAGGTGGAGTCCCGCCCCGGGGACACGCGGTTCCGGGTGTGGCTGCCGATGTGAACGGGAGTGCGAAAGTGAACGGCGTCCGGACATCAGCGCGGAGGGCGGGATGAGGAAGTGTACGCACACGGACCGGATCGACCCGGACGTCCGGCCGCGGACGCCCGGGGGGTGCGAGGAGTGCCTGAAGACGGGGAGCTGGTGGGTTCACCTGCGCCTGTGCCAGACGTGCGGCCACGTGGGGTGCTGCGACTCGTCGCCCAACCGGCACGCCACCAAGCACTTCCACGCCACCCAGCACCCCATCGTGCAGTCGTTCGAGCCGGGGGAGGACTGGCGCTGGTGCTACGTTGACCAGGTGGAGGTCGAGCTGTAGGCTGTCTCCGTCGCGTCATGGACGGGCCGCTGCGGAGCCCGGCGGTACTGCTGCCGGTCTCCTCCGCGGGCTCCGGGAGCCAGGCCAAACTGCCGGCCTGTCTCCCCTCGCCGGGGTGAGCCTCACGCAAACCGCCGCGTGAGTCTCCCCCCGTACATCTTTCTACGGGTACGACGAACGGCAACGGCACGGCCCGCCGCTGTTCAGCGTACTCCGTACTTCGGACTTCGTACTGCCGTTCACTTTCGCACTCCCGCACTCTCGCACTTTCGCACTTCCCTTCCATGTCCTTCACTTCACGCGTGCTCCTCGGCCTGGCGGCCGGGCTGGGGACCGGGGCGGGGGTCGCCGCGGCGGGCGGTCCCGGGCTCCGGGAGGCGGCGCTGTGGGTGGAGCCGGTGGGGACGGTGTGGACGCGTGCGATCCAGCTGACGGTGCTGCCGCTGGTGGTCTCGCTGCTGTTCGCGGGGGTGGCGGGCGGCGGGGGAG
>JBFMFL010000463.1:0-4066 GCA_040752145.1 Gemmatimonadota bacterium
CCCCCGCCCTCCCCCGCCCCGGGCGTCCCCACGGCGTGCACCACCTCCACGCCGGGCACCAGGGAGGCGAGGGAATCCGCAAGATCCGCTCCGGCCCCCACCAGCAGCACCGACCCCCACGCCTCCGAGAGCCCCAGCAGCGCCGCCAGCCGCACCGCCTCGTCCGGCCCCGCCGGCGCGCCGCCCTCCGGCAGCGCCTCCGCCCCCGGCACCCGCAGGTCCACCTCGCCCCCGGCCACCGGGTACATCTCCCGGCAGTTGGCGCACCCCAGCCGCCCGGACTCCACGCGCCGGTCCTCCACCCGGTCGGCGAGCAGCACCAGCCCGAACTCCGGCCCGCAGCGCGGGCAGCGGAGGATGTCGGTGAGGAGGATGTGCATGGACGGCGAGTGCGAAGTGCGAGAGTGCGGGAGTGCGAAAGTGAACGGCGACGGCGGACCCCCTCCCCCGGCCCCTCCCCGCAAGGAGGAGGGGAGAACGGCGACGGCCCCCCATCCCCCCGGCCCCCTTCCCCCGCAAGCAAGGGAAGGGGGAGCACGGCAGATCCGTGCAGTTGTCCCCTCCCTCGCTTGCGGGGGAGGGGTGGCGCGCAGCGCCGGGGTGGGGGGCCCCGAGGACGCCAGCACCAGCCCCGCGTGAGGGATGCCGGCCCGAAGGGGCGAGACCCGGCGGGGCAGTTTCCGCCGGGGCTCGACTCCGTTGCAGACGGTCGTTTCGTCTGCTACGGAGCCGCAGCCCGACCCGAGCGCCAGCGAGGGGCACGCCCTCACCCGCCGTCCAAAGCCGTTGCCTTCAAAAGAACAGCGTCTTCTCCGAGTACTGCGCCCACTGGTTCGGCGTCTCCCAGACGCGCACGTACAGCAGGTGCTCACCCTCGGGCCCCAGACGACGGCGCAGCTCCTCGAAGACGTACCGCGCCTGGTTCTCGGCGCTGGTCTCCTGCCCGGCGAACGGCGGCAGGTCGTTGAGGTTCTCGTGGTCCAGCGAGTCCGCGATGGCCCGCAGGTGAAGCTTGGCGTCGGTGAAGTCGTAGGCCATGCCGCCCTCGCCCAGCCGCTCGAAGGCCAGCCCCGCCTCCACCACGTAGCGGTGCCCGTGCAGCTTCTCGCACTTGCCCTTGTAGCTGCGCAGGAAGTGCGCGGAGTCGTAGTGCGCCTTGACGTTGATGATGTACATGGCGCTACCCCGCGGACTGCACGGCGATCACCGGGATCTCCACCCCGGCCGGCTGCGTCGCGGCGAAGAGCACCGCGCGCGCCACGTCGTCGGGGGCGAGCATCTGGGCGCGCGAGGGAAGGTCGTGCCGCGCGTCCGGGTCGATGGGGTCCCACAGCGAGGTGTCGGTGGCGCCGGGCTCCACCAGCGTGGCGCGGACGCCGGTGCCGCGGGTCTCCGCCACCAGCACCTCGTGCAGCCCGCGCAGCCCGAACTTGGAGGCCGAGTACGCCCCGTTCTCCGGGAACGCGGTGCGCCCCGCCACCGAGCCGATGTTGACCACGTGCCCGGAGCGGCGGGCCAGCATCAGCGGGAGCAGGGCGCGGATGAGCAGGAACGGCCCGCGCAGGTTGACGGCGATCTGCCGCTCGAACGTGTCCGGGTCGGTGGCCGCGAGCGGCGCCAGCGCGAACGTGCCGGCGGAGTTCACCAGGATGTCCGGCGTGTCGCCCAGCAGCTCCGTGACGTACCCCACCAGCCCGTGCACCGAGGCGGGCGAGGTCACGTCGGCGGAGATGGCGTGCCCGCCCACCTCGGCGGCCGCGCGCCCCAGCTCGGCGTCGCTGCGCGCCACCATTCCCACCCAGGCGCCGGCGCGCGCCAGCTCCCGCGCGGTCGCGAGCCCGATCCCCCGCGAGGCGCCGGTCACCAGCGCCGTCCTCCCCTTTAGCAGCCAGTCCATCGTCCCCCCGTCCGAGGTTTTCACCGGTTCGCCACCACCTGGAGGCCCGTCAGCCGCCGTTGACCATGCACAGCCGCAGGAACTCCTCGCGGGTGCGCAGGTCGTCCAGGAACACGCCCTTGACCGCGCTGGTGAGGGTCTTGGAGTTCTGCTTCTCCACCCCGCGCATCATCATGCACAGGTGCGCCGCCTCGATCACCACGCCCACGCCGGTGGGCTGCAGCACCTCCTGGATGGCGGTGGCGATCTGCTCGGTGAGGCGCTCCTGCACCTGGAGCCGCCGCGCGAACACCTCCACGATGCGCGGCAGCTTGGACAGCCCCACGATCTTGCCGTCCGGGATGTAGGCGATGTGCACCTTGCCGAAGAAGGGGAGCATGTGGTGCTCGCACATGGAGTACATCTCGATGTCGCGCACCAGCACCATGTTGTGGTGCTCCTCCTCGAAGATCGCGTCGCCGATGACGTCGCGCACCGAGAGATGGTAGCCGCGCGTCAGCCAGCGCAGGCTCTTCTCCACGCGCTCCGGCGTCTTCAGCAGCCCCTGCCGCTCCGGGTCCTCGCCCAGCTCCTCCAGGAGGTCGCGCACCCGCTCCTGGAACGGCGTGGCCTCCGTCTCCCCCAGCTCCGCGCGCGGGACCTCCCGCTCCGTGATCGACATCTGGTTCTACTCCCCCGTGTACTCTACGTAGTTTCGCGGCGTCTCCCACAGCACCAGGCGCACCAGCCGCCCGGAGGGGACCCGCGGCGCCAGCCGATTCCAGATCGCCACCACCAGGTTCTCCGTGGAGGGGAGCACCCCCTCCAGCCAGGGGACGTCCAGGTTGAGGTTGCGGTGGTCCAGGTCGCCGATCACCTCCTCGGCGCGGTCCCGCAGGATCCCTAAGTCCACCACGTACCCGGTGGTGGGGTCCGGCTCCCCCTCCACCGTGACGTCCAGCTCGTAGTTGTGCCCGTGCCAGTTGGGGCTGTTGCACAGCCCGAAGATGCGCCGGTTCTCCTCGTCGGAGAGCGCCGGGTTGTGGAGCCGGTGCGCGGCGCTGAAGTGGACGCGGCGCGTGACGCGGACGCTGGGCACGGATCCTCCCTGGAGTGCTCGCCAAAAGAACGACGGGCCAGCCTCGCTCGCGAGACCGGCCCTGTCGGGGCGCGCCGGGAAGGATTTTTGAAGCCTGTTGATGAACAGTGTGGGTGCCTCCCCCTCGACGTTCCGCCTTCCCCGCGAGGGGCGTGGCGTCGGCCGCGGGAGTCGGCCCCGGCTTCAAAGTGTTGGCTCAAAAATGGGGCTTCCCGGCGCGTCTGACGGGGGTAAGTATAACCGGCCCCTCCGGGGGGGTCAAGGATTCCGCGGCCCCGCGGCGGGGCCGCTCCGGACCGGAGAAAACACGCGTCGGGGACCGCTCCGCGCGCTGCGTGGTATCAGTCGGCGCCCACGGGAGCCCGCCCCCCACCCCGCACACCCGAGCGATGGCAGACGCAGCACAGGTCCTGCGCACGGCGGCCCAGCGCGGCCACCGGCTCACCCGGCCCAGGCGGCTGGTGATCGAGGCGCTTGCAGGCGCCCCGGAGCCGCTCAGCGCCCGCGCCCTGCACGAGGCCGTGGGGACCGGGCGCACCGACCTGGTGACGGTGTACCGCACGCTCGACTGGCTCAAGGAGATCGGGCTGGCGCGCGCGGTGCTCACCGGCGAGGGGGTGGAGCGCGTGGAGCTGGTCCCGCCCGAGCGCCACACCCACCACCTGGTGTGCGACGGCTGCGGCGCCGTGCGCACGGTCTCCGTTTGCGGGCTGGACCGCACCATCGCGGAGCGGATCGAGCGCGAGCACAGCTTCCAGGTGGACCACCACGAGCTGGTCTTCCACGGCCGCTGTGCCGGGTGCTCCGGCGCCCCCGGCGAGGCGGCTTCGTAGAGCTTCCTGCAAATCACTTGCAATTAGCCCGGGGCGCGGTTAGCTTCGGTGCGCTCGAACGGGCCGCGAGGTCCGCCGCACGTACCCGGAAGCCGTTTCGCACCATGTCCGAATCGTCCCTGCGCCGGCCGGCGCTCTGGAGCGTCGCCCTGCCGCTCGCCTGCGCCGTCCACTGCGTGCTCATGCCGCTGGTGGCGCTGTTCGTCCCCTTCCTCGCCCCGGCGCACGACCTGGAGGTCGTGATCATGCTGGCCTCGG
>JBFMFL010000464.1:0-4027 GCA_040752145.1 Gemmatimonadota bacterium
CGCAAGCGAGGGAAGGGGGAGAACGACAGATCCGGCGCAGCTTTCCCCTCCCTCGCTTGCGGGGGAGGGGTGGCGCGCAGCGCCGGGGTGGGGGCCCAGCGGACGCCAGCGCGGGACCCGCGTGAGGGATGTCGGCCCGAAGGGGCGAGACCGCGCGGCTGTTTGCGCGGGCTCGCCTCCGTTGCAGACGGTCGTTTCGTCTGCTACGGAGCCGCAGCCCGACCCCGGCGCAGCCGGGGGCACGCCCGAATCCGGCAGTCGAATCTGTTCGTACGGTTCGTGCGGATAACGCGCCCGCACACACACCTGACGGAGGGGGAATGAAGATCGCCATACTGATGGGGGGGACGAGCGCCGAGCGGGAAGTGTCGCTGGCTTCGGGGCTCGCGATCGTCCGGGCGCTGCGCGAGCGCGGCCACGAGGTGGCGACGGTGGACACGGCCCGGGGCTTCGTCCCGGCGGACGCGGAGGCAGGGCTGCTGCCGGAGGGGGTACACGCCGCGCCGCCCACGGACCTGGAGGGGACGCTCCGGCCGATCGAGCTGGTGGAGGTGGAGCAGGTGCGCGCCGCCGACGTGGCGTTCCTGGCGCTGCACGGCGGCGCGGGCGAGGACGGGACCGTGCAGGCGCTGCTGGAGCTGGCCGGGATCCCCTACACGGGGACCGGGCCGCTGGGCTCCGGGATCGCCATGGACAAGGACGTGACCAAGCGGCTCCTGCGCGACTCGCAGGTGCCCACGCTCCCCTGGCGGGTGGCGCGCGCCCCGGACTTCGCCTACGACCCGGACACCATCGAGGACTTCGTGGGCTTTCCGCTCATCGTGAAGCCCTCGCGGCAGGGGAGCAGCGTGGGGCTGGCGGTGGTGAACGCCCCGGAGGAGCTGCGCCCGGCGGTGGACGAGGCGGCGAAGTACGACTCGGAGGTGATGATCGAGCGCTTCGCCCGCGGCCGCGAGCTCACGGTGGGGATCCTGGGCGACCAGGCGCTCCCGCCGGTGGAGATCCGCCCCAAGAAGGGGATCTACGACTACCACTCCAAGTACACGGCCGGGATGACGGAGTACCTGTGCCCGGCGCCGCTGGAGGAGGAGATCGTGGCCCAGGTGCAGGCGTACGCGCTGCGCGCCTTCCGCGTGCTCAAGCTGCGGGGGTACGCGCGCGTGGACTTCATCCTGGCCAAGGAGCAGCTCTTCTGCCTGGAGGCGAACACCCTGCCGGGGATGACGGCCACCAGCCTGCTCCCCAAGGGCGCGGCCGCCGCGGGGATCGACTTCCCGGAGCTGTGCGAGAGGATCGTGCAGCTGGCCGTGGCGCGGGCCCGGGGCTGACGCGGACCGCAGGGGGCGGGAGCGGGGTACCGCATCCGGACCGCTCGCGCTCCACCCCACACCACCCTGAAATCGAAATGGCGTACCGGACTTCCTCCTACGGGGGCTTCGGGGGAGGCGGCTTCGGCGGCTTCTCCCTGACGCCCTGGGTCAAGCGCCTGCTGATCGCCAACACGGCCATCTTCCTGGTGGCCTTCATCGCGGCCCGCTTCGGATTGGGGCCGTGGATCACCGACAACCTCGCGCTGGAGCCGCGCGAGACGCTGTTCGAGCCCTGGACGATCCTCACCTACGCGTTCCTGCACCTGGGGATCGGGCACGTCTTCTTCAACATGCTGACCCTGTTCTTCTTCGGGCCCATGCTGGAGGAGCGCTGGGGATCGCGCGCGTTCATCAAGTTCTACCTGGTGGCCGCGGCCGGCAGCGCGCTCTTCGCGGCGCTGGAGGCGCTGTTCATCCCGGGCGTGGTCGTCCTCGGCGCGTCGGGCGCGATCTACGGGCTGATGATGGCCTTCGCGATGGCCTGGCCCACCATGCCCATCCACGTCTGGGGAATCTTCCCGATCCAGGCGCGCTGGCTGGTGGCGATCATGGCGGTGCTCAGCATCCTGCTGATCGGCGGGGGCGGGGTGTCGCACCTGGCCCACCTGGGCGGGTTCATCACCGGGTTCCTGTACCTCAAGAGCCCGTGGGCGCCCAGCGCCTGGGGCGAGCTGCCGCCGTCGCGCAAGAAGCCGGGCAAGGCCAAAGAGAAGGAGCGCGGCCGCTCCGGGCTGTCGCTCGGCTGGCTCCGCAAGGAGCCCCCGCCGGCACCGGCGCAGACGGCCACGCCGCAGAAGCCCGCAGGAGCCACGAACCGGGCGCGGGACGAGCAACAGCTCCTGGACGACGTCGATCGCATCCTGGAGAAGATTTCTGCGCGTGGCCTCAACTCGCTGACCGACGAGGAGCGCAAGCGGCTGGACGAGGTGAGCCGGCGCTACCGGTCGAACTAGACGGAGCGGGCAGGGACGGATCAGCACGGAGCTTCAGAGCCGCGGGCGGCGAGACCATCTCGCCGCCCGCGGCTTTTTCGCGCCTGCTCGCCGGGAGTGGCGTCCGTCGGAGCGTTCCCGTCGTACCGCAGCTGCCGGGCAGAACACGTCGAGGCCGGTCGGCGGCGCGGACGACAGGGAGGAATGCAGCTCGGCAGGACAACGGGATGCTCCAGTCCGTGGGACGTGAATAAATATTCATCCACGCCCAGCACAGGCAACATAAGCTGTTAAATGTGTCGGGCGCCCGGCGGCCAACAGGCTTAACAACCTGCACAGAAGTGTAGATTGAAACGAACGCAACAACCTGTGATCTGCGTTGCGTGCGGTGGAAATGTTGGAGCTGGTTCCTTGCGAGGGGTCGGTGGGCGTCCGTGGCTGAACGGGCTGTGTAGGTTGGGAGGGGCCGGGGCGTCGCACGGTTCTCGCGCGAGCGCCGGCCGTCCTGCGTCCGGTCGGGGCTGCTCCAGGGTCGGCGGCGACAGTTCGCGGGCTCACGCCCGCGCCGCCGGATCGCCGCCGGAAGGGCACCATGCCGGCCCGACCGTCCTCGACCAGGGCCGTTCTCCCTTCCAGGGTCTCCATACCCGACGTGAATTCGTATAATACACATTATGTAAACTAAACCGTGTGGATTCCTGTGGAAAACTCCTCCCCGGGGGTGGATTGTCCACGCGCGAGGGTTTTCCCCGGGCGTGGGCAACTCTGCAACGTGTTGAATTGCCAGGTGTTGCAGGCAGGCCGACGAGAAAGCGCCCGCAGGCCGGGTTGCCGGCTCGCGGGCGCTCGTGGAGCTGAGCGGGTCCGTGGGGCGAGCTTACGGACGGCTGCGCCCGCGCTGCGACTCCGGCGTCCCCGAGGTGAAGTTGAAAGGCATGCGGTTTCTGGACGAGACGGGCACCCGGTTCAGCAGCGCGGGCTGGAATCGGCCCTGGCTGACGGCCCGGCGCGCGATCTCGTCCACCGACGGTGCACCGTTGCTGGTGTGAACGCGCGCGTCCCTGACGGCTCCTGTGGAGTCGACCACGAAGTCCATCACCACGCGGGCGGGACGCCGCTGGCCGGGGTTGTTCCGGACCAGCTCTGCGAACGTCTGCTGCGCGTAGGCCTGGACCGTGAACCCGTTGGTGAGGACGGGCGGGCAATGCTCCGAGCGTCCCAGCCGGAACGCGGGCGCGTTCCCCGCGTCCACCCGCAGGAGCACGGACCACGACTCCGGCCGTCCGCGGCGCACCGGCACCGGGAACGGCGAGCGCCCGCGCACCCGGCGGGTCACGGCTTGGAGCCAGGCCGCCCGCGTGGCGGCCGGGAGGTCGCCGCCGGCGAGGCGGACCGTGTCGGCGACCCCCAGCGTGTCGTAGCCGACGGTGAACAGCGCGTGGCCGCCCGTGCCGGCGCCGGCCAGGTCCCCCGCCAGCGCGGCCGAGTCCACCACCTGGTCCACCGCCGGGAGCTGCCGGGGCGCGTCGTCCACTTCGCAGCGCTGTCCCTGCGGCGGCGACCACCCGGCCGGGAGCAGCGCCGGACCGGAGGAAACGGCGGGCGCGCACGCGGCCATGCCCAGGACGAACGGGAGCGCGCCGGCTGCGGGCCGGAGTTTCGGACGATGCTTCCTCATGCTTTCCCAGGTTTGTCGTGAGAGGATCTTTCGGGTGGGTGCGCCGG
>JBFMFL010000465.1:0-3987 GCA_040752145.1 Gemmatimonadota bacterium
ACCCAGGGGCAGATGGGGCAGACCGGGACGATGGGGACGCAGGGGACCATGGGCACCCAGGGCACCGGCCAGCAGAACCTGACCGGCACCCAGGGCACCACCACCCAGGGCACCTGGAACAGCAGCACCCAGGGCGGGATGAACGAGTCGGGGATGGAGCGCACCTCCATGCGGGTCCGCAAGGACTCGTAGCCGACTCCGGCACCACGGCCGGCGCCGGGCCCCGCGCCCGCGCCGGCCTCGCCGCCCACCCGCGGCCGCCGGGCCGCGGAGCCATGCGAACTTGAAGATGCACCTGCTCTCCTCCAACCGATGCGGGGCCGCCCTGGCGGCCCTTTCGCTGCTGTGTGCAGCCCAGGCGGCGCACGCGCAGCGCGACGCCCCGGCGCTGCTGGGCGTCCCCGTGAGCCGGGCCGTGGACTCCGCCGCGGCGGCGCCCGAGTCCGACGCCGCGCCCGCGCCGTTCGCCGAGCTGCCGGCCGAGCCCGTCCGCCTGCGCGTGGCCGGGCAGGCCCGGCGCGCCCCCGGGCGGCGGCTGGTGATCTCGCTGGACGAGCGGCGGCTCTGGTGGATGGACGGGGACGCCGTGCTGCACACCGCCCCCGTCGCCATCGGCAAGGGGACGCGGCTGGAGCACGGCGGCCGCGTGTGGGACTTCACCACCCCGTACGGGGTCCGCACCGTGCGGGGCAAGGAGGCGGACCCGGTCTGGGTCCCGCCCGACTGGCACTACGTGGAGCTGGCGCGCGACAGCGCCTTCACGCTGGCGAGGCTGGAGCGGGGGCGGCCGGCGCGGCTGGCGGACGGGAGCCGGCTGGAGGTGCGGGGCGAGCGGATCGTACACGTGCGCCGGGACGGGAGCGAGGAGCAGATCCCTGCCGACGAGGAGGTGATCTTCGGGCGGACGCTGTACGTGCCCCCGCTGGGCACGGCGAACCGCCGCATCGCCGGGGAACTGGGCGAGTACAAGCTGGAGCTGGGCGACGGGTACATGCTGCACGGCACCCCGCACCAGGACTCCATCGGGCGGGCGGCCACGCACGGCTGCATCCGCCTGCGCGACCCGGACATCGAGTACCTGTACCGGAGCGTCCCCACGGGGGCGCGGGTCTTCATCTTCTGAGGCTCCCGGGGCGCCCGCGGGGCGCTCCGGAACGGCCTCGCCGCGCGGTTTTCCCTCCCCTCCGCGGGCGCCTGCTCCCCTTGCGCCAGCCCTAGTCGCCTTTATAGCTTGTCGTGAAGTAAACCGGGTTCGCGCACGGCGGTTCGGCGCGCTCCCGGGCCCTCGCGGGCGGTCCCGTCATGCTGCCCGCGCGGTCTCTTCGTCCCGCCCGCCCGGCGGTGTCCGAACCGGCCGGATCTTTCCGCGCCCGTGGCTGGCCGGCGCGCTCCTCGGCAGTACCTTTCCCGCCGGGATTTGGCGGAAAGCGAGCGGGAGAGCCGGCGGCCGCGGGCCGCGCGGGCTCCGAACCAGCACAGGGTCGGTCCTTCATGCAGCTGCGCCTCGCGGTCTCCTCGCTGGTCGATCTCCTCCGCCTCCGGGCGCGGGAAGAGCCCGACTTCCGCGCGTACACCTTCCTCCTCGACGGGGAGACGCAGGAGGCGCACGTCACCTACGGGGAGATGGACCGGCGCGCCCGCGCCATCGCCGCCCGGCTCCAGGAGATGGACGCCGCCGGGGAGCGCGCGCTCCTCCTCTTCGCGCCGGGGCTGGACTACGTCGTCGCGCTCTTCGCCTGCTTCTACGCGGGCGTGGTCGCCGTCCCCGTCTACCCGCCGCGCCGCAACAAGCCCACCCCGCGGCTGCAGGCCATCATCCACGACTGCGCGCCCACGCTGGTCCTCACCACCGCCGACGTCGCCGCCGAGGCGGCCGGCCTCGCCGCGCTGATGCCGGAGCTGGAGCCCATGCGCTGGCTCGCGGCGGAGACGGTGGAGGACGCCGCGGCGGAGCGCTGGACGGAGCCGGAGATCGGCTGGGACAGCGTGGCGTTCCTGCAGTACACCTCCGGGTCCACGGGGAACCCGAAGGGGGTGATGGTCTCGCACGGCAACCTGATCCACAACTTCCACGTCATCGAGACGCTCACCGGCTTCACCCCGGAGGAGCGCTCGGTGATCTGGCTCCCGCCGTACCACGACATGGGGCTGATCGGCGGGATCCTGCAGCCCATGTACACCCGCTACTGGGCCGCGCTGATGGCGCCCGTCGCCTTCGTGCAGCGCCCGGCCCGCTGGCTGGAGGCCATCACCCGCTACCGCGCCACCACCAGCGGCGGCCCCAACTTCGCCTACGAGCTGTGCGTCCACGCCGTCGCGCCCGAGGACCGGGAGCGGCTGGACCTGTCCAGCTGGACGCTGGCCTTCAACGGCGCCGAGCCGGTGCGGAGCGAGACGCTGGACGCCTTCGTCCGGACCTTCGGGCCCAGGGGCTTCCGGAGGGAGACCTTCTACCCGTGCTACGGGCTGGCCGAGGGGACGCTGATGGTGACGGGGAGCGTCCGGCCCGAGGCGCCCAAGGTGGTGGAGGTGGACGCGGACGGGCTCCAGCGGCACCGGGTGGCGTTCGCGGACGGCGGCCACGCGGCGCGGCTGGTGGGCTCCGGGCGCGACGCGCCGGACCAGGAGGTCCGCATCGTGGACCCGGACACCCTTCGCGAGTGCCCGGCGGACCGGGTGGGCGAGGTGTGGGTGCGCGGGCCCAGCGTGACGCTGGGCTACTGGGGGCGCGAGGAGGAGACGGCGGCGACGTTCGGGGCGCGCATCGCGGACACGGGCGAGGGCCCGTTCATGCGGACCGGCGACCTGGGCTTCCTGGCCGGCGGCGAGCTGTACGTCACCGGCCGCGTCAAGGACCTGGTGATCATCCGCGGGCGCAACCACTACCCGCACGACATCGAGCAGACCACGGCGCGCGCGCACTCCGCGCTGCGGCCGGGGGGCGCGGCCGCGTTCAGCGTGGACCACGCCGGCGAGGAGCGGCTGGTGGTGGTGCAGGAGGTGACGCGCCAGTGCACCGGGCCCGACCTGGAGGAGATCGCCGGGGCGGTGCGCGCGGCGGTGGCGCGCGAGCACGAGCTGCAGGTGTACGCGGTGGCCCTGGTGAAGCCGGGGACCGTGCCCAAGACCAGCAGCGGCAAGATCCAGCGCCTCCTCTGCCGGCAGACCTTTCTGGCGCAGAAGCTCCCGGTGCTGGGCGTGAGCGTGCTGGACGACGCGCCGCTGCGCGGCGCGGACGCGGGGCCTGGGCTCTCGCGCGAGGCGCTGGAGGCGGCGGAGCCCGCGGCGCGGCAGCCCCTGCTGGAGACCTGGCTGCACGCCCAGGCGGCGCGCGTGCTGGGCGTGGCGGCGGAGCGCATCGACCCGCGGCAGCCGCTGGTGACGCTGGGGCTGGACTCGCTGATGGCCGGCGAGCTGAAGACGGCGGTCGACTCGGCGCTGGGCGTCCCCGTGCAGCTCACCCGGCTGCTGGAAGAGGTGGGGATCTCCGCGCTGGCGGCGGAGCTGCTGGCGGAGATGAAGCTGCCGGCCGGCCCGGCGGGCGAGGGGGTGGCGGCGGGGACGGGGCGGATGACGGTGGCGCGCCCGGAGACGGTGCCGCTCTCCTGGGCGCAGGAGCGCATCTGGTTCCTGGACGTGCTGCAGCCCGGCACCGCCGCGTACAACATCCCGCTGGCGCTGCGCATCTCCGGCGGGCTGGACGCCGCGGCGCTGGAGCGCGCCTTCGCCGAGGTGGTGCGGCGCCACGAGACGCTGCGGACGGTGTTCGCCAGCGTGGACGGGCGGCCGGTGCAGGTGGTGCTCCCCGCGGGAGGCTGGGCGCTCGCCGCGGACGACGTGGCCGGCCTCCCCGCGGGGGAGCGCGAGGCGGCGGCGCGGCGCATCGCCGAGGCCGAGGCCGGCGCGCCCTTCGACCTGGCGGCGGGCCCGCTGCTGCGCGCCCGCCTGGTCCGCATCGCCGCCGACGACCACCTGCTGGCGGTGGTG
>JBFMFL010000466.1:0-3945 GCA_040752145.1 Gemmatimonadota bacterium
GCCCCCACAGTGCACGCACGGAGCCGTCCCACTTGCCTTCGCTCTTGCCATAGCTTCCTCCAGAGACGCTTTGCCACCGGTTCTCTGGCCTGCCTGCAACTTCAGCACCCGGCCGAGTGTCTACCCGCGCAGGGCAATGTAGCCCGGATGGGATCGCGAACTGGGCTTCACGGTCCCGAAGTGGTCGGTTCCGGGCAAGATCCGAAGTACGCCGCACACGAGTCCGGATCAACGACCAGCTTGTCATCGAACCACAGATCCCGGACAACGATCATGTGGTTCTCACACCGCTCAATTCCTTTGATGAGCAGACCACGGTCCTGCTGCCGCGCGAGCAAGTCCCGGAAATTGTAGTGGAGCTGATCCAAGTAAGGGTTATTCACCTGCAGCTGCTGCGCCATCTGATTCCTGAACATGGAGCTGAGCATCCGGAGGTAGTTGGCGTAGTATGATCCCCGGGACGGGGAGGCAATGAGTACAAGCCCCACGTTCTTGCCCTTGAACAGATCCTGATTGTGGTAAAGGAGGTGTCGGACCACGATCCCGCCGGTGCTGTGGGCCACGAAGATGATGTTGGGCTTGTCGATCACTCGTTGTTGTCCCCGCGTGCGGCGCACCAGCGCGTCGTGGATGTCGGCCGCGCTCTGGGGAATGTCGTACGCCCGCGATCCGGGGGCCGTGTAGTAGCCAGCAAGAAAGATCCCTGCGTCGGCGAATTCGGCATCGCGGGATATCATCTCCGGCCAGTAAGCAGACCGGGCCGGGTTCGTCGAATCCTTGTAATGCCAGCAGTCCCGGATGTTGGAAAAGATGCCGTGGACGAAGACGACCACCGTGTTGGAGTCTTTGTAGCGATACCAGATGTTGCGTTCGGCAGGGGAGGGGAGCCCGCCGACAGCCGAAGCGGCGGCTGCTCCGCCGCGCTCGGTCGAGGTCTGCGAGAAAGGAGCCGTAGGAGTGCCCACGAGCAGGGCGGCTCCGAGGCAGAGGACGCGGAGCGGGAAGACAGGCATGGAACACCTCCAGCACGGGGATGTAGCGGCGGGAGCAGCGTCCGGAGGGAACGGGCGGAGCCCCGCGGCGTGCAGCAAACGTCCTTTGAGACGGACGCGTCTTGCCGATTTCCACCCGATCACGACCCCCGAAGCAGGCGGGTGGCCGCGCGCGACTCACCCCTCCGCGCGCCGGACGGTCCGGCCCCGGTCCGGGTAAACGCAGCAGCCCGCGCGACAACCACACCCCGCGCGGACTCCTGCTCCTTGACTGGAACCGCGCCGACGGTCACTACGAGGTGAAGTCATAGGTGAGGAACGCGTACTCGAACACACCCCGGGTCGCATCGATCTGCGCCGGCGTGTAGGTCCCCGTGTTGCCGAGGCCGTCCGTCGCGGTGATGGACTCCAGCCCCCACCGCTGCCCCTCGGGATGTCGAACTGGGGCGCCCCGGCGCCTCGCTCCGAACGCGTTCTGTGGTTTCGGGAGCAACCTGCCTGCGGAAGCGCCGATGCTCCCGACCGAGACCACGCCGCCGGTTCACCTCATGTCGGTAACCTGACCCACACGCCCGCGCCGGCCCCGCCGCGTCTGCGCGCCGCACGGGGTAAGGCGTTGCGGATGGCGAGTTTGCGCGGCCACTGGCCCCTGTCTTGCGACGGCCTCCGGTCCCGCCCGCGGCACCGCGGCGGGCCGGAGCGGCGGAAGCCGGACCCTGAATCGACAACGGAGGCGGGAGCCATGAACGGAAAGAAGCTTGCACGCGGGATGGGATGGTTCAGCATCGCGCTGGGCGCGGCCGAGCTGCTGGGCGCTCGGCGGCTGAGCCGGTCCTTCGGGCTGGGGAACCGCGCCACGGGGGTGCTGCGGGCCTTCGGCGTGCGCGAGATCGGCACCGGGCTGGCCGTGCTGGGGGCGCGGCGGAAGGCGCCGGGGATGTGGGCGCGCGTGGGCGGCGACGCCCTGGACCTGGCGGCGCTGGGCACGGCCATGCGGATGCCCGGCGCCAACCGGCGCACCCTGGGCGCGGCGGTGGGCGCGGTGGCCGGGGCCACGCTGCTGGACGTCGTGGGCGGCCGGAAGCTCAGCCGCCGGCGCGGCTGACCGGCGGGCCGAACCGCCCGGCCCCATCCGGGTAAACGCAGCAGCCCGCGCGGCCACGTCGGCCGCGCGGGCTCGCTGCTTCCGGATGGGAAGGAGAACCGCGGCCGGTCGGGATCTTGCGAGCCCGGCCCGCCCGCAGCAGAGCGGCACCCGATTCCAGAGAGACCGAAGGCCCGTGTCCAGCACCACCGCAGAACAGATCGCAGGGCGCCCCCGCAGGCGCACCACCACCCACCGCCCGCTGGTCCTCACCGCGCTGATCCTGGCGATGCTCATGTCCGCCATCGAGGCGACGATCGTGGCGACCGCCATGCCGCAGATCGCCGGCTCGCTGGGCGGGTTCTCCCTCTACAGCTGGGTGTTCTCGTCGTACCTGCTGATGCAGGCCGTGACCATCCCCGTGTTCGGCAAGCTCAGCGACCTGCTGGGCCGCAAGCCCGTGTTCATCGCCGGGATCGTCATCTTTCTGGCGGGCTCCGTCCTGTGCGGCTTCGCCACGAGCATGCCCGTGCTGGTGGCCTTCCGCTTCCTCCAGGGGATCGGCGCCGGGGCGGTGCAGCCCATCACCGCCACGCTGGTGGGCGACCTGTACACGCTGGAGGAGCGCGGCCGGGTGCAGGGATACCTGAGCAGCATCTGGGGGATCTCGGCCATCGTGGGGCCGCTCGCCGGGGGGCTGATCGTGCACAGCGTGGGCTGGCCCTGGATCTTCTGGCTCAACCTGCCGCTGGGGGTGGTCACCATCGTGCTCGTCGCCCTGTTCCTGCACGAGAACGTCGCGCACCAGGAGCGGAGCATCGACTACGCCGGCGCCGGGCTGCTCTTCGTGGGGCTCTCGGCGCTGATGCTGGCGCTGACGCAGGGGAGCGAGTGGGGCGCGGGGCCCATGGCGGGGCTGCTGGCGCTGTTCGGCGCGGCGCTCGCGCTGTTCCTGAGGCAGGAGAGGCGCGCCCCCGACCCCATCATGCACCTGGAGATCTGGGGCGACCGGCTGATCACGCTGGCCAACGTGGCCACGCTCACCTCGGGGATCGCGATGATCGGGCTGATCAGCTTCCTCCCCACCTACGTGCAGGGGGTGCAGGGGGGGAGCGCGCTGGTGGCCGGGTTCGCGCTCTCGGCGATGACGGTGGGGTGGCCGCTGGCCTCGGTGGTCGCGGGGCGGCTGTTCGTGCGGCAGGGGGTGCGGCGCATCTCGCGCGCCGGCGGCGTGGGAGTGATGGCCGGCGCGCTGCTGGTGGCGCTCATGGCCGACCTGGGCCCGGCGCAGGTGGGGGTGGGCTCGTTCGTGATGGGGGTGGGGATGGGGCTGCTGAGCACCACCTTCATCGTGGCGATCCAGACCCGCGTGGACTGGAGGCAGCGCGGCGTGGCGACCGCTTCGTTCATGCTGATGCGGATCCTGGGGAACGCGCTGGGCGCCGCCATCTTCGGCGGCATCCTCAACCACCGCCTGCGCGCCTTTCTGGCCGGGGCCGGCCTGGAGGACACCGTCTCCCTGGACTCCGTGAACGGCCTGCTGGGCGAGGGCGGCTCCCGCGGCCCCGCGCTCACCGGCCCCGCCGCCGCCGTGCTGCGCGAGGGCCTCTCCGACGGTCTGCACGTGGTGTTCTGGGGGGTGGTGCTGTTCGCCGCGGCGACGCTCGCGGCCGCCTGGATCATCCCCGACCTGCGGAGCGACACGGCCCCGGACCGCGCCGCAACCGGAGCCGGCGGCATGCACTAGTACAGTGCGGCTGAAGTAATTGGGTGGTTTATGCGACCAGAGCTTTCCCTCGGTAGGTCCACTGGAAGGGTCGAGCCATGGTGCGGTTGTAGTAGGCGATGAACGCCAGGACGCGCTTGTGC
>JBFMFL010000467.1:0-3893 GCA_040752145.1 Gemmatimonadota bacterium
GGGGCTGGACTATTGGCACACCGAGGCCTTCCTGTCGGAACGCGGCGTGCCCTTAAATTACTCCGCCGCAGATCTGGCGGCTGACCGTGCCGCGTTAGACAAGATGCTTGCCTCCCCGTGAGCGTTGGCGTGTCTGATTCTGCATAGAACCAGTAGGTTTTTCAGCAGCAATTTTTGCCGCCGGGGTCGCTTCGGGACACCCTGCTGCCCTATCGACCACGGTGAATAATAGGACTGGAAAAATCCGTCGCCTTGGGAAATTCGAGCACGGGCGCGCTGCCTCTTCTCTGGGGATCCCGCGCCAAGGAAAACCAAGAAGACTGCAGGGCGTTTCCGCCCCGTTTTCACTTCAAGCAGTGGCCGCGTCCCCGACTTCCGCCGCGCCGACCGACACCCCTTGCGCCAGCTTCCACGCTTCCCGCCGAATCCAGCGCTTCACATTGCACGCCGCCCCAATGAAGTGGTTTTGCAGCTTCACTTTCGCCAATCCCCGATAACGCGCCCGCCGCAAACCGTGGCCCCGCACTAACTCGCTCTGCGTGCCTGCAATGCCATGGCGATGTTTCATCCGCTGCTGGAAGGCCTCGGTCCGTTGCTCCTGCCGCCGGGCCTGCAAGGCGCTGTGATGTTCGCCGACCACCCGCGTCCGGTGCCGTTGCTCTTGGCCCAGGCATTGACCGCGCAACGGACACGCGTGGCAATGGGTGCTGAATTCGAAACGGTAACTCACCTTGCCGCTGGCCGCTTCCTCCAAACGGCTGCATTGCGTATCGGTCTTTCCCGCCGGACAAACGGCCGTGCGTTCCTCGACATTGATCTTCAAATCCTCGGCGCTGAAGCGTCCGTCCTTCCGCGGCGCTGGCGGCGCCGGCCCCATCAGT
This sequence comes from Gemmatimonadota bacterium, assembly GCA_040752145.1. Classification (GTDB taxonomy): domain Bacteria; phylum Gemmatimonadota; class Gemmatimonadetes; order Longimicrobiales; family Longimicrobiaceae; genus JAFAYN01. The sequence continues at coordinate 882 of JBFMFL010000467.1, forward strand.
TCCCGGCCTTCGGCGTGCGCTTGCACCAACTTTTGTGCCGACACATAGGCTCCCTCCACATACTGGACGGGAGGCTTTTCCCAACCCATCTGGGCTTGCTCCTGCTCCATCTTCACGGCCCCGAGCTCATCACTTTCGTGCGCGGCATGGGTCACAATCCCCACCAAGAAATTGCGGGTCGGCTCGCCCGGAGCCAACACCGCTTCGCTCACACTTTCAGCCACCTGCACTTTGTAGCCGACATGCTCCTTCTTCTGCTGGCCTTGGCCTTTGACCGCGTAGGTCGCCTCGGGATCATGGGGGTTTTGTACCCGGCCCGAACTCAATTGGCCCTTGCCCTTGGGCTCAATCTGCGCGGCGCTCTGCATGCCCTCGGCCGCGAACTCGGTCTGGCTGCTCGGACCGGCTTGCGCGCTGGCGTCCACCGCGGCAGCAGTGGCGCTGGCGTTTGGGCACTCACCCCCTGAACGGTCCGCCCCCAACTCCTGACCTTGGGTGGCCTCACCGGTGTCCGCTGCCACCACCACCTCTTTTTCCTGCTCCAGGGGAGCCGCTTGGCCGGTGCGCACTTCAAACTGTTCGCCGAAGACCCGTTGGAGTAACTGCGCTTGAGGGCCTGCCGCCCGCTGCGCCGGCGCGCCCTCTGCCAGCCACTGCAGCAATTGCCACGCGTCGGCACCGGCTTCTCCCAGCTTGCGTCCCAGCGTTTCGGCACTGGCCCGGTAATCGACTTGGCTCTCGACATAGCGTTCCCACAGGCCAATCCAAAAGAGCGGCCGCTCCTCCGCTGGGGTGGCTCCTTCCAGTTCTTGCAGCGCCAGTCGCAGGGTTTCGCGCACGCAGTCCAACCGGCTCATCTTGGCCACCCGCCCGAACATCTGTGTCGAATCCAAGCGTTGCCGGCACTGCCGCGAAACCAAACCCGCTTTCTCCAGCGCGTCCAAAATCGTCCTGAAGGCCAGCGCGCCTTGCTGGTGCTCGTGTAGCCGATGACGAAAGTTGACCAAGCTCGTGGGATGAAATCCGGGATCGCCCAACTGCCGGTTCAGGGCGAAGTTCCACCCCGCATGATAGTGCAGCAGCTCCACGGCGTGCCGATCGGGTACGCCGTCCAGTTCCTGCAGAATACTGACCCCGAGCATCAGCACCGGTTCGATGGCCGTGCGCCCATTGTCCGCACCATAGCACTTCTCCAGCGCGGGCCGTGCCGCCGCCAGCTCTGGATAGACCAGCTTGCCGAACAGCCGGTAACGATCGGTTGGGCCAAACAATTGGGCCGAGAGCCCCGCCGTCGAGAAGAGCTCCGACTGGGTGGAGAAGCCGGGCAGGCTCATGGGCGGCCGCCCACAGCGGCAGATTTTTGATTCGACATGTGACTACCTTATCGGGTAGCCTTAAATGATGCAAGCAGAATACCCGATGAAAGTGCAGGTGATTCGCTCCAAGAATCAGCCCCCACGCTATTACGTCAATATTCCCCTGCCAGTGGCCGCAGCTCTGGAGATTCGCGGCGGGGAAGAAGTCCAATGGCAGTTACTCGGCAGAAACGACCTCAGGTTGCTGCGCCGCGCTCCCAACCCCCGCAAACCGAGCCCCTGGTGGAAAAAATGACCGGGAGAGGTGGGAGGGAGTTTTTCAGCGCAATCAAGACTGAGGCATTACCCCGAAGGACGAGCGTCGCGTCCTGTGACCGGGTTGGTTCCAACTCGATGCCCGTCGGGCAATGACTCGACCCGGCGCTGCGGTCAACGCGTGGTTCGGGCCGCAGCTTGGCGGAAGTCGTCGGCCAACTTGCTCATCGCCCAACCGCACGCGCCCAGATCGACCAGGTATCCCACACCGAACCAACAAACCACCAGCAGGCCGAGTGGCGGACTGAACCCGCCACCCGGGTTGAAAAGCCCCAGCACGCCCAGCACGCCCAGGAACGCTGCCCCCGGCAGGATGAGCACGAAGACAATCGTCCTCAGGCAGGCGCGCGTGGAATTCCGAGCGATGAGGCCCTGCCACAAACCCACCCAGCTTGCGGCATAGGCGTCCGCGACGAGCATGCCCATGCCCGCCAAGTAGGCGATGGCCAGCACGGGATTGCCCCCGCGCCAGCCGGTCGCGGTGGTTCCGCCGTACAACAGGCCGAATTCGACGACGAGCAGCACGGCGATCGGCCAGAAGAATCGCCGCTTGAGGTTGATCAACCAGCCGCGCCAGATGTTCTCGTCGCCCAGGGGCGTGCAGAGGAGGAGTTCGAGCACCCCGCTCTGGCGGTCTTCGGCGAACCGACGACTGGCCTCCCACGCCACCCAGAGCTTCAGGATCGCGTGCAGAAAGTAGAAGGTGAGCAGCACGACGGGGGCGGCCAGCCATTGGTTGGCCAGCGCGTCGTACGCCCCCAGCCACAACAGGGCAGCGAGCAGCAGGAACCCCCAAACGACGACGGAACTCCAGCGCCCTCGGCTGGCCAGCCAAAGAATCGGGTTCAGTTCAAGCAGGTGCTGGTCTCGTGCGCTGGGACGAGGCGTGACTTGGCCCCGGTGCGACAATCGCCGCAGCCGTGGCCCTCGTGGTCGCTTCGCGGGGCGGTCCTGCCAGGCGCGTGGCAGCACCAGGGTGGCCAGCCCCAACGCGGTTCCACTCATGACCACGGTCAGCGCGAGCGAGTGCCAGAAGACGGTGGGACGAGCCGCGTAGTCTGCCGCCGGCACAAGGAACAGGGCGAGCGTCGGGCTGGGGGTCAAGAGCGACACGGTCGGTGCCGCGGTGCCACTCGCGCGGGCCAGGCCGCCGAACGGCAGGACCACGCTCACCGCCAGGACGAGCAACGTTGCCCCCACCACCGCCTTGCGTCCGTCCCAGCTCACGGCAGAAACGCAGAGCGCGAGCGACAGTGACAACCCCAGCGCGGTCGCCAGCGCCAGCGTGACTCGGACGAATTCACCCATGGTGACGCCACCGATGAAGAACGACAGCGCCAGGATCGGGTAGGTGGCCAGGAGACAATGGACCGCGGGCAAC
>JBFMFL010000468.1:0-3858 GCA_040752145.1 Gemmatimonadota bacterium
CGGCGGCGCGGCCGTGGCCGTGGACGAGCTGCGCGCCGCGGGCCGCGCCCTTCCCGCGGTGAAGCTCCCGCGCCTGCTCGCGGACCCGCTCTTCCCGCCGCTCTTCGCCGCCCTGGTGGGGGTACACGCCTTCCACCAGCTGCGCGTGGGCGTGGTCCCCCTGCTCTGGGCGGCCGCGGCCTTTTTGCTCTGCTGGGACCAGTTCCGCAAGACGCTGCTCTCCCCCGGGGGCTTCGGGCGCTACCTGGACTTCGCGCAGGCGTGGCGCGGCTACCGCCGCAACCTGCTGCTGGGGGCGGGGCTCTGCCTGCTCTCGCTGTTCCTCACCTGGGGCGAGACCAGCGGCTGGCTGGGCGGCGGCTACGACTACAACTACCGCTACCAGGGCGACGGGGAGTACGGCTACCAGTACGACTACAACCCGGCCAAGTACTACTATCCCGGCTTCGAGATCTCCGGCCGCAACCAGTCGTTCGCCCTGTTCGCCGAGGCCATGCTCTTCGCCCTGCTGCTCTGGGCCGCGTACCGCCCCGCCGGCGGCGACCCGCGCCGCGCGGACCGGGTGGCGCTGGGGCTGGCCGGGCTGCTGGCGCTCTGGGGCCTGGCGAACGCGGCGCCCACCGCGGGCGTGCTCCTGTTCCTGGCCGGGATCGCCGCGGTGCACCACGCCCTGTGGAAGCTCCGCCGCGGCGAGGCCGAGGGCCCCCACGACGCCGCCCACCTGTGGGCGCGCCTCCGGCGGCGCACCGGCTGAAGCTGATTTCTTCGGGTGAGGATTGAAGGGGCTGCCCCGGCGGCCCCTTTTGTATTCCGGACCTCGCCGTGCTACCATGGCGCGCTCCAACCGGGCTCCGGTGTTTGGGGTCGGCCGGGGGAGTCTGCTCCGGCAGTGCGAAACTCGCCGGCGCTCCGTCTGCGTCCGCCGGATCACGCTGGCTTCGAACAAACGCACCGCCTGCACAGCCTCCCCCGACCTCCCTGCGCAGATCGTAGGAACGGCAACAAACCGTGAGCTTCGGGCAGCCCTCCCCCGGCACTGGGGAGGGTGGCGAGCCTAAAGCGAGCGGGGTGGGCCGTCCCGCGGACGCCAGCGCGAGCCCTGCGTGAGGGATGCGAGCGCGAAGCGGCGAAACCCAACAGCAGTACCGTTGGGGTTCGCCTCCGTTACGCACGGTAGTATCGTGCGTTACGGAGCCGCAGCCCGACCCCGGCGCAGCCGGGGGCACGCCCAAATCCGCAGTGCAAAGCTGTTCCAGCAAGACCCGGCACGGAACCTGTTGGAGACGCGAACAGGCAGTACCCCGACCAAGTCCCCACCCACGCCCATGGAGGCAACGGTGCAGATCTTCGGCTCCGACAAGCCCGCGACCCCCCGCCGCGTCCTGCTGGACTTCGGCGAGGTGGCGACCCCGCTCACCGGCGGCAAGGACGTCCGCGACGGGCTTTCCGTGGCCGTGCGGGTGGGACCCAACCTGTTCGTCGCCACCGACGAGGGGGCCGGGCTGGCGCGGCTGACCGCGGGGCAGGACCGCTTCCGCGAGGACGGGGTCTTCGCCCTGGCGGACTTCCTGGACCTCCCCGCCGGGCACGACGAGGAGGTGGACGTGGAGGGGATGGAGTTCCGCGAGCCGTACCTGTGGATCACCGGCTCGCACGGGGTGAAGCGCAGGAAGCCCGACCCGGACGGCGACGACCCGGCCAAGGAGATCGCCCGCCTGGCCAGGACGGTGGACGAGGCCAACCGCTACCTGCTCGCCCGCATCCCGCTGTCTCGCGACCCGGCCACCGGCGCGTACACGCCCGTGAGGAGCTGCGCCGACCCGGCGGACCCGGAGCGCACCCTGACCGCCGCGCGCGTCAAGGGCGACGGCCGCCGCAGCCAGCTGATGAAGTCGCTGGCGGACGACCCGCACCTCGCCCCCTTCATGGGCCTCCCGGGCAAGGAGAACGGCTTCGACGTGGAGGGGCTCACGGTGGCGGGGGACCGCGTCTTCCTGGGGCTGCGGGGGCCGGTGCTGCGCGGCTGGGCGGTGGTGCTGGAGGTGGAGCCCGCCGGGACCGGGGACCCGTCGCTGCTCAAGCTCAGGAAGATCGGCCCGGAGGGGCGCCGCTACCGCAAGCACTTCCTGGACCTGGGCGGGCTGGGGATCCGCGAGCTGACCACCGACGGGCCCGACCTGCTGCTCCTCGCCGGCCCCACCCTGGACCTGAGCGGCCCCACCGTGCTGGCCCGCTGGAAGGGGGGGTGCTCGCCGGAGGGCGAGTCGCTGGTCCGCGGCGACCGCATCGACAAGGTGATGCACGTCCCCCACGGCGACGGCGTGGACCACCCGGAGGGGATCACCCTGTTCCGCGCGCCCGGCCGGGAGACCATGGTGCTGGTGGTGTACGACTCGCCCGCCGGGACGCGCAAGGCGCCGGGCGGGTGCGTGTACGCGGACCTGTTCCCGCTCACCGGCTCGTCGGCGGGATGAGGCGGGTCCGGCTGGACGAGCTGCCGGAGGAGGGCGTCTCGCACGACCCGGAGCTGCGCAAGCGCGTGCTCCTGCGGCGCGGCGCCGTGCCGCGCCTCACCGCCTTTTCGCGGGCCGTGCTGCGGCCGGGGCAGGCCACCACGGCGCACGCCCACGCGGACATGCACGAGGTGTTCTGGGTGGAGGCGGGGCGGGGCGAGGCCCGCGTGGGCGGCGAGGCGCTGCCGCTGGAGCCGGGCGTCTGCCTGCTGGTGGAGCCGGGGGAGGAGCACGCCCTGGCCTGCGCCGGCCCGGAGGACCTGGTGCTCCTGTACTTCGGGGTGGAGGGGTGAGCGCGGCGCCGGGGCGCCCCGCGCCGTCGCCCGCGGAGCTGCGGGAGTGGCTGGGCGACATCGACGTGTACCTGCTGGACCAGCTCCTCAAGGGGCGCCTCGCGCCGGGGATGCGGGTGCTGGACGCCGGCTGCGGGCGCGGCAGGAACCTGGCGTACCTGCTGCGCGCGGGGTTCGAGGTGTGCGCGGTGGACCGCTCCGCCGCGGCGGTGGAGGAGGTGCGCCGCCTGGCCGCGGAGCTGGCGCCCGCGCTCCCGGCGGAGGGGTTCCGGGTGGAGCCGGTGGAGAGCACCTCGTTCCCCGACGCCGCGTTCGACGCGGTGCTCAGCAGCGCCGTGCTGCACTTCGCCCGCGACCGGGAGCACTGGGACGCCATGCTGGCGGAGATGTGGCGCCTTCTCCGCCCCGGCGGGCTGTTCTTCGCCCGGCTCGCCACCGACCTGGGGATCGAGGACCGGGTGCGGCCGCTGGGCGGACGCCGCTTCCTCCTCCCGGACGGGACGGAGCGCTTCCTGGCGGACGAGGCCATGCTCGCGGAGGCCGCGGCCCGGCTGGGCGGCGAGGCGCTGGAGCCGCTGCGCACCGTGAACGTGGGCGGCCTCCGCTGCATGAGCACCTGGGTCCTGCGCCGCGGCCCCGCCGAAACCCGGGGCGGGTCCGGCGCGTAGTGCGGCCAGGACGCAACCTCCGCGAACAAGGGATACCGACAATGCTGGAGATCATCGGTCTTGCCGTCACCGGTGCGAGCACCGCCGCCGGATTCTACCAGGCGCGCTCCTTCGTGCGCCGCAAGCTCCGCTTCGTGAGCGCCGCGCAGGGCGCGGGCGCGCCGGTGATCGCCGGCGTGGCGGCCACCGCGGTCGCCGTCCCGGTGGTCGCCCTGCTCCCGCTGATCGGCGCCGGCACCGCCGTGCTCTTCGGGGTGGGGGTGGGCGCCGGGGTCGCGGCGGGCGCGCGGCACATCCGCCAGGGGCGCCTCCCGTCCTCCTGACCCGGAGCGGGACAGAGGTCGAGGGGCCCACGCGCCGGGGGCGCCCCCCGGGGGCCCCACC
>JBFMFL010000469.1:0-3843 GCA_040752145.1 Gemmatimonadota bacterium
GGCCGCGCTCCTGGTGGGGGTGGCCGCCGCCGTGGGCGTGGTCCCCTCCGAGGCGGTGCTCAGCTTCCAGGGGCCCTGGTTCGTGCTGCACGTGGTGCTGGCGCTGGTGGGATACGCCGGGCTCACGGTGGCGTTCGCCTGCGGGCTGATGTACCTGATTCAGTTCAGGGAGTTGAGAAACAAGAACTTCGGTGCCATCTTCCGTTTCTTCCCCCCGCTCGACACGCTCGACCGGATGGGGAAGTGGGCGCTGATCGTGGGCTTCCCCTTTTTGACCCTGGCGCTGGCGGTGGGCTGGGCGTGGACGGAGCGCTTCGGGCGCCCGCTGGGGCCCGGAAACCCCAAAGTCGTGTGGGGGGTACTGAGCTGGCTCCTGATCCTGGCTGCGCTGGGCGCGCGGGCGGGCGGGGGACGGCGCGGGGTGCGCGCCGCCGCGGCCAGCGTGGTGGTGTTCGCCATCGTGGTGGTCGCCTACATCGTGCTCCGCGTGGGCGAGCCGCAGACCGGCGGGTTCCTGTGAGCGCGCTGTACCCGTTGCTCCTGGACCTGCGCCGCGTCCGCGTGCTGGTGGTGGGCGGCGGCGCCGTCGCCACCCGCAAGGTGGAGGGGGTGGTGGAGGCCGGCGGCAGGCCGGACGTCGTCGCGCCGGAGCTGAGCGCGGACTTGCGCGCCCTCGCGGAGCGCGAGGGGCTCGCCTGCCGGCTCCGCCCCTACGCCCCGGGCGACGCGGCCGGGTACCGGCTGGTCTTCGCCGCCACCGACCGCCCGGAGGTCAACGCCCGTGTCGCCAGCGAGGCCGCGGAGGCCGGGGCGCTGGCGAGCGTGGCGGACGCGGGCGCGGATTCCGACTTCCACGTCCCCGCCACGGTCCGCCGGGGCGACGTGGTGGTGGCCCTTTCAACCGGGGGCGCGTCGCCGCTGCTGTCGCGGCGGCTGCGCGAGCGGCTGGAGGCCGTGGTCACCCCCGGGGTGGGGCGCGCCGCGGCCAGGCTGGAAGCGGTGCGCGAGGAGGTGCGCGCGCGCTGGCCGGAGGACGAATCGCGGCGGCGGGCGTTCTGGTTCGATCTGATCACTCCCGGCTTCCTCGACAGCGCCGTCGAGGGGCGGGACGAAGAAGTGGAAGCGCGCATCTCCAGATGCCTCTCGCAGTCGTAGGAGCCAGCCACCGGACCGCGTCCATCGAGGTCCGGGAGCGGCTCGCCCTCCCCCGGGGAGAGATCCCGGGCGTGCTGGCCGGCCTGGTGGAATCGGGCGCGGCCGACGAGGCCGTGGTCCTTTCCACCTGCAACCGGACCGAGCTGTACCTCGCCCTCCCCGACGAGCGGCGCGGGGTCGAGGCCGCGCACGCCCTGCTGGCGGAGCGCATCGGCGAGAGCCCGGCCGGCATCGCCAAGCACCTGTACCTGCACCGCGACCGCTACGCCGCCGAGCACCTGTTCCGGGTGACCGCGGGGCTGGACTCCATGGTGCTGGGCGAGCCGCAGATCCAGGGGCAGGTCAAGGAGGCGTACGCCCTGGCGCGCGAGGCGGTGAGCCCCGCCGGGCCGCTGGTGGGCTCCGCGCTCAACCGCCTCTTCCAGAGCGCCTTCGCGGTGGGCGGCCAGGTGCGCGGCGAGACCGAGGTGGGGCTGGGCGCCGCCTCCATCTCCTCCGCCGCCGTGGAGCTGGCGAAAAAGATATTCGGCTCGCTGCGCGGGCGGCGCGCCCTGGTGCTGGGCGCCGGGGAGATGAGCGAGGTGACGCTGGAGTGCCTGCGGGGCGAGGGGGTGCGCGCCGCGCTGGTCGCCAACCGCACCTTCGACCGCGCGCGGGAGCTTGCCGCCAAGTGGGGCGGCGAGGCCATCCGCTGGGAGGAGTTCGGCCGCGCGCTCGCGGGGGTGGACATCGTCATCTGCTCCACCGCGGCGCCGCACCCGGTGCTCACCCGCGAGCGCTTCCGGCAGGCGGTCCCGGGCGAGCGGCGCAACCCGCTCTGCGTCATCGACATCGCCATCCCGCGCGACGTGGACCCGGCGGTGGCGCGTGAGCCCAACGTCTTTTTGTACAACATCGACGACCTCACCCAGATCGTCGACGACAACCTGGAGCGGCGGCGCGCGCAGCTCCCTGCCGCCGACGCCATCGTCGCGGCCGGGGTGGACGAGTTCTGGGCCTGGTACTCCGCCCTGGCGGTGGTCCCCACCATCCGCGACCTGCGCGACCACGGCGAGCAGGTGCGCCGGGCCGAGATGGAGCGCGCGCTGCGCCGCCTGGGCCACCTGGCCCCCGAGGACCGCGAGGCGGTGGACGCGCTGAGCCGCGCCCTGCTCAACAAGCTCCTGCACGCCCCCACGGTGCGCCTCCGCGAGGCCGCCGGGAACGGCCGCGGGACCGCGGTGCTGGACACCGCCCGCTACCTGTTCCAGCTCGACCGCGACGCCGCCGCCCCGGACCGGGACCCGCCGGCGCCCTCCGCTCCCAACCCGAAGCCCGTTTCGTGACCGCAGCCGCCATCCTGCTCCAGGGAGCCCCCGGCCCGGCTCCCATCGACGAGTTTGCCGCGTCCTGGGACATGATCGTCCACGGGACGCCCTCCACCAAGATCATCATCGGCCTGCTGGCGCTCTTCTCGCTGGCGTCGTGGGCGCTGATCGTGTGGAAGATGGTGCAGTTCCGGCGCGTGCGCCGCGAGGCCGACCGCTTCAACGGCGAGCTGGAGCGCGCCGAGCGGCTGGACGACGCCTACAAGAGCGTGCTCGCCCTCCCCGAGTCGCCGTTCAGCCGGGTCTTCCGGCGCGGCGTCAACTTCTTTTCCGAGCTGCGCCCGGCCGCCGCGCGCGCCGGGAGCGAGGTGCGCGGGCTGAGCCCCGCGCAGCTGGAGGTGCTCAAGCTGGTGCTGGAGAAGGAGGAGGGCGAGGAGCGCGACCACCTTTCCCACGGCGTCTACTGGCTGGCGATCATCGCCACGGTGTCGCCGCTCTTCGGCCTGCTGGGGACGGTGCTCGGCGTGATGCACTCCTTCGTGGGCGTGGCGCAGGCGGGCTCGTCCAGCATCAGCGCCGTGGCCCCCGGCGTGGCCGAGGCGCTGATCACCACCGCCGCCGGGCTGGTGGTGGCGATCCCCGCGGCCATGGCGTACAACTACTTCACCGCCCGGCTCAACCTGGTGATGAACGAGCTGGAGGGCTTCTCCAGCGAGTTCATCGGCACGCTGGCGCGCGAAGGGCGGGTCTGACATGCCCAGGCGGCGCTCCAGCGGGCGCGACGTGGGGGTGTCGGCCGAGATCAACGTCACCTCGCTGGTGGACGTGGCGCTCACGCTGCTGGTGATCTTCATCATCACCGCGCCCATGATGCAGGGCGGGGTGGAGGTGAGCGTGCCGCGGGCCCAGGCCGCGCCGCTGGACTCGCCCGAGGGGGTGATCGTGTCCGTGGACCGCGCCGGCGACGTGTTCATCGGCGAGGCGCAGGTGCCCTGGAGCGAGTTCGAGGCGCGCTTCCCCGAGGCGGTGCGCGCGGCCGGCGCCCGGAGCGTGTACCTGCGCGCCGACGAGGCGGTGCCGTACGGACGGGTGATGCAGGTGATCGGCGCGATGAAGGCGGCGGACGTCGCCACGGTGGGGCTGGTGGCCGAGCCGGAGCCGGCGGGGCCGCGGGGGCGCTGATGCGCAGGCGCGCTCGCTCCGGGCGCCTCCCCCTGGCCGTCGCGGCCTCCGCCGGGCTGCACGCGCTGGTGCTGGGGGGGGCGTGGCTCTCCGCGAGATCCGTGGAGCCGCCGCCGCGCACCCAGGTGTTCCGGGTGGACATCGTCTCGCCGCCGCCCAGCGTGGCCGGCGAGCCCGCCCCTACGCCCCCCGCCGCGGG
>JBFMFL010000047.1:0-32409 GCA_040752145.1 Gemmatimonadota bacterium
CGGGCGAGGTGGAGGCCGCGCTGCGCGCCCACCCCGCCGTGGGCGACGCCGTGGTGGTGGCGCGCGGCGCGGGCGCCGAGGGCGCGCGGCTGGTGGCCTACCACGTCCCGGCGGAGGGCGCGGCGCGCCCGTCGGCGGCGGAGCTGCGCGACCACCTGCGCGGCCGCCTCCCGGACTACATGGTCCCCTCCGCGTTCGTGGCACTGGACGCCTTCCCGCTGACCCCCAGCGGCAAGACGGACCGCCGGGCGCTCCCGGAGCCCGCCGCGCCGGAGCCGGCCGGCGAGGGGTACGTGGCCCCCCGCACCCCGGCCGAGGAGCTGGTCGCCGCGGTGTGGGCGGAGACGCTGGGCGTCGAGCGCGTCGGGGTCGGCGACGACTTCTTCGAGCTGGGCGGGCACTCGCTGCTCGCGGCGCAGCTGGTGGCACGCGTGGCCGCCGCCACCGGGGCGGAGCTGCCGGTGCGCGCCCTGTTCGACGCCCACACGGTGGAGCGCTTCGCCGCGCGCGTGGACGAGGCGCTTCGCTCCGCCTCGGGGGCGCGGCGCCCGCCGCTGGCGCCGGCGCCGCGCGACGGCGGGCCGCTGCCGCTCTCCTTCGCGCAGGAGCGCCTCTGGTTCCTGGACCGGCTGCGCCCGGGGAGCTCCGCCTACAACATGCCCGCCGCGCTCCGCTTCACCGGCGCGCTGGACGCGGACGCGCTGCGCCGCGCGCTGGACGAGGTGGTGAAGCGCCACGAGGCGCTGCGCTCCCGCTTCCTCAACGAGCGCGGCCGGCCGGTGCAGGTCGTGGACGAGCCCCGCCCGCTCGAATGGTCGCTCGCGGACGTGTCGCACCTGGAGGGCGAGGCGCGGGAGGCCGAGCTGCGCCGCCTGGCGCTGGAGGAGGCCGCCCGGCCCTTCGACCTGGAGGCGGGGCCGCTGCTGCGCGCCGGGCTGGTGCGGGCGGGGGAGGGGGACGCGCTGCTCCTGCTCACCGTCCACCACGTCGCCGCCGACGGCTGGTCCATGGGCGTGCTGGCCCGCGAGATGGTGGCGCTGTACGAGGCGTTCGCCGCGGGGGGCGACGCCGCCCTCCCGCCGCTCCCCGTGCAGTACGCCGACTTCGCCGCCTGGCAGCGCGACTGGCTGGCCGGCGGGGCGCTGGAGGCGCAGCTGGGCTGGTGGCGCGAGCGGCTGGGCCCGCCGGCGCCCGAGGCGGAGATCCCCACGGACCGCCCGCGCCCGGAGACCCAGACCTTTGCCGGCGCGCACCACGCCACCTCGCTGGGCGCCGAGGTGTCGCGCCGGGTGCGCGCCCTGGCGCGGGCGGAGCACGCCACGCCCTACATGGTGCTGCTGGCCGCCTTCCAGGCCGCGCTCCGCCACCACGTCCGCAGCGACCGGGTGACGGTGGGCACCGACGTGGCGAGCCGCGGCGCCCCGGAGACGGCCGGGCTCATCGGGCTGTTCGTCAACCAGCTCGTGCTCACGACGGACCTGTCCGGCGAGCCCAGCTTCCGCGCGCTGCTGGGGCGCGTCCGCGAGACCACGCTGGGGGCGTACGCGCACCAGGACGTGCCGTTCAACCTGCTGGTGGACGCCGTGGGCGCCGCGCGCGACCCCAGCCGGAACCCGCTCTTCCAGGTGATGTTCGTGTTCGACGGCGCGCCGGTGCCGGAGCTCCGCTTCGCCGGGGTGGAGATGCGGGCGATGGAGATGCAGCTGGCCGGGTCGCCCTTCGACCTGTCGGTGCTGGTCTCCGAGGAGGAGGGGGGCGAGTACCGCTGCGTCTGGCGGTACAACCCCGACCTGTTCAACGCCTCCACCATCGCCGCGGTCGCCGAGAGCTTCGGGGTGATGACCCGCGCCGCCACCAGGAGCCCGGACGCGCTGCTCCCCGCGCTGCTGGACGTGGTGGCGGACGCCGAGCAGGCCCGCCGCGGCGCCGAGCTGGAGCGGCTGAAGGAGGCCAAGGCGCTCCGCTTCGGCAAGCTGGGGCGGAGGAAGGGAACCGAGGAGGCCGGCGAGCCCGAGCCGGTCGCGTAGCAGGTCGTCCAGAAGCAGCACGCACACGCAAGCCACGTCCGGCAAGGAGTCGATATGCAGAAGCCCGCGCTGCCCGGAAAGAAGCTCCCCTTCACGCGCTCCCGCGACGGCGGCGGCGTGTCCACCGAGTCGCTGGTGAAGACGGAGCCGCTGCGCCAGGGCGAGCCGCTCCCGCTGCTGGTGCGCCCCGCGCTGGACGGCGTGGACCTGGTGGAGTGGGCCGCCGCCAACCGCGACGAGGTGGAGCGGCTGCTCCAGCAGCACGGCGGGCTGCTCTTCCGCGGCTTCGCCATGCGCGACTCGGCGGACCTGAACCGCTTCGTCTCCGCCGCCACCAGCGGGCCGCTGGAGTACGGCGAGCGCTCGTCGCCGCGGACGCACGTGGCCAACCGGGTCTACACCTCCACGGAGCACCCGGCGGACCAGGAGATCTTTCTGCACAACGAGCAGTCGTACAACCTCAACTTCCCGCTCAAGATCATCTTCATGTGCACCGTCGCGGCGGAGGAGGGGGGGGCCACCCCCATCGCCGACGTGCGCAGGATCCATCGCGCGATCCCGGAGGAGGTGCGGCGCCCGTTCGAGGAAAAGGGCTACATGTACGTCCGCAACTTCGGCGACGGCTTCGGCCTCAGCTGGCAGGAGGCCTTCCAGACCGACGACCCGGCCCGGGTGGAGGCGTACTGCGCCGCCAACCGCATCGAAGTGGAGTGGAAGGACGGCGGCCGGCTGCGCACCCGCCAGGTGCGCCGCGCCGTGGCGAAGCACCCGCGCTCCGGGGAGACGGCCTGGTTCAACCACGCCACCTTCTTCCACCGCACCACGCTGGACCCCTCGGTGCGCGCGGCGTTCGAGGCGGCGTTCCAGGCCGAGGACGACTTCCCCAACAACACGCTGTACGGGGACGGCACCCCCATCGCGCCGGAGACGATGGAGCTGCTGCGGGGCATCTACCGCGACAACACGGTGCGCTTCCCCTGGCAGGTGGGCGACGTGCTGATGCTGGACAACCTGCTCACCGCCCACGCCCGCGACCCGTTCCGGGGGCCCCGCAAGGTGCTGACGGCCATGGCGGACCCGTTCAGGTGGGACGACGTCGGATAACTGAAGTGCGAAAGTGCGGGAGTGCCAAAGTGCGAAGGTAACGCACCGGACCACTCCCGCACTCACGCACTTTCGCACTCTCGCACTGCTTCTAATGGCTCACGAGACCACGGCCCGTTTCCGTCTTTCCCCGCAGCAGCGGCGCGTCTGGGCGCTCCAGGCGCGCGAGGCGCGCCCCGTCTACAACGCCACCTGCGTCCTGGCGCTGCAGGGCGCGCTCGACGCCGACGCGCTGCGCCGCGCCGTGGAGGCCGTGGCGGAGGGGCACGAGGTGCTGCGCACCGTGTTCCGGGCGCTCCCCGGCACGCGGGTGCCGCTCCAGGGGATCGTGGACGGCCTGCCGCCCGCGTGGAAGGTGATGGAGGAGGGCGAGGCCGCGACCGCCGGGGCGCTCGTCGAGATGCTGGACGGGGCGCCGGTGTCGTTCGAGGACGGGCCGCTCTTCCAGGCCGTGCTCGCGCCCGCGGGGGAGGGGCGGCACCTGCTGGCGCTGCGCGTACACGCGCTGTGCGCGGACGCGGCGGCCATGCAGGTGCTGGCGCGCGAGGTGGCGGAGGCGTACGCGGCCCTGGCGGCCGGGGGCGAGGCCGCGGCGCCGGAGATCCAGTACGCGGACGTGTCCGAGGTCTTCAACGACCTGCTGGAGTCGGAGGAGACGCAGGCGGGGCGCGACTACTGGGCGCGCGTGGAGCGCTCCGGCGCGGAGGACTTCGCGCTGCCGCACGCCGTGCGCGAGGGCGACGGCTTCGCGCCGCGGGCGGTGGAGCGCGAGGTGGACGGGGCCGTGGCGGCGCGGGTGCGGGAGCTTGCCGCCGAGCTGGACGCGGCGCCCTCCGCGGTGCTGCTCGCCGCGTGGCAGCTGCTGCTGGCGCGGCTGGCCGGCGCGGGCGAGGTGGAGGCCGGCGTCGCCTTCGACGGGCGCGTCTACGAGGGGCTGGACGCGGCGCCGGGCGCCTTCGTCCGCTACCTGCCGGTGCGGCTGGCCGTGGGGGGCGGGGCGACGTTCCGCGGGCTCGCGGCGGCGGTCGGCGGGGTGCTGGCCGAGCGCTGGGAGTGGCAGGACTACCTGGACCCCTCGCGCGAAGGGGCGGAGGGGCCGGAGCACTTCGCCTTCGGGTTCGACTGGGAGGAGCGGCCGGGGCCGCGCGAGGCGGCGGGCGTGCGCTTCTCGCTGGTGGAGCTGCGGGCGCGGAGCGAGCGCTTCGCGCTGCGGCTCACCGGGGTCGCGGAGGGCGGGGGGCTGCGGCTGGCGATCGAGCACGACGCCCACACGGTGACCGCGCGCGAGGCGGAGCGCACGGCCGACCGGCTGCTGGCGCTGCTGGACGACGCCACGGAGCGGCCGGACGCCCCCGCGGCGGAGCTGACACTGCTCCCGGACGCCGAGCTGCGCTTCGTGCTCGCGCTGGGGCGCTCGCTGGTCGACGCGCCCGCGGACCGCTGCCTCCACGACCTGTTCGCGGAAGCCGCGGCGCGCGCGCCGGAGCGGCCCGCCGTGGTGGCCGAGGGGCGGTCGCTGACGTTCGCGGAGCTGGACGCGCTCTCCGGGCGGCTCGCCAACCTGCTGCGCGGCCTGGGGGTGCGGCCGGAGTCGCGGGTGGGGCTGTGCATGGAGCGCTCGCCGGAGATGCTGGCCGGGCTGCTGGGGATCCTCCGCGCCGGCGGCGCCGTGGTCGCGCTGGACCCCATGTACCCGGAGGAGCGCCTTGCCTACATGGCCGGCGAGGCGGGGATCGAGGTGTTCGTCACCCAGGCCGCCGTGCGCGAGCGGGGGCTGCTCCCCCCGGGGCGGGCGGTGTGCATGGACGCGGACCGCGAGCGCATCGCCGCCATGCCCGCCTCGCCGCCGGACGCGGGGACGCTCCCGGACAACGCGGCGTACGTCATCTACACCTCCGGCTCCACCGGGCACCCCAAGGGCGTGGTGGTGCAGCACGGCTCGGCCGTGAACCTGGTCCACGCCCTGGACGAGGCCGTGTACCGCGGGCGCGGGGGGCTGCGGGTGAGCCTGAACGCGCCGCTGGTCTTCGACGGCTCGGTGAAGCAGTGGGTGCAGCTCTGCCGCGGGCACACGCTGCACGTCACCCCGGAGGCCGAGCGGATGAGCCCGGAGCGGATGCTGGCGTGGATCCGCGCCTCGGAGCTGGACGTGCTGGACTGCACCCCCACGCTCCTCAAGGGGCTGCTGGCCGCCGGGCTGGGCGACGGGCCCGGGCACGTGCCGGGGACCATCCTCTCGGGCGGCGAGGCGCTGGACCCGGCCACCTGGGCGCGGCTCCTGGCGCTCCCGGACACGGAGACCTTCAACGTCTACGGCCCCACCGAGTGTACGGTGGACGCCACCGCCGGGAGCGTCCGCGAGCACCCGCACGCCCCCTCCGTCGGGCACCCCCTTCCCGGCACCCGGGTGGCGATCGTGGACGCGGGGCTGCGGCCGGTTCCCTTCGGCGTGGCCGGCGAGGTGTGCCTGGCCGGCCCGCGGGTGGCGCGCGGCTACCTGGGCGACCCGGCGCGCACCGCCGAGAAGTTCGTCCCCGACCCCTTCGGCGGGGTGCCGGGGGCGCGCATGTACCGCACCGGCGACCTGGCCCGCTTCGGGGCGGACGGCGCGGTGGAGTTCGTGGGGCGCGACGACGACCAGGTCAAGGTGCGCGGCGTCCGCATCGAGCTGGGCGAGGTGGAGTCCGTCCTGTGCGCCCATCCGCGCGTGGCCGACGCCGTGGCCTCGGTGTTCGAGGCCGAGGGCGAGGCGCAGCTGGTGGCGTACTTCGTCGCCCGGCAGGACGGGAGCCGCGACGGCGACGCGGACGCGCTCCAGGGGGAGCTGCGCGACCACCTGCGCAGGAGCCTCCCCGAGTTCATGGTCCCCGCCATGGTGGTCCCCCTGCCGGAGGTGCCGCGCACCCGCAGCGGCAAGGCCGACCGCCGCGCCCTCCCCGACCCCCGCGAGCTGCAGCGGCGGCGCCGCGCCGCCTACGTCGCCCCGGTGGGCGAGACCGAGAGCGCCATCGCGAGCATCTGGCAGGAGGTGCTGGGGGTGGAGCGGGTGGGGATGCACGACAACTTCTTCGACCTGGGGGGCAACTCCCTCCTGGTCGTGCAGGCGTACGACAGGATCACCGAGGCGCTGGGGGACCGGCTCACCCTGGTGGAGCTGTTCCAGTACCCCACCGTCACCCTCCTCGCCGAGCGCCTGAGCGCCGGACGGGAGGAAGCCGCCGCGTCGCTCTCGCAGGCCGAGACGCGCGCGCTCAAGCAGCGTGAAGCCATGCAGCGCCAGCGCCGGCCCGCCGCGGGCCCCCGGGGCTGACCCAACACCACCTGGAGACGAGCTCTGATGGACAGCATCGCCATTGTCGGATTGTCCGGGCGGTTCCCGGGGGCACGGGACGTGGAGACGTTCTGGAGCAACCTGCGCGAGGGGGTGGAGTCGATCACCCACTTCGCGGAAGGTGAGCTGGACACCGTCGCCATCGACCCGCAGGAGCTTGCCGACCCCGGCTACGTGCGCGCCCGCGGCGTCCTCCCCGACGTGGAGCAGTTCGACGCCGCGTTCTTCGACCTGACGCCGCGCGAGGCCACCCTCACCGACCCCCAGCAGCGCCTGTTCATGGAGTGCGCCTGGGAGGCGCTGGAGACGGCCGGCTACAACCCCCGGAAGTACGAGGGCGCGATCGGCGTGTTCGCCGGGGCGGGGGCCAACAGCTACATGCTGTTCAACCTGGCCTCCGCCGGGGAGATGACGGGGACGATCGACACCTTCCAGGCGCTGATCCACAACAAGAACGACCACCTCACCACCCGGGTCGCCTACAAGCTGAACCTGCGCGGCCCCTGCGTCACCGTGCAGACGGCGTGCTCCACCTCGCTGGTGGCGACCGCGCTCGCCTGCCAGTCGCTCCTGAGCTACCAGTGCGACATGGCGCTGGCCGGCGGCGTCAACGTGTTCGTCCCGCAGCGGACCGGCTACCTGCACCACGAGGGCGGGATCGGCTCGCCGGACGGGCACTGCCGCCCCTTCGACGCGGACGCGGGCGGCACGCTGGGCGGCAACGGCGCGGGCGTGGTGGTGCTCAAGCGCCTGGAGGACGCCCTCGCCGACGGCGACACGGTCCACGCGGTGATCCGCGGCTGGGCGCTCAACAACGACGGCTCGGTCAAGGTGGGCTACACGGCCCCCGGCGTGGAGAGCCAGGCCGAGGTCATCAGCACCGCGCAGGTGTTCGCCGACGTCGCCCCGGAGACGATCGGCTACGTGGAGGCCCACGGCACCGGCACGGCCATCGGCGACCCCATCGAGATCCAGGCGCTCACCGCCGCCTTCCGCCGCGAGACGGACCGCACGGGCTTCTGCGCCGTCGGCTCGGTGAAGAGCAACATCGGCCACCTGGACGCCGCGGCGGGCGTGGCCGGGCTGATCAAGACGGTGCAGGCGCTCAAGCACCGCGAGATCCCGCCCACGCTGCACTTCGAGAAGCCCAACCCGCGCATCGACTTCGGGAGCACGCCGTTCTACGTGGCCTCGCGGCTCCAGCCCTGGGAGACAGACGGGGCGCCCCGCCGCGCGGGCGTCAGCTCGTTCGGGATGGGCGGCACCAACGCGCACCTGGTGCTGGAGGAGGCGCCGGCGGCGGAGGAGAGCGCGCCGTCCAGGGGGCACCAGCTCCTGGTCGTTTCCGGGCACACGCCGGCGGCGATGGAGGCGGCCACCGACAACCTGCTGCGGCACCTGCGCGGGCACCCGGAGCAGGACCTGGCCGACGTCGCCTTCACCCTCCAGGTGGGGCGCGACTCCTTCGAGCACCGGCGCATGCTGGTGGCCCGCGACCGCGACGACGCCGTGCGGCTGCTGGAGGCGCTGACGCCGGACCGCGTGGTCACGCGCGGCCAGCCGCCGGTGCGCCGCCCGCTCACCTTCATGTTCCCGGGGCAGGGGGCGCAGTACCCGGGGATGGGCTCCGGGCTGTACGAGAGCGAGCCCGTCTTCCGCGCCGAGGTGGACCGCTGCCTGGAGGTCGTCCGCCCGCTGCTGGACTTCGACCTGCGCGCGCTGCTGCTCGCCGCGCCGGACGACGCCGACGCGGCCGCCGCGCTCGACAAGACGCGGGCGACGCAGCCGGCGCTGTTCATCGTGGAGTACGCGCTGGCGAAGCTGTGGATGAGCTGGGGGGTGAAGCCCGACAGCATGATCGGCCACAGCATCGGCGAGTACGTGGCGGCCTGCCTGGCGGGGGTTTTCTCGCCGGAGGACGCGCTGCGGCTGGTGACGGCGCGCGGCGCGCTGGTGCAGCGGATGCCCGAGGGCGACATGCTGGGCGTGCCGCTCTCCGAGCGGAAAGTGCTGGAGATGCTCCCGCCGGAGCTGTCGCTGGCGGCCGTCAACGGCGACGAGCTGTGCGTGGTCAGCGGCCCACGCGAGGCGGTGATCGCCTTCAACGCCCGGCTCGACGCGATGGGCGTCGTCGGCCGTCCGCTGCACACCTCGCACGCCTTCCACTCGGCGATGATGGAGCCGATGCTGGACGCCTTCCGGGCCGCGGTGCACCGGGTGAAGCTGAACGCGCCGGAGCTCCCCTACCTGTCCAACGTCACCGGCACCTGGATCACGGCCGAGGACGCCACCGACCCGGAGTACTGGGTGCGGCACGTCCGGCAGGCGGTCCGCTTCCACCAGGGCGTCAGCGAGCTGGTGCGCGACCCCAACGCGGCGCTGCTGGAGGTGGGCCCCGGGCGGACGCTGCGCTCCATCGTGCGCTGGCACCCGGACAAGCTCCCGGGGCAGGTGATGCACGCCTCGCTGCCGCACGTCAAGGACCGCGGCGACGACCGCGAGTTCCTGCTGAACACCGTGGGGCAGCTCTGGCTGGCCGGCATCGACGTCGACTGGGAGGCGCTGCACGGCGGCGAGCGCCGCCGCCGCGTCCCGCTCCCCACGTACCCGTTTCAGCGCAGGCGCTACTGGGTGGACATGCAGCCCGCCGGGCGCCGCGCGGCCGGCCGCTCGCTCGCCAAGAAGCAGGACGTGGGCGACTGGTTCTGGGTGCCGGTGTGGAAGGAGGCGCCGCTCGCGCCCGCCTCGTCCGGGTCCGCCGCCGAGGGGGAGAGCTGGCTCCTGTTCGCCGGGGACGGCGGGGTGTCGGCGCGCCTGGCCGCCGCGCTGGAGAAGGCCGGGCGCGGCGTGGTGACCGTGCGCGCCGGGGCGGGCTTCCGCGAGCTGGGCGCGGGGCACTACGAGATCGACCCGCGCCGCCGCGAGGACTACTCCGCGCTGCTGGCGCGCCTGGCCGGCTCCGGCCGCTTCCCGCGCCGCGTCGTCCACCTGTGGAGCGCCGCCGGCGGCCCCGGCGAGACGCAGGACCGCGGCCTGTTCTCGCTGCTGTTCCTGGCGCAGGCGCTGGGCGAGCGCACCGCCGCCGAGCCGGTGGACGTCACGGTGGTGACCGCGGGGATGCAGGAGGTCGCCGGCGGCGACCTGTCCGACCCCGAGCAGGCCACGGTGCTGGGCCCGGTGAGGACCATCCCCCGCGAGTACCCGCACCTGTCCTGCCGCAGCGTGGACGTGGCGCCGCCGCCGCCGGGGCACTGGCGCGAGGAGCGCCTGGCCGGGCAGCTGCTGGCCGAGGCCGCGGGCGGCACGGACACCGTGGTCGCGCTGCGCGGCGGCCACCGCTGGGTGCAGGACTACGAGCAGGTACGGCTGCCGCAGGCCCCCGAGGCGCCCCCCGTGCTCCGCGAGGGCGGCGCCTACCTGGTCACCGGCGGCCTGGGCGGCATCGGCCTGCAGGTGGCCGAGTACCTGGCCCGCACGGCCCGCGCGAAGCTGGTGCTCACCGGCCGCTCGGAGTTCCCGGAGCCGGGCGCGTGGGACGCCTGGCTGGAGTCGCACGAGGCCACCGACGCCACCAGCCGCCGCATCCGCTCGCTGCGCGCGCTGGAGGGGCTGGGCGCGGAGGTGATGGTCGCCCACGCCGACGTGGCGGACGAGGCGGCGATGGCCGCGGTGGTGGAGCGGGCCCGCGAGCGCTTCGGCGAGATCGCGGGCGTGGTCCATGCCGCGGGCGTCCCCTCGGGCGGGATGATCCAGATGAAGGCCCCGCGCCAGGTGGCCGACGTGCTCGCGCCCAAGGTGCGGGGGACGCGCGTGCTGGAGCGCCTGTTCGCCGGGCGGCCGCTGGACTTCATGCTCCTGTGCTCCTCGCGCACCGCGGTGATGGGGCGCTTCGGCCAGGTGGACTACACCGCCGCCAACGCCTTTTTGGACGCCTTCGCGCGCTGGCACCGCCAGGAGACGGGGACCTACACCGTTTCCGTGAACTGGGGCGGCTGGGAGGAGGTGGGGATGGCGGCGGAGTTCCGCTCGACGGTCGCGGGCGGCGACGGGCAGAACGTGATCCGCACGTACGACCACCCGCTGCTGGAGCGGCTGATCCTGGAGGAGCCGGGGCGGAAGGTGTTCGCCACCGACTTCGCGGTGTGGAAGCAGTGGCCGGTCAACGAGCACCGCATCATCGGCAACGCGGTGATGCCGGGCGTTGCGTACTTCGAGATGCTGCGCGCCGCCGCGGCGGAGGACGCCGGCGGGCGCACGGTGACCATCCGCGAGTGCTACTTCGTGGAGCCCATGCGCCTGGAGGACACCGAGGTGCGCGAGGCGCGGCTGGAGCTGCGCGAGGAGGGGCCGGACGAGCTGTCCTTCACCATCTGGAGCTGGGACGGCAACAACCCCGCGGGCCGCATGCGGAAGCACGCGCTGGGCCGCATCGCCGTCGAGGACCCGCGCCCCGCGGAGCGCGCCGACCTGGCCGCCGTGCTGGCCCGCTGCCCGGAGCAGACCTCCATCGCCCTGGAGGAGCGGGAGGACGACTTCGGCCCGCGCTGGCAGAGCGTACACCGCATCCACCTGGGCAGGGACGAGCTGGTCATCGAGATGGAGCTGCCGGAGGCGTTCCAGGCGGACTGGGAGAAGTGGGGCTTCCACCCCGCCATCCTGGACCGCGCCGCGGGGATCACCAAGGCGCGGCTGGCCCCGGAGTTCTACTACCTCCCCATGCTGTACCGGGGGATCCCGCTGGACCGGCAGATGAAGGGGCGGCTCTTCGCCCACGGCCGCTACCTCCGCGACGAGGAGGGCGCCGGCCAGGAGACCATCGCTTTCGACTTCAACGTCATGAACGAGGAGGGCGAGACCCTCCTCCGGGTGGAGAAGTTCACCCAGAAGCGCATCAACGACCCGGGCGCCGAGATCCGCGGCATGGCCGAGGCCGCCGCCGCGGCGGACGCCGGGGAGTCGCGCGACACCGGCTCGGGCGACGGGATCCGCCCGCGGGAGGGGGTGGACGCCTTCGCGCGGATCCTGGCGGCGCGGCTGGAGCCGCAGGTGGTGGTCTCCCCCAACGACCTGCACGCGGCCATCGCCCAGGGCGACGCGCAGGCCGGCGGGGCGCTGCTGGACTCCGGCGCCGCGGACGGCGCTTCCGGGCCGCGGAGCACCCGCCCGGAGCTGGCCTCCGAGTACGTGGCGCCGCGCAACGAGATCGAGCAGCGCATCGCGGACGTGTGGGGCGCGGTGCTGGGCGTGGACCAGGTGGGCGTCCACGACAACTTCTTCGAGCTGGGCGGCGACTCGGTCAACGCCATCCAGATCATGGCCCGCGGCAAGCAGGCGGGGCTGCACCTGACGCCGCAGCAGTTCTTCCAGTACGAGACCATCGCCGAGATGGCCGCGATGATCGCCGACGTCCTGGCCGCGGAGGCGGAGGGCGGCGCCACCCTGGGCGAGGTGCCGCTGGCCCCCGCGCAGCGCCGGCTGCTGGACCTCGCCGGCGGCGGGGGCCGCGCGGCGCACGCCGTGGTGCTGGAGCCGCGCCGCGCGCCGGACCCGGCGCACCTGGCCGGCGCGCTGCGGGCGCTGGTGGCCCACCACGACGCGCTGCGCCTGCAGCTCGCCCGCGAGGGCGAGGCGTGGAAGCAGGTGACCGGCACCGCGGGCGGCGACGCGCCGCTGGAGACGGTGGCGGCCGGGGAGCATGGAGCGGACCCGGCGGAGGCCGCCCGGCACGTCGCCGAGAGGCTCGCGGCGGAGCTGGACCCGGCGGTGGGGCCGCTGCTGCGCGGCGCCCTGCTGGAGGCGGGCGCCGGAGCCCCCGCGCGGGTGGTGCTCGTCGTCCACGACCTGGCGGCGGACGCGGCGTCGTGGCCGGTGCTGCTGGAGGACCTGGCGACGGCGTACGCGCAGCTCGCCCGCGGGCAGGAGGCGCAGCTCCCGGCCCGCACCACGCCCTTCAAGGCGTGGGCGGAGGAGCTGGCCGCGCAGTCCGGCGACGCCCTGGCCGGCGAGGCGGACTTCTGGCGCGAGGAGCTGCCGTGGGAGCGCGCCGCGCTCCCCGTCGATCATGCCGGGTCGGGTACGCCGGGGACCGCGCGGACCGTCGTCACCCGCCTGGACGCGGAGCTGGCCCGCGAGGTGACGGACGAGCTCCCCCGCGCCCGCCGCGCCGAGCCGGACGAGGTGCTGCTCTCCGCGCTGGCGGCGGCGCTGGCCGGGTGGAGCGGCGCGCGCTCGGCGCTGGTGGACGTGGCGCGCGACCCCCGCGCCGGCGACGCCGGGGACGCGGACTACTCGCGCACCGTCGGCCCGATGGAGCTGCCGGTGCCGGTGCAGGTGGAGCTGAACGGCGGCGACCCGGTGGCCGTGCTCAAGGCCGCCAAGCAGCGGGTGCGGCACCTGTCCGGCCACGCGGCCTCGTACGCCGTGCTCCGGCACCTGGACGGCGAGGCCGGCGCGGACGTCCGCTCGGCGCCGCGGGCGGAGGTCGCCTTCCGCTGGGCCGACCTGTCCGAGGCGGCGGCCGCGGCGCCGTGGGAGGTCGCGGGCGGAGCGCCGTTCGCCGTCCGCGGCGGCGACGCCCCGCGCGCCCACCTGCTGGAGGTGGACGCGACCCGTGGCCCGGACGGGATCCGCCTGGCCTGGACGTACTCGCCGGAGGCGCACGACGCGTCCACGGTGGAGGCGCTGGCGGAGCGGTTCACCGCCGCGCTGCGGGCCCTCGCCGAGCGCTCGCGCACGGCGGAGCCGGAGGGCTTCACGCCGGAGGACTTCCCGCTCGCCGGGCTGGACGCGGCGGCGCTGGGGCAGCTGGCGATGCTGATCCGCAAGGCGGACCAGGGAGTCTGAACGGCGGCCCTCACCCGGCTCGCTGATCCACGACCGAGCGAATGCAGAACATCGCCGACGTGTACCGCGTGACGCCGCGGCAGCAGGACCTGCTCGCGCTGCTCCACCGGGGCGCGGCGGGAGCGCTCGTGGGGCAGACCGCGTGGACGGCGCGCCGCATGGGCGACCCCGAGGCGTTCGCGGGGGCGTGGCGGCTGGTGGCGGCGCGGCACCCGGTGCTGCGCACCGGGGTGTTCACCGAGGGGATGCCGGAGCCGCTCCAGGTGGTGCGCGCCGAGGCGCCGCTGCACTGGGAGGAGCGCGAAACGGCGGGCGGGCTCGACGCGCTGGAGGCGGAGGAGCGGGCGCGCGGCTTCGACCCGGCGGCCGCGCCGCTGATGCGGGTGGTGCGGGTGCGGCTGGGCGAGGACGAATACCGCTTCGTGTGGACCTGGTCGGCGCTGGTGCTGGACGCGCGCTCGGCGGGGCTGCTCCTGGAGGAGGTGGCGGAGGCGTACCGGGCGCTCCGGCGCGGCGAGGAGCCGCCCGCGGCGCGCGCGCACCCGTACCGCGGCTACGTGGCGTGGCTGGAGCGGCAGGACGCGGCCGCGGCGGAGGCGTTCTGGGCGGAGGCGCTGCGGGGCGCGGCACTGCCCGCGGCGGCGCCTGCCGGGCGGGCGGAGGCGCGGACCCGGCAGGCGTTCCTGGGCACCGCGCAGACGGAGCGGCTGCTGGCGGCGGCGCAGCAGCACCGGC
Source organism: Gemmatimonadota bacterium (assembly GCA_040752145.1). GTDB lineage: Bacteria > Gemmatimonadota > Gemmatimonadetes > Longimicrobiales > Longimicrobiaceae > JAFAYN01. Next base: position 14,041 of record JBFMFL010000047.1, read on the forward strand.
TGGGCTTCGGGGCGGTGGCGGCTGGCGCGTGGGTGCTGGCGCTGCGCGCGCGCAGCGGCGAGGCGGCCCCGCTCTTCGGGCTGGGGGTGGCGGGGCGGCCGGCGGGGCTGGCGGGGAGCGAGGCGATGCCGGGGAGCTTCCGCAACACGCTGCCGCTGCGCGTCGCGGTGGACGCGGGCGCGGACGCGGTGGGGTGGCTGCGCTCCGTGCAGCGGGCGCAGGAGGCGCTGCGCCCCTTCGAGCACGTGTCGCTGGCGCAGGTGCGCGACTGGGCCGGGCTCCCGGAGGGGGCGCCCCTGTTCGAGAGCGCGCTGGAGACCGCGGAGCCGGAGAGCGCCGCGCGGGTGCGGCTGCTGGGCGGGCTGGGCTGGGGCGACGTGGCGAGCCACGACCCGGCCGAGGGGCACCCGCTGGAGGTGCGCGCGACGGCGGGGCAGGAGGTCGCCGTGCGCGCCCGCTTCGACCCGGCGCGGGTGGCTGCCGCGGCCGTGGACGCGCTGCTGGAGGGCTTCCTGGGAGCGCTGGACGCCTTCGGGGCGGCGCCGGAGGGGCGCGTGGCCGACCTGCTCGCAGCCGCGGCGGAGCGGACGCCGGCGCGGGTGGAGGTGGGGGCGTCGCACCCGGAGGCGGCGGAGGTGGAGGCCGTGCTCGCGCGGCACCCCGCGGTCGCCGGCGCCGCGGTCGAAGCGGACGGGGGCGGGCTGCGGGCGCGCATCGTCCCCCGCGCCGGCGCGGCGGCGCGGGACGAGGCGCGGAAGCGGCTCAGCTTCTCGCTCTTCTACTTCGCGGACGCGGCGGACGACGACGGCGCGGACCGCTACCGCATCTACCTGGAGGGCGGCCAGTTCGCGGACCGCAACGGCTTCGAGGCGGTGTGGGCTCCGGAGCGCCACTTCCACGAGAACGGCGGGCTGTACCCCAACCCCTCGGTGCTGAGCGCCGCGCTGGCGCCGCTCACGAAGCGCGTGGGGCTGCGCGCGGGGAGCGTGGCGCTGCCGCTGCACCACCCGCTGCGGGTGGCGGAGGAGTGGTCGGTGGTGGACAACCTGTCGCGGGGGCGCGCCGGGGTCTCGGTGACCTCGGGGTGGATCCCCAACGACTTCGCGCTGGCGCCGCACAACTTCAAGAACAAGCGCGAGGTGATGTTCCGCATGGTCGAGGAGGTCCGGGCGCTGTGGCGCGGCGGCACCCTGGCGGCCGTGGACGGGGCGGGGAACCCGGTGGAACTGCGCATCTTCCCGCGGCCGGTGCAGCCGGAGCTCCCCGTATGGATCACCTGCAGCGGCGACCCCGCGGTGTTCGCCAGGGCGGGGGAGCTGGGCCACCACTGCCTGACGGCGCTGCTCACGCAACCCGTCGAGGAGGCGGCGGACAAGGTGCGCGTCTTCCGCGAGGCCCGGGAGAACGCCGGGCTGGACCCCGCCGCCGCGCGGGTGTCGCTGATGCTGCACACCTTCGTCGCGGACGGGCTGGACGAGGCGCTGGCCCGGGTCAGGGAGCCGCTCACCGCCTACCTCCGCTCCCACATCGGGCTGATGGAGACGATGGTGAAGAGCCTGGACCTCGAGGTCGACATCCACGAGCCGCAGTGGCTCGACTACCTGGCCTCCTTCGCCTTCGAGCGCTACTACCGCACCGGCGCCTTCATCGGCACGCCGGAGAGCTGCCTGGCGATGGTGGACCGCGTGGTGGAGGCCGGCGTGGACGAGGTGGCCTGCCTGATCGACTTCGGCGTGGACACGGAGAGCACGCTGGCCGCGCTGCCGCGCCTGAACACGCTGCGCGCCATGTGCGCCGAGGGCGCCGAACTGGGCCCCACCGCGCTCCGCCGCCACCTGCTTCGCCGCGTCCCCGACCTGCGCGCGCCCGTGGAGTTCGAGGTCGCGGACGCCCGGGAGGCGGCGAGGGTGGAGGCCGCGGCGGACTGACAGGGGACAGGTTACAGGGGACAGGTTACAGGGGACAGGTTACAGGGGACAGGTTACAGGGGACAGGTTACAGGGGACAGGTTACAGGGGACAGCCCGCAGCGGGAGTGCGGGAGTGCGGGAGTGCGGGAGTGCGGGAGTGCGGGAGTGCGGGAGTGCGGGGCGGCGCGCTGCATCGTGCGGTTGGTGGGGTGCAGAATGGGTCACGAATGTCGGGGGAGGTCGGCGGGACGGCACCCCTCACCCCGCGGACGACGGCCCGACCAGGCATTCATTTGCCGTCAACGAGTAGTCAACCGCCGAAACGGCCGAAGGATGGACCGATGCAGAACGTGGAGAGCGTCTACGCGCTGTCGCCGATGCAGCAGAGCATGCTGGTGCGCATCCTCCAGGCCCCGCACCTGGAGGAGTACACCGAGCAGGTCTGCTGGACGGTGCGCGGCGGCCTGGACGTGCCGGCGTTCGCCCGGGCCTGGCGGCGGGTGGTGGAGCGCAGCCCGGTCCTGCGCACCGCCTTCTTCTGGGAGGGGCTGGAGCAGCCGCTCCAGGTGGTGCGCGCCGGGGTGGAGGTGGAGGTCGCCGAGCACGACTGGCGCGGCTTCCCGGACGCCGACGCGCGCTTCGCCGAGTTCCTGCGCGAGGACCGGCGGCGGGGCTTCGACCTGGGCGCGGCGCCGCTCCTGCGCGTCGCCCTCCTCCGCGTGGCGGACGACGCGTGGCGCGTGGCCTGGAGCTACCACCACCTGCTGCTGGACGGGTGGTCGTCGTCGCTGGCGGTGCGCGAGGTGTTCGCCGTGTACGAGGCGCTGCGCGAGGGGCGCCGCCCCGCGCCGGAGCCCGCGCGCCCCTTCGGGGACTTCGTCGCCTGGCTGGCCTCGCGCGACGAGCGGGAGGCGGAGCGGTTCTGGCGCGGCTACCTGGCCGGGTTCGAGGCGCCCACCGTGCTCGGCATCGAGCGCGCCCCCGACGCGGGCGCGGGCGACGAGCCCCGGCTGCTCGCGGCGACGCTCCCGGCCGGGCTCGCCGCGCGGCTGCGGCGCCTGGTCCGGCGGCACGGCGTCACGCCGAACACGCTGTTCCAGGCGGCGTGGGGGATGGTGCTGGGGCGCTTCGCGGGGGAGACGGACGTGGTCTTCGGCGCGGTGTCCTCCGGGCGGCCGCCGTCGTTCCCCGGCGTGGACGCCATGCTGGGGATGTTCATCAGCACCGTCCCCGTGCGCGTCCACGCCCGCCCGGACGCGCCGCTGCTCCCCTGGCTCAGGGAGCTCCAGGCCGCGCAGACCACCGCCCGCGAGTTCGACGCCTTCACGGTGCCGCAGCTCCAGCGCTGGAGCGAGGTCCCCGCGGGGGAGCGCCTGTTCGACTCGCTGTTCGTCTTCCAGAACCTCCCCGACCTGGAGACCCGCGGCGCCCGCGTCGCCGGGGTGGAGCTGGACGGCTTCTTCCGCGGCGCAAACGCGGCGCAGCTGGGGAGCGCGCTGGTGCTGGAGGTGGTGCCGCGCGACGAGGTGGAGCTGCACCTCACCTTCGACCCCCGCCGCATCGACCCCGCCGCCGCGGCGCGCATCCCCGCGCACCTCGCCGCCCTGCTGGAGGCCATGGCCGCGGAGCCGGGGCGCACCCTCTCCGAGCTTCCCTCCCTCCCGCCCGAGGAGCGGCGCACGCTGCTGGAGGCGTGGAACGCCACCGCCCGGCCCTTTCCGCGCGACCTGCGCGTCCACGACCTGTTCGCCGCCCAGGCCCGCCGCACCCCGGACGCCCCCGCCGCCGTCGCCGACGACCGGACGCTCACCTACGCCGAGCTGGACGCCAGCGCCGACGCCCTCGCCCGCGAGCTGCGCGCCCGCGGCGCCGCCCCCGAGGATCGTGTCGGCATCCTGGTGGGCCGCGGCGTCGGCTTCGCGGTGGCGGTCCTGGGCGTGCTCAAGGCCGGCGCCGCCTACGTCCCCCTCGACCCGGAGTACCCCGCCGGGCGCCTGTCCTACGTCCTCGCCGACTCCGGCGCCCGCCTGCTCGTCGCCGAGCCGGAGCTGGCGGCGCGCGTGGGGGAGTGGGGGGGCGAGGTCGTCGCGCCCGACGGGACCCCCCTCCCCCCGGCCCCCTCCCCCGCAAGGGGGGAGGGGGAGCACGACGGTGTGGAGGACACGGGTGCCGTTGCAGTTGCAGGCTGTTCCCTGTCCCCTGTTCCCTGTTCCCTGTCTCTCGCCTACGTCATCTACACCTCCGGCTCCACCGGCCGCCCCAAGGGCGTGGCGATGCCGCACCGGCCGGTGGTCAACTTCGCGCTGGACATGGCGGCGCGGCTCGGGCTGGGGGCGGGGGACCGCTTCCTCCAGTTCGCCTCGCCGGGGTTCGACGTGGTGGTGGAGGAGCTGTTCCCCGCCTGGGCGGCGGGGGGCGCGGTCGTGTTCTCGCGCGCGCGGCTCTTCTCGCCCGCGGAGCTGCGGCGCGTGGTGGAGCGGCACGGCGTCACCTGCTTCGAGCTGCCCACCGCGTACTGGCACGAGTGGGTGCGCGAGCTGACCGAGCGCGGCGAGCGGCTGCCGGAGCCGCTGCGCTTCGTGATCGTGGGCGGGGAGCGGGTGTCGGCCGAGCGGCTGGCGGAGTGGGCGCGGCTGGACGCGCCGCTGGTGCACGTCTTCGGGCTCACGGAAACGGCGTGTACCTCGGCGATGCTGTCCGTCGCGCCGGGGGAGGACGCGTCGCTGCGCTGGGCCAGCCTCCCCGTCGGCAGGCCCACCGGCAACGTGCGGAAGTACGTGCTCGGTCCGGAGGGGCAGCCGGCGCCGCTGGGCGTGCCGGGCGAGCTGTTCGTGGGCGGGGAGGCGCCCGCGCGCGGGTACCTGGGGCGGCCGGAGCTGACGGCGGAGCGGTTCGTCCCCGACCCGTTCGCCGGGGTCCCGGGCGCGCGCATGTACCGCACCGGCGACCGCGTGCGCTGGCTGGACGACGGGGAGATGGAGTTCCTGGGGCGCATCGACCACCAGGTCAAGCTGCGCGGCTTCCGCGTGGAGGCCGGCGAGGTGGAGGCCGTGCTCGCCGAGCACCCGGGGGTGCGCGAGGCGCTGGCCGTGGCGCGCGAGGACGGGCCCGCCGGCCCGCGGCTGGTGGCGTACCTCGTCCCGGAGGCGGCGGGGGAGCCGCCCGCGGACGCGCTGCGCGAGTGGGCCGCGGCGCGCCTGCCGGAGTACATGGTGCCCTCCGCGTTCGTCGCGCTGGACGCGTTCCCGCTGACGCCGCACGGCAAGGTGGATCGCCGCGCCCTCCCCGCGCCGGACGCCGCCGCGGACGACGGCTACACGGCGCCGCGCACGCCCGCCGAGCAGGCGCTGGCGGCGATCTGGGCGGAGCTGCTGGGGGTGGAGCGCGTGGGCGTCCACGACGACTTCTTCCGGCTGGGCGGGCACTCGCTGATGGCGGTGCGGCTGGCCTCCCGGGCGCGCGCGGCGCTGGGGGTGGAGGTGCCGGTCGGGGCGATCTTCGAGGCGCCCACCGTGGCGCGGCTGGCGGCCGCCGTCGCCGGGGAGCCCGCCGGCGCGGCGGACGACGTGCCGCCCGTCGTCCCGACCCCGCGGGACGGGCCGCTCCCGCTCTCCTTCGCGCAGCAGCGGCTCTGGCTCTTCGACCAGGTGGAGCCCGGGAGCGCCGTCTACAACATCCCCGCGGCGCTGCGCGTGCGCGGCGGCCTGGACGCCCGCGTGCTGGAGCGGAGCCTCACCGAAGTGGTGCGGCGACACGAGGTGCTCCGCACCGTCTTCCGCGCCGGGGACGACGGCGAGCCGGTGCAGGTGGTGCTCCCCGCGGCGCCGGTGGTGCTGGGCCGCATCGACCTCAGCGGGCTGCCCGCGGGCGAGCGCGAGGCGCGGCTGGCGGAGGCGGCGCGCGCGGAGGCCGCCGCCCCGTTCGACCTGAGGCGCGGGCCGCTGCTCCGCGCGGCGCTCGTCCGGCTGGGGCCGGGCGACGCGGCGCTGCTCTTCACCGTTCACCACGTCGTCAGCGACGAGTGGTCCACGGAGATCCTGGTGCGCGAGGTCTCCGCGCTGTACGGCGCCTTCGCGCGCGGGGAGCCGTCGCCGCTGCCGGAGCCGCCCGTGCAGTACGCGGACTTCGCGGCGTGGCAGCGCGCCCGGCTCGGCGGGGCGGCGCTGGAGCGGCAGCTCGCCAACTGGCGCGAAAGGCTGTCCGGCGCCCCCCCGCTGCTGGAGCTGCCCACGGACCGGCCGCGCACGGCGGACGCAGACGCGCGCGGCGGCGTCCGCCCCTTCGCGCTCCCGGCGGAGACCGCGGCGGCGCTGCGCGCGCTGGCGGCGGACGAGGCGGCCACGCCGTTCATGGCGCTGCTGGCGGGCTTCCAGGCGCTGCTCGCCCGCTGGTCCGGCCAGGACGACGTCGTGGTCGGCACGCCGGTGGCGGGGCGCGGCCGGCCGGAGACGGAGGAGCTGATCGGCTTCTTCGTCAACACCCTTGTCCTGCGCGCCGAGCTGGCGGGGGAGACGACCGGGCGCGGGCTGCTGCGGCAGGCCAGGGAGCGCGTGCTGGAGGCGCAGGCGCACGGCGACCTCCCCTTCGAGCGGCTGGTGGAGGAGCTGGCGCCGGGCCGCGGCGCCGGGCACACCCCGCTCTTCCAGGTCATGTTCACGCTGGAGACGCTGCGCGTGGCCTCCGGGCTGCGGCTGGGCGGCGTGGAGGTGGAGCCGCTGCCGACGGACACGGCGACCGCCAAGTTCGACCTGGCGCTGGAGCTGGTGGACGAGGGCGGGCGGATCGCCGGCCGCGCCGTGTACCGGAGCTCGCTGTTCGACGCGGCCACGGTGGACCGGCTGCTGGAGCACTACCTCCGCCTGCTCGCCGGGATCGCGGCGGACCCGGACGCCCCCGTCGCCGGGCTGGCGCTCGCGGGCGAGGCGGAGCGGCGGGTGCTGGAGGAGTGGAACGCGACGGCCGCGCCCCTCCCGGACCGCACCCTGCACGAGCTGATCGCGGAGCAGGCCGCCCGCACGCCGGAGGCCGTGGCCGTCGCGTTCGAGGGCGAGACGCTGACCTTTTCCGGGCTGGACGCGCGGGCGGATGCGCTCGCGGCCACCCTCCGGGCGATGGGCGTCGGCCCGGAGTCGCGCGTGGGCGTGTGCATGGAGCGCTCGGCAGGGCTGGTGGCGGCGCTCCTGGGCGTGCTCAGGGCGGGAGCGGCGTACGTCCCGCTGGACCCCGAGTACCCGGCCGAGCGCCTGGCCTACATGCTGGCCGACGCGGCGGTGCCGGTGCTGCTGACGCAGGAGCGGCTTCTCGGGACGATCCCGGGCTTCGGGGGCGAGGTCGTCGTGGTGGACACCCCTCACCCCCCGGCCCCCACCTCGACCCCCCTCCCCCCGGCCCCCTCCCCCGCAAGGGGGGAGGGGGAGAACGACACGGCTATTCCTGAGGGTCAGGAAGCCCTCCCCCAAAATTGGGGGAGGGTGGCGGCTCTAAGGCCGCCGGGTGGGGGCCTCCCCGCCGACGCGGACAACCTCGCCTACGTCATCTACACCTCGGGCTCCACGGGGCAGCCCAAGGGCGCGATGAACGAGCACCGGGGCATCGTCAACCGCCTGCTCTGGATGCAGCGGCAGTACGGGCTCACGGCCGACGACGTGGTGCTCCAGAAGACCCCGTTCAGCTTCGACGTCTCCGTGTGGGAGTTCTTCTGGCCGCTGCTGGCCGGCGCGCGGCTGGTGCTCGCCAGGCCCGGGGGACACCGCGACCCGGCGTACCTGTCGGAGCTGATCGAGCGGGAGGGCGTCACCACGCTGCACTTCGTCCCCTCCATGCTCCAGGCGTTCCTGGACGCCGGGGAGACGGAGCGCTGCGGGAGCGTGCGCCGCGTGGTGTGCAGCGGCGAGGCGCTGGGCGCGGAGGTGCGGGACCGCTTCTTCCAGCGGTGGCCGGGCGCGGAGCTTCACAACCTGTACGGGCCCACCGAGGCGGCGGTGGACGTGACGTACCACGCCTGCCTCCCCGGCGAGCCCACGGTGCCGATCGGGCGGCCGGTCGCGAACACGCGCATCCACGTGCTGGACGGCCGGCTCGCGGCGGCGCCGGTCGGCGTGCCGGGCGAGCTGTACATCGCGGGGATGCAGGTGGGGCGCGGCTACCATGGGCGCCCCGAGCTGACGGCCGAGCGCTTCGTCCCGGACCCGTTCTCCGCGGAGGCGGGCGCGAGGATGTACCGCACGGGCGACCGGGCGCGCTGGCTGGCCTCGGGCGAAGTGGAGTATCTGGGGCGGCTGGACGCGCAGGTCAAGGTGCGCGGCTTCCGCATCGAGCCGGGCGAGGTGGAGGCGGCGCTGCGCGCGCACCCCGGCGTCCGCGACGCCGTGGTGGTGGCGCGCGGCGCCGGCGCGGCGGGGGCGCGGCTGGCGGCCTACCACCTCCCGGCGGAGGGGGCCGCGGCGCCGGGCGCCGGGGAGCTGCGCGAGTTCCTGCGCGGGCGCCTCCCCGACCACATGGTCCCCGCGGCGTTCGTGGCGCTGGACGCCTTTCCGCTCACTCCCAGCGGCAAGCTGGACCGCCGCGCCCTCCCGGAGCCCGCCGCGGAGGGCGGCGCGGCGTACACGGCGCCCCGCACCCCCGCCGAGGAGGTGCTGGCGGGGATCTGGGCGGAGGTGCTGGGCCTGGAGCGCGTCGGCGTGGACGACGGGTTCTTCGAGCTGGGCGGCCACTCGCTGCTCGCCACGCGCGTGGTGTCCCGGGCGCGCGCCGCGCTGGGGGTGGAGCTACCGGTGCGGGCGCTGTTCGAGGCGCGCACGGTGGCCGGGCTCGCCGCGCGCGCCGAGGCCCTGCGCCTGGCGGGCGGGGGCGTCCGCGTGCCGCCGGTGGTCCCCGTCCCCCGCGGCAGGCCGCTGCCGCTCTCCTTCTCGCAGGAGCGGCTCTGGTTCCTGGACCGGCTGGAGCCCGGCAGCGCCCACTACAACATCGCCACGGCGCTGCGCCTGGCCGGGCCGCTCCGGGTGGACACGCTGCGCCGCTCGCTGGAGGCGGTGGTCCGCCGGCACGAGGCGCTGCGCACGGTGTTCGCCGAGACCGACGGCGGCTCGGTGCAGGTGATCCTCCCCGCGGGCCGCTTCCACCTCCCGCTCCACGACCTGTCCTCGCTCCCGGAGGCGGAGCGCGAGGCCGCCATGCTCCGTCTTGCGCACGACGAGGCGGGCGGCGGCTTCGACCTGGAGCGGGGGCCGCTGCTGCGCGTGGTGCTCGTTCGCCTGGCCGCGGAGGAGCACGCGCTGGTGCTCACCATGCACCACGTGGTGGGCGACGCCTGGTCGCTGGACGTGCTCTGGCGCGAGGCGTCCCGCTGCTACGGGGCGCTGATGGAGGGCGAGCCCTGCGCGCTGCCGCCGCTCCCCGTGCAGTACGCGGACTACGCCGTCTGGCAGCGCGAGGCGCTGGCCGGGGAGGCGCTGGAGGCGCAGGCGGAGTGGTGGCGCGCGGCGCTGGAGGGCGCCACCACGCTCCTCGCGCTCCCCACGGACCGGCCGCGCCCGCGGGCGTGGAGCCACCGCGCGGGCGAGCACTCGTTCGCGCTGTCCGCGGGGGTCTCGGACGCGCTGCGCGCCGCGGCCCGGCGCGAGGGCGCGACGCTGTTCATGGCGCTCCTCGCGGGGCTCCAGCTGGTCCTTGCCCGCTACTCCGGGCAGGACGACGTGGTGGTGGGGACGCCGGTGGCCGGGCGGACGCGGGCGGAGACGGAGGGGCTGATCGGCTTCTTCGTCAACCAGCTCGCCCTCCGCACCCGCCTGGGCGGCGATCCCACCTTCGCGGAGCTGCTGGGCCGCGTCCGCGAGGCCACGCTGGGCGCCTTCGCCCACCAGGACCTCCCCTTCGAGCGGCTGCTGGAAGCGCTCCGGGTGGAGCGGAGCCCGGCGCACGCCTCCGTCTACCAGGTGACCATGGTGCTCCACGCCGCCGCGGCGGAGCCCGTGTCGCTCCCGGGCGTGGAGGTGTCGCCGGTGCCGGTGTCGTCCGCGTCCGCGGCGCTGGACCTGGAGATCCACTTCCGCGACGCGCCGGACGGGGTCCGCGGGACGATCATCTACGCCGCAGGGCTGTACGACCTCCCCACCGTCGCCGCGCTCGCCGAACATCTCGCGATGGCGCTGGAGGAGGCCGCGGCGGACCCTGCCCGAAGGCTCTCGGAGCTGTCGCCGCTCACCCCGGAGGAGCGGCGCCAGCTGCTGGACGAGTGGACGCGGACGGAGCGCCCCTTCCCGGGGGACCGCGGCGCGCACGAGCTGTTCGCGGAGCAGGCGGCCCGCACGCCGGACGCCGTCGCCGTGGTTCACGAGGCGGAGACGCTGACGTACGCGGAGCTGGACCGCCGCGCCGAACGGGTCGCGCGCCTGCTCCGGGAGCGCGGCATCGGCCCGGAGTCGCGCGTCGCCGTGTGCATGGAGCGCGCGCCGGAGATGCTGGCCGCAATCCTGGGCACCCTGCGCGCGGGCGCCGCGTTCGTCCCCCTCGACCCGGCAAACCCGCGTGATCGGCTTGCGCACGTGCTCGCCGATTCCGGCGCCGAGCTCCTGCTGACGCAACTGCGCCTCCTCCCGCTCCTGCCGACGGACGGCGTCGAGACGGTCGCGCTGGACTGCGCTCGGGAGGAGCAGCTTCCGTCCGAGGGGAGCGCACTTTCGCACTCCCGCACTTTCGCACTTTCGCACTCGCTGTCGTCCGCCTACGTCATCTACACCTCGGGCTCCACCGGCACGCCCAAGGGCGTCGTCGTGGAGCACCGCTCGCTGACCAACCACGCGGTCGCCGCGGCGGCGGAGTACGGCATCGGCCCGGCGGACCGGGTGCTCCAGTTCGCGTCGCTCGCGTTCGACGCCAGCCTGGAAGAGATCTTCCCGGCGCTCGCCACGGGCGCGGCGCTGGTGCTGCGCGGCGAGGAGTGGCTGCGCGGCGTCCCGGACTTCCTGGAGCGCTGCGCCGAGCACGGCGTCACCGTGCTCGACCTGCCGACGGCGTTCTGGCACGAGGTGGCGGCGGAGCTGGAGCGCGGGGCCGCCCGGCTGCCGGAGTGCGTGCGGCTGGTGATCATCGGCGGGGAGCGGGCGCTCCCGGAGCGGGTGGCCGCCTGGCACGCGGCGGTGGGCGGGCGGGTGCGGCTGGTGAACACCTACGGGCCCACGGAGGCCACCGTCGTCGCCACGCTTGCCGACGTGGCGGAGACGGGTGCCGAGACGATCGACGGGGCGGTGCTCGCGCCCGTGTCCATAGGGCGGCCGGTGGCGAACGCGCGCGCCTACCTGCTGGACGGGGCGATGCGCCCGGTGCCGCTGGGCGCGCGCGGCGAGCTGTACCTGGGCGGCGCGGGCGTCGCGCGCGGCTACCTGGGGCGGCCGGGATTGACGGCCGAGAAGTTCGTCCCCGACCCGTTCTCGGGCGAGCCCGGCGGGCGGCTGTTCCGCACGGGCGACCTGGCGCGCTTCCGCCGCGGCGGGGAGCTGGAGTTCGCCGGGCGCGCCGACGCGCAGGTCAAGGTGCGCGGCTTCCGCGTGGAGCCGGGCGAGGTGGAGGCCGCGCTCGCGCGCCTCCCGGGGGTGCGCGAGGCCGCCGTCGTCGCGCGGGAGGACGAGCCGGGCGCGGTCCGCCTGGTGGCGTACGTGGTCCCGGAGGCGGAGGACGCGCCCGCTGCGGATGCGCTGCGCGCCGGGATGAAGGCGGCGCTCCCGGAGTACATGGTCCCCTCGGGCTGGGTGCTCCTGGACCGGCTGCCGCTCACCCCCGGCGGCAAGCTGGACCGCCGGGCGCTCCCGGCGCCCGCCGCCGCCCCGGCGGCCGGGCACGTGCCGCCGCGGACCGCCACGGAGGCCGCGCTCGCCGGCGTGTTCGCGGAGGTGCTGCGCGCAGAGCGGGTGGGAGCCACGGACGACTTCTTCGCGCTCGGCGGGCACTCGCTGCTCGCGACCCGCGTCGTCGCCCGCGTGCGCGACGCGCTGGGCGTGGAACTGCCGCTGCGCGCCCTGTTCGAGGCGCCCACGGTGGCCGCGCTGGCGGAGCGGCTGGACACGCTGGCCGGCGCCGAGGTGGCCGACGCGGCGCCGCCCCTGGTGCGGGTCCCGCGCGACGGGCCGATGCCGCTCTCCTTCGCGCAGCAGCGGCTCTGGTTCCTGGACCGGCTCGCCCCCGGGAGCGCCGCGTACGTCATGTCGTTCGCGTTCCGGCTGCGCGGGCCGCTGGACGCGCGCGCGCTGGAGCGCGCCCTGGCGGAGCTGGCGCGCCGCCACGAGACGCTGCGGACCGTGTTCGTCCCCGCGGACGACGGCGGCGCGCACCAGCTGATCCTCCCGCCCGCGCCCCCCGCGCTCCCGCTGGCGGACCTGTCCGGGCTCCCGGCGCCCGCCCGCGAGGCCGAGGCCCGCCGCCTGGCCGCCGCCGACGCGGCGCGCCCCTTCGACCTGGAGCGCGGGCCGCTGCTCCGCGCCACGCGCCTCCGCCTGGGCGACGCCGAGCACGCCGTGCTCTTCGCGCTCCACCACGTGGTGAGCGACGGCTGGAGCATGGCCGTGCTGGTGGGCGAGGTGTCCGCGCTCTACACCGCCTTCGCGGAGGGGCGCCCTTCGCCGCTCCCCGAGCTGCCGGTGCAGTACGCCGACTTCGCCGTGTGGCAGCGCGCCTGGCTCTCGGGCGGCGTGCTCCGGCGCCAGCTCGACTACTGGCGCGGGCGGCTGGCCGGGGCCCCGCCCGTGCTCGCCCTCCCCACGGACCGGCCGCGCCCGCCCGTCCCCGGCGAGCGCGGCGGCGTCCGCCCCGTCGCGGTCCCCGCGGAGGTGGTGGACGGCCTCCGGGCGCTCGCCCGCCGCGAGGGCGCCACGCTGTTCGCCGTGCTGCTCGCCGGCTGGCAGCTGCTCCTGGCGCGCTGGGCGGACGAGGAGGACGTGGTCGTCGGCAGCCCGGTCGCCGGCCGCACGCGGCCGGAGCTGGAGCCGCTGATCGGCTTCTTCGTCAACACCCTGGCGCTGCGGCTCGACGTCGCGGGCGACCCCACCGTCCGCGAGCTGGTGGGCCGCGCCCGGGACACCGTCCTGGGCGGGCAGGCGCACCAGGACCTCCCCTTCGAGCGCTTGGTGGAGGAGGTCGCGCCGGACCGCTCGCTGGACCACACGCCGCTCTTCCAGGCGACCTTCGCGCTCCAGAACGTGGAGCAGGCGGCGCTGCGCATGGGCCCGCTCGCCGTCGAGCCGCTGGACGCCGGCCCCGAGCCCGCCAAGTTCGACCTGGGCCTCGCCCTGTCCGAGGAGGGCGACCGCCTGGAGGGGGCGCTGTCCTTCCGCGCCGAGCTGTTCGACGGCGCCACCCTGGAGCGGCTGCCGGAGCGCTACGTGCGCCTGCTCGCCGGGATGGCGGCGAACCCGGACGGCCGCGCGGCCGGGCTGGCGCTCGCGGGCGAGGCGGAGTGGCGGCGGGTGCTGGAGGAGTGGAACCCGGTGCGCGCCTTTCCCGTGCGCGGCACCCTCCACGGCGCCTTCGCGGAGCAGGCCGCGCGCGCCCCCGACGCCCCCGCGGTGACGGACGGGGAGCGGGTCCTCACCTACGCGGAGCTCGACCGGCTGGCGGGCCGGCTCGCCGGCCGCCTGCGCCTGGCGGGCGTGGGGCCGGAGGTGCCGGTGGCGGTGTGCATGGAGCGCTCGGCCGGGATGCTGGTGGCCATCCTGGGTGTGCTCAAGGCGGGCGGGCTCTACGTCCCGCTGGACCCCGCCCATCCCGCGGAGCGGCTGGGCTGGGTGCTCTCCGACTCCGCCGCGCGCGTGCTGGTGGTCCAGCCGCACCTGGCCGACCGCTTCCCGGAGCACGGGGCGGCGACGGTCCGGCTGCACGCGGACGGCTCCGGGCCGGAAGCCGGGCCGGAGACGGCGCCCGGCGTGCCGGTGCCGCCGGACTCGCTCGCGTACGTCATCTACACCTCCGGCTCCACCGGCCGCCCCAAGGGCGTGATGGTGTCCCACGCCTCCGTGCTGCGCCTGCTGGACGCCACGGACGGGTGGTTCGGCTTCGGGGCGGACGACGCGTGGACGCTGTTCCACTCCTTCGCCTTCGACTTCTCCGTCTGGGAGATCTGGGGCGCGCTGCTGCGCGGCGGGCGGCTGGTGGTGGTCCCCCGGGACGTCGGCCGCGACCCGGCGGCGTTCCGCGCGCTGCTCGCCCGCGAGCGGGTCACGGTGCTCAACCAGACCCCCTCCGCCTTCCGACAGCTCGCCGCGGCGGACGCGGAGGCCGGGGACGCCGCCGGGCTGGCGCTGCGCTGGGTGGTGTTCGGCGGGGAGGCGCTGGAGCCCGCCGCACTGCGCCCGTGGACCGAGCGGCACGGCTGCGAGGCGCCGCGCCTGGCGAACATGTACGGGATCACCGAGACCACCGTACACGTCACCTTCCGCCCCATCTCGCGCGAGGACGTGGCGGTGGGGGCGGCCAGCCCCATCGGCGTCCCCATCCCCGACCTGCGCGTGTACGTGCTGGACGCGGGCGGCGGCCCGGCGCCGACCGGGTTCCCGGGCGAGATGTTCGTGGGCGGCCCGGGCGTGGCGCGGGGCTACCTGGGGCGGCCGGAGCTCACGGCGGAGCGCTTCGTCCCGGACCCGTTCTCCGGCGAGGCCGGCGCGCGCCTGTACCGCTCCGGGGACCGTGCCCGCTGGTCGGCGCGCGGGGAGCTGGAGTACCTGGGCCGGCTGGACGCGCAGGTCAAGGTGCGCGGCTTCCGCATCGAGCCCGGCGAGATCGAGGCGGCGCTCCTGGCGCACCCCGGCGTGCGCGAGGCCGCCGTGCTGGCGCGCGAGGACGCGCCCGGCGACCGGCGGCTGGCGGGCTACGTGGTCCCCGCCGCGGGGCCGGTGGACGCCGCCGAGCTGCGGGGCTGGCTGCGCGGCCGCCTCCCGGAGTACATGGTCCCGGCGGCGTTCGTCGCCCTGGAGACGCTTCCCCTGACCGCAAACGGGAAGCTGGACCGGCGGGCGCTCCCCGCGCCGGAGCGTCTGGAGGCGGAGGGCTTCGCCGCGCCGCGCACGCCCACGGAGGAGGTGCTGGCGGGGATCTGGGCGGAGGTGCTGGGCGTGGACCGCGTCGGGGCGCACACCGGCTTCTTCGACCTGGGCGGCCACTCGCTCCTGGCCACGCGCGTCGTCTCCCGGGTCCGCGAGGCGTTCGGCGTGGAGCTGCCGCTGCGGGCCCTCTTCGAGGCGCCCACGGTGGCCGGGCTCGCCGCGCGGGTGGACGCCGCGGCGCGGGAGGGCGGGGGAGTGCAGGCGCCCCCCCTGGTCCCCGTCCCGCGCGACGGGCCGCTGCCGCTCTCCTTCGCGCAGCAGCGGCTCTGGTTCATCGACCAGCTTGAGCCCGGCTCCGCCGCGTACAACGTCCCGCAGGCGCGGCGGCTGCGGGGGGCGCTCGACGTGGGCGTGCTGCGGCGCGCGCTGGACGAAGTGGTGCGCCGGCACGAGTCGCTGCGCACCACGTTCCACCGCGTCGGCGGCCGCCCGGTGCAGGTGGTCTCGCCCGGGGCGCGAGCGCCGCTGGCGGAGGTGGACCTGCGCCGGCTGGGCGAGGAGGCGCGCGGGGCCGAGGCGGGGCGGATCGCCGCGGAGCACGCGGAGCGCCCCTTCGACCTGGCGCGTGGGCCGCTGCTGCGGGCGACGGTGGCGCGGCTGGGGGCGGAGGACTTCGCCCTGCTCCTCAACCTGCACCACGTCGTCTCCGACGGGTGGAGCATGGAGGTGCTGGTCCGGGAGCTGAGCGCGCTGTACGCCGCGTTCCGGGAGGGGCGTCCCTCGCCGCTGGCGCCGCTCCCGGTGCAGTACGCCGAC
Organism: Gemmatimonadota bacterium; assembly: GCA_040752145.1. GTDB lineage: Bacteria > Gemmatimonadota > Gemmatimonadetes > Longimicrobiales > Longimicrobiaceae > JAFAYN01. The sequence continues at coordinate 29,794 of JBFMFL010000047.1, forward strand.
TTCGCGGCCTGGCAGCGCGCCTGGCTGGAGGGCCCGGCCCTGGACCGGCAGCTCGCCTGGTGGCGCGAGCGGCTGGCCGGCGCGCCGCCCGTGCTGGAGCTCCCCACCGACCGGCCGCGCCCGCGCGTCCCCGGCGAGGCGGGCGGGACCCGCTGGTTCACGCTCCCGGACGAGACCGGCGCGGCGCTGCGGGCGCTGTCGCGGCGCGAGGGGACCACGCTGTTCATGACGCTGCTCGCCGCCTGGCAGGCGCTGCTGGGCCGCTGGGCCGGGCGCGACGACGTGGTGGTGGGCGCCCCCGTCGCCGGGCGCGACAGGACCGAGGTCGAGGGGCTGATCGGCTTCTTCGTCAACACGCTGGCGATGCGGACCGACCTGTCCGGCGCGCCGGACGGGCGCGAGCTGCTGCGCCGCGTCCGCGAGGCCGCGCTGGGCGCCTACGCCCACGCCGACATCCCCTTCGAGCGGCTGGTGGAGGAGATCGTCCCCGCGCGGTCGCTGTCGCACGCGCCGCTCTTCCAGGTCGCCTTCTCGCTCCAGAACGCCGACGCGGCCGTGCTGCGGCTGGGGGAGGGCGAGCTGGAGGAGCTGGACGCCGGCGGCGAGGCCGCCAAGTTCGACCTGCACTTCGCCATGGCGGACCACGGGGGGCGGCTGGGCGGGACGCTGGCGTACCGGGCCGAGCTGTGGGACGGCGCCACCGCGGAGCGGATGCTGGAGCACTTCGGCGTGCTGGCCGGCGCCCTCGCCGCGGAGCCGGGGCGGCCGGTGGCGGAGCTGCCGCTGCTCGCGCCGGTGGAGCGCCGGCACGTGCTGGAGGGGTTGAACGACACGCGGCGCGGCTACCCGGCCGGGGAGCGCGTCCACGACCTGTTCGTCGCGCAGGCCAGGCGGACGCCGGACGCGCCCGCCGTCTCCTTCCGGGGCGAGACCGTCTCCTACGCCGAGCTGGAGGCGCGCTCCGCCCGCCTGGCGAACGGGCTGCGCGGGCTGGGCGTGGGGCCGGAGACGCGGGTGGGGATCTGCCTGGAGCGCACGCCGGAGCTGCCGGCCGCCATGCTGGCCGTGCTGCGGGCCGGCGGCGCCTACGTCCCGCTGGACCCGGCGTACCCGCGCGAGCGGCTGGGCTGGATGCAGGAGGACGCGCGGGTCTCCCTGGTCCTCACCTCCGGCCGGCTGGCGGACGCGCTCCCGGCGGGGACCCGCGCCCTCGCGCTGGACGCCGTCCGCGCGGCGGCCGGCGCGGAGCCGGCCGGGGTGCCGGAGAGCGGCGTCCTCCCCGAGAACCTGTCGCACGTCATCTTCACCTCCGGCTCCACGGGTCGCCCCAAGGGGGTGATGATCCGCCACTCCTCGGTCGTGGTGCTGCTCCACTGGCTGCGCGAGGCCGTGTCCGACGAGGAGCGGAGCGCGCTGCTCTTCTCCACCTCCGTCAACTTCGACGTGTCCGTGGCCGAGGTGTTCGGCACCCTCTGCTGGGGCGGCAAGCTGGTGATGGTGGAGAACGCGCTGGAGCTGGCGAGCGTGGCCGAGCCGGTGGTCCACGCCAGCATGGTGCCCACCGCGGCGGCGGAGCTGCTGCGCGCGGGCGGGATCCCGGCCGGCGTGAAGACCCTGAACCTGGGCGGCGAGGCGCTGCCGAACGACCTCGCGCAGGCGCTGTACCGGCAGCTGCCCACGGTGCGGAAAGTCGGGAACCTGTACGGCCCGACCGAGGACACCACGTACTCGACGTACTCCGTCGTCCAGCGCGGGGCGAGTCAGGTGCTGGTGGGGCGGCCGGTGGCGAACACCCGGGCGCTGGTGCTGGACGCCGCGCTGGAGCCCGTGCCGCTGGGGGTCCCGGGCGAGCTGTACCTGGCCGGCGACGGGCTGGCGCGCGGCTACGCGAGCCGGCCGGACCTCACGGCCGAGCGCTTCCTCCCGTGCCCGTTCGGGCCCCCCGGCTCGCGCATGTACCGGGTGAAGGACCGCGTCCGCTGGCGCCCCGACGGCGAGCTGGAGTACTTCGGGCGGACCGACTTCCAGGTCAAGGTGCGGGGCTTCCGCATCGAGCCGGGCGAGATCGAGACGGCGTTGCGCTCGCACCCGGCCGTCGCGGAAACCGTCGTCGTGGTGCGCGAGGACCTGCCCGGCGACCGGCGCATCGTCGCCTACCTGGTCCCGCCCGCGGGGGAGGAGGCGCCCGCGGCCGGGGAGCTGCGCGCCCGGCTGCGGGAGCGGGTGCCGGAGTACATGCTGCCCTCCGCCTTCGTGGCGCTGGAGAGGCTTCCCCTGACTCCCAACGGCAAGCTGGACCGGCTGGCGCTCCCCGCGCCCGGCGAGCGCGCCGGGGCGGAGCGCGAGTACGTGGCCCCGCGCACCCCCACCGAGGAGGCCGTCGCGGCGGCGTGGGCGGAGACGCTGGGGACCGGGCGGGTGGGGGCGCACGACAACTTCTTCGACCTGGGCGGCCACTCGCTGCTGCTGGTGCAGCTGCACTCCCGGCTCCAGGAGCGCTTCGGCGCCGGCGTGTCGCTGGCCGAGCTGTTCGGGCACGCCACCCTGGCCGACCTGGCGCGGCGGCTGGACGAGCTGCGCGACGGGCCCGCCGCGGAGGACGACGAGCGGCGGCGG
>JBFMFL010000470.1:0-3840 GCA_040752145.1 Gemmatimonadota bacterium
CGCGCGCGCGGCGGGCGTCGGCCGTCGCCATCCCCAGCCCCCCCACCAGGGTGAGCCCCGGGTACTTCACCAGCATCCGCGCGCCGAGCTTGAGGTCCAGCGAGAGCCCGCTGGCCCAGGTGAGCCCGCGCGCGTCCCTGCCCTGCTCCTTGAACTTGTCGGTCCCGCCGAAGGCGATGGCCGCCCGGCGCCGCGCCTCGGCGGGCGGGAGCCCCTGCTCGCGCTGGAGCCGCTCCGCCTCCATCTCCAGGTGGAAGCTCATCTCCTCGTCCATCTCCGCCGCGAGCCGGTCGGGGCGCCGGAAGCCGCCCCAGAACGAGCGGGCGCGCGCGAGAAGGCCGTTCATCTCAGATCTCCTGGGGCGTGGTGCGCAGCGCCAGCCCGATCGCGTCGGCAAGCCGGTTCCAGCTCGCCATCTCCTCCCCCAGGCGCTGCCGCCCCGCTACGGTGAGCCGGTAGAACTTGGCGCGGCGGTTGTTGTCGGAGATCCCCCACTCGCTCTCGATCAGCCCGCGGTGCTCCAGGCGGTACAGCGCGGGGTAGAGCGCGCCCTGCTGGATCTGGAGCGCGCCGCCGGAGATCTGCTCGATGCGCAGCAGCACGCCGTAGCCGTGCAGCTTGCCCAGCGAGACGGCCTTGAGGATGAGGAGGTCCAGGGTGCCGGGAAGCAGGTCTGCGGTGTCCGCCATCGCGCTCTCCTATTCGGGTTAGGAGAAGAGTAGCGCGCTCTCTCCTAAGCTGTCAAGGAGAACGTCGGCGGGCGAACCCCGCTCCCGTTTTTCCGGCTCAGGCGGACGGGAAGGGCAGCTCGAACGGGGCGGGGATCTCGTAGAACTCCCCCGGCCTCATCAGCACCGAGGGCGGCTGGCCGAGCATCTGGGTGCAGGCCCGGGTGAGGTGGGCCGAGTCCGAGAAGCCGCAGGCGTGCGCGGCGGCGGAGAGCGTGCTCCCCCGCCCCACCGCCAGCATCGCCCGCGTCAGCCGGCGCCACAGGACGTAGCGGCGGAAGGGGAGCCCCACCTCGTCGCTGAACAGGTGGGCGAAGCGGCTGGGGGAAAGGAACACCGCCCGGGCCACCTCCTCCAGCGAGAGCCGCGCCGTGTCCATCCCCCGGATCACCTCCAGCGCCCGCAGGATGCGCGGGTCCGGCGCGCGCGGCGGGGGCGGACCCACGCACAGGGTGCGCACCAGCGAGTGGATCAGCCGGGCCGTCTCCGGGGCGTCCACCGGCTCCTCCCACAGGCCGAGCACCCCGGGGAGGACCGCGTCCAGCTTGGCCGCGGGGATCTCCGTGACCGGCCCGCGCAGCGAGCGCCGCAGCCAGCTCCCCTCGCGCGACTCCGGGTCCACGAACAGGATGGCCAGCAGCGACCCCATGGTGTCGAACCGGTGCATCACGTCGGGCGCGACGATCACCCCGCGGGAGCGCAGCCACTCCCCGTCCGGCCCCAGCAGCCCGGTGGGGCCGTCCAGCCCCAGGTTGACCTGGATGGCGTGGTGCGCGTGGGGAGGGACCACGTTGCTCCCCCTGCCCAGGGTGAGGAACCCCCCGTCCCACAGGTACCAGCGCGCCCGCCACCCCCTGGGGGCCGGCTCCGCGCCGGACCCCGCCTCGACGACTTCCATCTCTCGCATGTGACCGACGCCGCGGGTGGGAGGACGTGCCGCCCGCCGCGCGGGCCGCTCCGTCCCGGAAAGAACAGCCGGTTTATACAAGGACCTCAGCGGATTCGTTCAATCCCGCTCGGCCCCGCCGCGGCAGATTCCACCCCGTGCAGCATGGACCACGACCAACCACGGAGGACGAGCCATGACGGGATACACGATGCGGGCGCGCGCGGCAAGGACGGGGACCCGGGCAGCGACGCTGGGCGCCGCGGCGCTGGGGCTGGCGCTGCTGGGCGGGTGCACCGGGATGAGGATGTCGCACGGGGACGTGCAGCGGCCGGCGGAGGACCAGTTCGGGCTGGGGCCGCGCGCCTCGGCCGGCGGGCTCTACCAGGCCACGCTGGAGCCCGCGGAACCGCTCCGGGTGAGGCGGATGCACACGGTGGAGCTGAGCGTCCGCACGGCGAGCGGCGAGGCGGTCGAGGGCGCCTCCATCCGGGTGGACGGGGGGATGCCGGAGCACGGCCACGGGCTCCCCACGACGCCCCGGGTGACGGGGAGCCTGGGCGACGGTGCGTACCGGGTGGACGGCCTCAAGTTCAACATGGGCGGGTGGTGGGAGCTGAAGTTCCGGGTCGCCTCGGAGGCGGGCACGGACACCGTCACCTTCAACCTCGACCTGTGAGCCCGGCCGTGAGCGGACCGACGACGCGGGGCGCGTTCGACCTCGCCGTGGCGGGCGCCGTGATGGCCGGGCTGGCGGCGGCCGTCCACGCCGGCGCGGAGGTGGGCCATGCGTAGGCGCTGGCTCGGCGGGGCGGGCGCCGTCCTGGCCCTGGCGACGGTCGCCTGCGGCGCCGTCGTGTCGCGGGGCGGGGGGTGGAGCGAGGAGGAGGTGGAGACCCTGCGCTCGCTGTGGATCGGGGAGCTGGAGCCGCTGGCCCCCGACCCCTCCAACCGCCACGGCGACGACCCGCGCGCCGCGGCGCTGGGGCACCGGCTGTTCTTCGACGCCCGGCTCAGCTCCACCGGCGGCGTGTCGTGCGGCTCGTGCCACCAGCCCGGGCGGCAGTTCCAGGACGGGGTGGCGCTGGCGACGGGGGTGGGCCGCACCGACCGGCGCACCATGCCCATCGTGGGCACCGCGCACAGCCCCTGGCAGTTCTGGGACGGGCGCAAGGACAGCCAGTGGGCGCAGGCGCTGGGGCCGCTGGAGAGCCCGGTGGAGCACGGCGGCACCCGGGCGCAGTACGCCCACCTGGTCGCGGAGCACTACAGGGAGGAGTACGAGCGGATCTTCGGCCCGCTCCCGGACCTGGCCGGGGTGCCGCGCGTGGCCGGCCCCGTCCCGGACCCCGCCGCGCGGGCTGCGTGGGAAGCGCTCCCGGCCGAGCGGCGGGAGGCGGTCAACCGCGTCTTCGCCAACGTCGGCAAGGCGATCGCCGCGTACGAGCGGCGCCTCCAGCCGGGCCCGTCGCGCTTCGACCGCTACGTGGAGCAGCTGCTCGCCAGCGGGCGGGCGCCCGCGGACGTGCTCACGCCGGACGAGGAGGCGGGGCTGCGCCTGTTCATCGGCAAGGGCAGCTGCACGCAGTGCCACAACGGGCCGCTGCTCACCGACGACCACTTCCACAACACCGGCGTCCCCGCGGTCCCCTCGCTCCCCGAGGACGTGGGCCGCGCCCGGGGCGCCCGGCAGGTGCTGGAGGACGAGTTCAACTGCCGCGGCCCGTACAGCGACGCCGAGCCCGGCGAGTGCGCGGAGCTGGAGTTCCTGGTGCCCGAGGGCGAGGCGCTGGTGCGCGCCTTCAAGACGCCCTCGCTGCGGGGCGTGGCGGACCGGCCGCCGTACATGCACGCCGGGCAGATCGCCACGCTGGCCGGGGTGATCGACCACTACCACCGGGCGCCCCGCGCGCCCGCCGGGGCCAGCGAGCTGCGCCCCCTGAAGCTGAGCCGGAGGGAGCGCGCGCAGCTGGAGGCGTACCTCCGCACGCTGGACGCGCCCGTGAACGCCGAGCGGTGGCTGCTGGAGCCGCCGCGCCTGCCCAATCCCTGACCCGAGGTGGACGATGACGACGACGATCCTGCTGCCGCTGCTGAACGGAATCGTGCTGGCGGGCGCCTTCGCGCTCCTCGCCCGCGCCGCGGGCCCCCGGCACCGCCTGTGGCTGCACGCCGCGATGCTCCTGGTGGCCGCGCTGTTCTACGTGTCCTTCGCGGCCCGGGCCG
>JBFMFL010000471.1:0-3832 GCA_040752145.1 Gemmatimonadota bacterium
TTCCACCGTCTGCCGCCGACCCTGTCGAATGAAACGCTTGTCGTTCGGCTAAGAGGCGACGGCTTAATCAGATGCGACTCCGGAGGGCGTCCTGAACAGGGGGTTGTTTCTATTCAGGGATGCGAGCCCGAAGGGGCGAGACCCGGCGGGGCTGTTTCCGCCGGGGCTCGACTCCGTTACGCACAGTTGTATCGTGCGTTACGGAGCCGCAGCCCGACCCCGGCGCCAGCCGGGGGCACGCCCAAACCAGCAGTCGTCTTTTCGACCTACCACGAGAACACGTCCAGGATGCTCGAGTGGTCGTCGGTCCATGCCCGCACCCCCGGCTTCGGCTCCGCCGGCCGCCAGCGCGCGTCCGTGGCCAGCATCCCCAGGTCCCAGTCGCTGCGCGCCAGCACGATCCAGGTGGAGACGTTCTGGTAGCGCAGCTCCCGCGGCACCCCCCACGCCCCCACGCGCACCGAAAGCCCCCGCTCGCGCGCCAGCGAGGCCACCACCGGCTCCAGGTCCAGGTAGCGGTTGCTGGTGTGCACCGCGATGCGCCCGCCCGGAGCCAGCCGCTCCAGGTAGACGCCCAGCGCCTCGCGGGTGAGCAGGTGAACGGGGATGGCGTCGGAGCTGAACGCGTCCAGCACGATCAGGTCGTAGGTGGGCGCCCGCTCGCGGACCTCGCGCGCCAGCGACACCCGCGCGTCCCCCAGCACCACGCGCGTCCGGGCGGGCGAGTCGGCCAGGTAGGTGAACAGCCTGGGGTCGCGGGCGATGCGCTCCATCCCCGGGTCGATCTCGAAGAAGGTCCAGCGCTCGTTCTCGGAGGCGTAGGCCGCGGTGGTCCCGGCGCCGAGGCCCACCACGGCCACGCGGCGGGCGCGGGTGGAGAGCCCCTGCGTGGCGAACACGTCGCCCAGCGGCCCGATCCTCACGTAGTAGGTGAGCGGGTCGCGGCGCTTTTCCGGGTGCAGGCTCTGCGCGCCGTGCATGGTGGAGCCGTGGGTGAGCACGTGGAAGCTCTCCTCGCGCCCCGGCGCCAGCACCACGCGGAAGTGCCCGAAGAAGGAGCGGTCGGCGTGCAGCGTCCGGGCCGCGCGCAGCTCCTCGCCGGCGCGCGCCACGTACACCGAGCCCAGGCAGAGCGCCAGCCAGAGCGGCGCCCTCCCCAGCGCCGCCGAGAGGAGCGCCACGAACACCCCGCCCGCCACCGCGATCATCACGAACGGCGTCTTGTCCGGGTCGCGGCTGGTGAGCAGGTACAGCGCGTAGGCGAACCCCGCCGCCCGCAGCGCCAGCATCCCGTGGTCGCGCGCGGAGCGCCCGCCCTCCGGCCAGGGACGGGCCAGGCAGGCCAGCACCAGCACCAGCGGGTACTCCCAGGTCTCGGTGAACACCGTGGGCGCCACCAGCACGTTGAAGATCCCGCCCAGCACCCCGCCCACCGACAGCCACAGGTAGAACTCCGTGAGGTGGCGCGCGTCCGGCCGGCGCCGCGACAGCTCGCCGTGGCACACCATGGCGGTCACGAACAGCGCCGCCAGGTGGATGGGGACGGCGACGGCGGGGCGGGTGAGCGAGCTGCCCAGCAGCAGGTAGACCACGGCCACCAGCAGCGCGGGCTGCGCCGCCACCATCCACGCGTGCGGCACCAGCTGCCGCGGGGCGAACACCAGCGTGAAGGTGAGCAGGTACAGCGCCAGCGGCAGCACCCAGAGGAGCGGCGCGGGGGTGAGGTCGGTGGTCAGGTAGGTGGTCACCCCCAGCAGCAGGCTGGAGGGGAGGAAGGCGAGCCCCACCCACACGGCGCGCTGCCGCAGGGTCACCGGCGCCGGCTCCGCGGCGGCCTCGCGCGCGTCCGCCGCGTCCGCGCCCTGCGAGCGCCACACCAGCACGGCGCACCCGGCCACCAGCGCCACCAGCAGGGCGTAGCCCCCGGCCCAGACGGCGCTCTGCTGGGCGATGCGCAGCCGGGGCTCCAGGAAGAAGGGGTAGGCGAGCAGCCCCAGCAGGCTCCCCAGGTTGCTGGCGGCGTACAGCCAGTACGGGTTGGCGGCGGCGGGCGAGCCGCTCTCCGCGAACCAGCGCTGGAGGATGGGGCCGGTCCCCGCCAGCACCATGAACGGCGCGCCCACCGTGGTGAGCAGCACCAGCAGCAGCCAGGGGATGGGGGCGCCGCCCCCGGTCGGCGCGGCGTCGCCCACGGCCAGGGGGAGCGCCAGCGCGGCGGCGAGCATCACAGCCAGGTGCAGTGCGGCCTGGCGGCGCACGCCCAGCGCGCGGGTGGTCAGGTGCGCCCACAGGTAGCCGCCCAGCAGCGCCGCCTGGAAGAACAGCATGCAGGTGTTCCACACCGCCGGGGAGCCGCCCAGCAGCGGGAGCACCATCTTGCCGAACATGGGCTGCACCTGGAAGAGCAGGAACGCCCCGGTGAACACGGTCACGGCGTAGGCGCCCGCCAGCGGGAGGGCGTGCTTCCGGGCTCGGGTCCCGGCGAGGCCCTCGGGGGCGGCGTTCAGGGCGGGTGCTGCGCTTTCCACGGTCTTCAAGTGCTGGGTGTCGCTCCGGGTCGGGACGTCGCGAGTCCCGGGTGCAGCCGTGCAATCTACGGGCGGGTGCGGCAGCCTGGATACCCGGTGGGGGCGACAAGTTTCCAACGGCGGACGGCGGGAACTGCGGGTTCGGGCGTGCCCCCGGCTGGCGCCGGGGTCGGGCTGCGGCTCCGTAGCGGACGATACGACCGTCCGCAACGGAGTCGAGCCCCGGCGGAAACTGCCCCGCCGGGTCTCGCCCCTTCGGGCCGACATCCCTCACGCGGGGCTCCGCGCTGGCGCCCGCGAGGGTGGGCCCCCTCACCCCCCGGCCCCCTCTCCCCCGCAAGCGGGGGAAAGGGGGAGGACGGCGGACGGCGGGATGCTGGCAGGGAGGGTGCGGGGGTGATCGGAGGAAAGAGTTTGGGGTGTGGCCGGTGCGGGGTGGCATCAACTCTTTCCGGAGAGCACCCCCGCGCCCGACCCCACGCGCGGAGCCCCCGCAGTTCATCCCCTCTCCCAGAATGGCGCTTCACGCTTCGCGTGAACCGGATGAAGGGAGAGGGTGGCGAGCCTCAAGCGACGCGGGTGAGGGCTGCCGCGTTCTGCCATTCGCACCCGCAGGGTGCGAGCCGGCGCCCGGCGGGTCGTGCGCCGCTGCGGTCCACGACGGCGGATTTCGTGAGCGCCAACTGTTTGCGGCGTCGTGAGTTCGGGTTTTTCGGGTGCTGGATCCGGCCCGATCGGGCGGAAAGCGGTGCGGGAGTTGCGGCGCGTGCGGCGAGGGTCGAAGCTTCAGGAGGCAGCGATGGACGAGGCGAGGACGGACCGGCTGATCGCCCGCGCACGCGAAGCGCGCGCGAGGTTCCTGCGTCTCAAGGCCGACGCCCTCCACGGCATCGACCGCTCCCGGATCGCCCGGGAGAAGGCCCGGAAGCGGCCGGATGCGACGCGGCAGGAAGGGAGCAGCGACCATGGCGATGCGTGAGCTGGTGCACCGGGGCGTCACCTGGACCATCTGGGACGTGCGTCCCACGTCGGTGGCGCGGCTGCGCCTGACCGGGGCCACCGAGGTGCTGGAAGGCGGCTGGCTCTGCTTCGAGTCGCAGGGCGAGAAGCGGCGCGTGGTCCCCATCCCGGAGGGGTGGGAGGCCTGGTCGGACGACGACCTGGGGAGCTGCCTGGAGACGGCGGAAGTACACACCCGGCGGCGCCAGACCTGAGCCGCCCCGGTCTGACGAGATGCAAACGAGAAGGGGGGCCCCCCCCCCGGGGGGGGGCCGCCCCCGCCGGCCGCCCGCCCCCGCGGGGGC
>JBFMFL010000472.1:0-3801 GCA_040752145.1 Gemmatimonadota bacterium
GCAAGCGAGGGAAGGGGGAGCACGACAGGTCCTGCGCAGTTTCCCCTCCCTCGCTTGCGGGGGAGGGGTGGCGCGCAGCGCCGGGGTGGGGGGCCCCCGAGGACGCCAGTACGGGGCCCGCGTGAGGGATGCGAGCGCGAAGCGGCGAGACCCGGCGGGGCAGTTTTCGCCGGGGCTCGCCTCCGTTACGCACGGTCGTATCGTGCGTTACGGAGCCGCAGCCCGACCCCGGCGCAGCCGGGGGCACGCCCAACCCCGCAGTTCCACGCCGTCCCTTTCCGCCACACGCACGCATCGTGCATCTTTGGACAGCCCGCGGACGGAGCCCCCCTTCCGCCGAGCGACTTCCCCGCAGATCAGACGGATGACCACCACCGACGATCGGCCCGGCGCGCTGCCGGCCGGGCTCTTCGACGCGAGCCCGGACGGGATCGTGGCCTTCGACCGGGAGCTGCGCTACACGGCGTGGAGCCCGGCCATGGAGCGCATGACCGGGATGCCGGCGGCCGAGGTCGTGGGACGGGTGATGTACGAGGTGTTCCCGTTCCTGGAGGCCATCGGCGAGCGGGCGGGCGCGGAGGCGGCGCTGCGCGGGGAGAGCGCGCTGGCCCCGGAGCGCCCCTTCCGCGTGGCGGAGACGGGGCGGGAGGGGTGGGCGGAGACGCACTACGCGCCGCTGCGGGACGCGCAGGGACGGGTGGTGGGCGGGGTGGCGACGGTGCGGGACGTCACCGGGCGGGTGCGCGCGGGCGAGGCGGCGGCCGGGTGGAGCGCGCAGGACGTGCTGGAGAGCATGGGCGACGACTTCGCCGTGCTGGACCGCGAGTGGCGCTACGCCTACGTCAACCGGGCGGCGGAGGCCACCGTCCGCAGGCCGCGCGGGGAACTGGTGGGGGGCGTGGTCTGGGAGCTGTTCCCGGAGATCGTGGGGACCGTGGCGGAGCGCGAGCTGCGCCGGGCCATGGACGGGGGCGTGCCCGTCGCCTACGAGGTGGAGCTGCCCAGCCTGGGGCGGCGGCTGGAGGTGCGCGCCTTTCCCTTCGCCGAGGGGCTGGCCGTGTACTCGCGCGACGTGACCGAGGCCCGGCGCGCCGAGGCGGAGCTGCGCGCCGGCGAGGCCCGCTTCCGGGCGCTGGTGGAGGCCGGCTCGCGGACGGTGTGGTCCACCGACGCGGCCGGGATGGTGGAGGACATGCCCGCGTGGCGCGAGCTCACCGGGCAGACGCCGGAGGAGGTGCGCGGCGAGGGGTGGCAGGACGCCATCCACCCGGACGACCGGGCCCGCGTGGCGGAGGCGTGGTGGAGCGCGTACCGTGCGCGGGGCGTGTACGAGGCGGAGTACCGGCTGCGGCTGCAGGGCGGCGCGTACCGCTGGTTCGCGGCGCGCGGGGCGCCGGTGCTGGGGCCGGACGGGGAGATCCGCGAGTGGGTGGGCACCCTGCACGACGTACACGACCGGCGCGAGGCGGAGGCCGGGCGCGAGGCCGAGCGCGACCTGCTCCAGCGGGTGCTGGCGCAGCTCCCCGCGGCGGTGGCCGTGTACGAGGGGCCCCGGCACGTCTTCGCGGCGCACAGCGACCGCTACCACCGCATCGTGGGGCGGCGCGAGGTGATGGGCCGCGCCTTCGCCGAGGTGCTCCCCGAGCTGGTGAAGCAGGGGTTCGCGGCGCTCCTGGACGAGGTGTACGCCACGGGCGAGCCGCTCTCCGGCACCGCGGTGCGCGCGGACTGGGACGACGACGGCGACGGGCGCATGGAGACGCACCTGGTGGACTACGTCTACCAGCCGCTGCGCGACGCGGCGGGGCGGGTGGCCGGGGTGGTGGCCCACGTCACCGACGTGGGGGAGCGCGAGCGCGCCTCCCGCGAGCGCGACGAGGCCCGCCGCGAGGCGGAGGCGCGCGCCGAGGAGGCCGCCGCCATGGCGATGCAGCTGCAGGAGCAGGCGGCCGAGTTGGAGCTGCAGGTGGAGGAGTCGCAGGCGCTGACGGAGGAGCTGGAGGCGGCGAACCAGGAGCTGGCGGACGCCAACGCCCGGGCGGAGCGCCGCGCGGCGGAGCTGCGCGCCACGCTGGAGGCGATCCCGGACGCGGTGATGATCGGCACGCGGGAGGGGCTGACGCTCGCCAACCAGGCGGCGCTGGCGCTGTTCGGGCTGGGCTCGCTGGAGGCGTTGAACGCGGCGCACGCCGGCCTGCAGGAGCACGTCAGGAGCCGCGACGCGGCCACCGGGGAGCCCATCGCCATGGAGGAGCAGCCCTTCGCGCGGGCGCTGGCCGGGGAGCGCAGCGTGCGCGAGGTGGTGGGCCGCCACCCGGCCACGGGCGAGGAGCGGGTGATCCGCATCGCCGCGGCTCCCATCGTGGTGGAGGGGAGCGAGGCGGGGGCGGTGGCGGTGGGCTCGGACGTGACGGAGCAGCGCCGCGCGCAGGAAGCGCAGCGCATCCTGGCGGAGGCCAGCCGCGCGCTGGCCTCGTCGCTGGAGTACGAGGCGACCGTGCGGGCGGTGGCCCGCATGGCGGTGCCCGCGCTGGCGGACTGGTGCTTCGTGGAGATGCGCGAGCCGGACGGCTCGGTGCGGATGGTGGCGGCGGCGCACCGCGACCCCGTCCTGGTGGAGCTGGCCCTGGAACAGTCGCGCCGCTACCCCATCGACCCGGAGGCGCCCCACGGCACCGGCCGCGTCCTCCGCACCGGGGAGCCGGAGCTGGTGCCCGTGATCCCGGAGGAGGTGCTGGACGCCGTGGCGCAGGACGCGGAGCACGCCGCGCTGCTGCGGCGCATGCGGTTCCGCTCCAGCCTGTCGGTGCCCATCGCGGTGCGCGGCCGCGCCGAGGGGGTGCTCTCCCTGGTGTCGTCCGACTCCGGCCGGCTGTACGGCGAGGAAGACCTGGCGCTGGCGCTGGAGGTGGCGCGCCGGGCGGCGGTGGCCATCGACAACGCGCGGCTGTACGAGGAGGCGCGGGCCGCCAACGCGGCCAAGGCGGGGTTCCTGGCCACCATGAGCCACGAGCTGCGCACCCCGCTCAACGCCATGCTCGGCTACGTGGAGCTGCTCCTGCTGGGGATTCCGGAGGCGGTGCCTGCCGGGGCGGCGCGGCACGTGGAGCGGATCCGCCTGGCCGCGCAGCACCTGCTCTCCATCATCGAGGAGATCCTCACCTTCTCGCGCATCGAGGCGGGGCGGGAGCGGGTGGAGCCGGAGGAGGTGGACCTGCTGGGGCTGGTGGGGGAGGTGAGCGCCATCATCGAGCCGCTGGCCGCCGGCAAGGGGATCGCCTTCCGGGTGCCGGAGCGGGTGGAGCCGCCCTCGCTGGTCACCGACCCGCGCAAGCTGCGGCAGATCCTGGTGAACCTGCTGGGGAACGCGGTCAAGTTCACGCGGGACGGGAGCGTCGCCTTCGAGGTGGAGCCGGACGGCGGCCACCTTCACCTGCGGGTGCGCGACACGGGGATCGGCATCGCCCCCGCGGACCTGGAGGTGATCTTCGAGCCCTTCCGCCAGGTGGACAGCACCATGACGCGCCCCGCCGGCGGCACCGGGCTGGGCCTCTCGGTCAGCCGCCAGCTCGCCCGCCTGCTGGGCGGCGACGTCACGGTGGAGAGCCGCCCCGGCGAGGGCTCCGTGTTCACCGTGTCGCTGCCCCTCGCCTGACGCCGTCCTCCGCGCCCAGCCAGCGGTCCAGCCACCCGCCCGCCCACGCCCCCGCCAGCACCAGCACGTCCCCGATCCCCGCCGCCGCCACCAGCACCGGCTCCGGCGGGATCGCCGCGTCCCCGCGCACCCACCGCGCCAGCGCG
>JBFMFL010000473.1:0-3752 GCA_040752145.1 Gemmatimonadota bacterium
GCCCGCCGCGGCGCCCGCGCTCCCCCCGGAGGTGCGCGACGTGCCGCTGGGGGCGCTCGCCCGGCGGGTGGCCCTGGTGATGGTGCCGCCGCTGGTGCTCATCCTCCTGGTGCTGGGGAGCATCCTGGCCGGGGTCGCCACCCCCACCGAGGCGGGTGCGCTGGGCGCGCTGGGGGCGGTGGGGCTCGCCGCGGCCAACCGGCGGCTCTCGGTGGCGGCGGTCCGCGACGCGCTGGAGGCCACGCTGCGCCTCACGGTGATGGTGATGTTCCTGCTCGTCGGCTCCACGGCGTTCGCCCTCGTCTTCCGCGGCCTCTACGGCGACGTGTGGATCGAGGGGCTGCTCACCAACCTCCCCGGCGGGGCGGTGGGGCTGCTGGTGGTCGCCAACCTGGCGGTCTTCCTGCTGGGCTTCTTCATCGACTTCTTCGAGATCGCCTTCATCATCATCCCCCTCCTGGTCCCCGCGGCGCGCGCGCTGGGGATCGACCCGGTGTGGTTCGGGGTGATGATCGGGATGAACCTGCAGACCTCGTTCCTGACGCCGCCCTTCGGGTTCGCGCTCTTCTACCTGCGGGGCGTCGCCCCGCCCGAGCTGCGGACCTCGGAGATCTACCGCGGCGCGATCCCCTTCGTGCTCATCCAGATCGCCGCGCTGCTGCTGGTCATCCTCTTCCCGGCGCTGGTGACGGGATAGGGGACAGGTTACAGGGGACAGGTTACAGCCTGCACGGCGAGGCGCCCGCGCTACCTCGACGCCAGGCGGGGGAAGGCGAACTGCTCGTACGCCTGGTCGGAGACGCCGAACCAGCGGTAGGTGTCGCCGCGGACCTTCTTCCACTCGTCGTAGATGCGGCGGTAGGCGGCGTCGCGGCCGGCCTGCTCCTCGAAGAGCCCCACCGATTGCTGCAGCGCGGCCTGCATCACGTCCTGGGGGAAGGGGACGAGCCGGACCCCCTGCTCCACCAGCCGGGCCAGCGCCGGCGGGTTCTGCGCGTCGTAGCGGGCCATCATGTCCAGGCTGGCCTCGCGCGACGCCACCTCGAAGGCCTCCTGGTAGGTCTTGGGGAGCTGCTCCCAGGCCGCCTTGTTGACGTAGAAGGAGAGCGCCGGGCCCGGCTCCCACCACCCGGGGTAGTGGTAGTTCTTGACCACCTTGTGGAAGCCCAGCTTCTCGTCGTCGTACGGCCCCACCCACTCCGTGGCGTCGATGGCGCCGCGCTCCAGCGCCGGGTAGATGTCGCCCCCGGAGAGCACCTGCACCGAGACCCCCAGGCGGTTCATCACCTCGCCGCCCAGCCCGGGGATGCGCATCTTGAGGCCGCGCAGCTCCGCCAGCGAGCCGATGGGGCGCCGGAACCAGCCGCCCATCTGCGCGCCGGTGTTCCCGCCGGGGAAGTTGACCACGTTGAAGTCGGAGAACACCTCGCGCATGCGCTCCAGCCCGCCGCCGTGCAGGAGCCAGGCGTTGTGCCCGCGCACCGTGAGCCCGAAGGGGACGGCGCAGTCGAAGGCCAGGGCGGGGTTCTTCCCCGTGTAGTAGTACGAGGCGGAGTGGCCGGCCTGCACCGTTCCCTGCTGCACCGCGTCCAGCACCTGCAGCCCGGGGACCAGCTCCCCCGCGGGGTAGGCGCGGAGCTGGAAGCGTCCGTCGGTGAGCGCCGACACCCGCTTCGCCAGCGTCTCCGAGGCCCCGTAGATGGTGTCCAGCCCCCGCGGAAAGCTGGAGACCATGCGCCACATCACCCGGCGCCCGGTCTGCACGGCGGGCGCGCCGCCCTCCGCCCCTCCGCCCCCGCCGCATCCCGCCAGGCCCCCGGCGGCGATGCCGAGGGCGGCCTTCTTGGCGAACTCGCGTCTTTGCATGGCAGGCTCCGGAAGGGAGTGGCGGACCCGGCGGGGAAGGGGACCGGGGGAACATACATCCCCCGCCGGGGGCCGCAACGGGCGGCGCGCCGGGGTTGCGCGGGTCCCCGGCAGGCCGCACACTACGTGCGGTTTTCGGACGGGGCGGAACGGAACGGGAGCGGCGCATGCGGCAGGGGAACGGACGGGTTCGGCTGGGGCACATCGTCTACAGCAACTGCTTCCCCGTGCACGCGGGGCTCCTCGACCGCGGGGCCCCGGAGTGGCTGGAGATGGTGGAGGGCGTCCCGGGCCGCCTCAACGCCCTGCTGGACCGCGGCGAGATCGACGTGGCCCCCTGCTCCAGCATCGAGTACGCGCGCCACGCCGACCGCTACCGCCTCCTCCCCGACCTGGTGATCGGCTCGCGGGGGGCGGTGCGCAGCATCCTCTTCCTGGCCGACCGGCATCCCACCGAGCTGGAGGGGAGGCACGTCGCGGTGCCCACGGCGTCGGCCACCTCGGTGGTGCTGCTCAAGGTGCTGCTCCGCCTCCGCTGGGGGGTGACCCCGCGCTTCGCCTGGTTCGACCAGGCCGCGGAGGACCCGTTCGCGGCGGGGGCGGACGGCGCGCTGTTCATCGGCGACGTGGCGCTGCGGCCGGGGCTGTACCCGGAGCGCTCCTTCCGCTTCGACCTGGGGGAGGAGTGGTGGGAGCACACCGGGCTCCCCTTCGCCTTCGCGGTGTGGCAGGCCGGCGGCGGCGGGGACGCGGAGCTGAAGCGGCTGCACGCCGCGCTGCTGGAGTCGCGCGTCTACGGCCACGAGCGGCGCGCGGAGCTGGCCTGCCGCTACGCCGCGCACTTCGGCTTCGACGCGGCCATGCTGGACGACTACTGGCGCGGGCTGTCGTACGAGCTGGACGCGCCCATGCTGGAAGGGCTGCGGACGTACTACCGGCTGGCCGCCGAGATCGGGGAGATCCCGCGGGCGCCGGAGGTGCGCTGGGTGGGGTAGGGGAAGTGCGGAAGTGCGGAAGTGCGAGGTGCGTGAGTGCGAAAGTGGACGGCAGAACGGAGTACGAAGTACGAAGTACGCTGAACGGCGCCGGGGTGACGTTTTCGGGCGGGCGTCGTCCTCCGGCGTGAACATCCGGCGTCCCACGCCGGGTGCGTTCCGATCCCCGGCGGGGCGCGGTCCCCCCGGGCAAGCTCCTGGGGCGCAGCGGCTTCCGTTTCACGCGGGCGGCGGCACCGCTCCTGCCGGGTCGGGGCCCGCCCGACCGACGGCTCCACCCGCCGCGCGGGACCCCGCCGCGGCGATCCAATTCCCAACGGAGAATCTCGATGAAGCCTGCCCCGAAGTGGCTGTCCGCGGCCGCGTGCGCCGCGTTCTTTTCTTTCGGTCCGGCGTCCGCGCGCGCGCAGGATGCGCAGCCCGTCCCCTACCAGCAGGTGATCTCCGCCAACCCGCTGGGGCTGCTGGCCGAGTTCTTCAACGCGGAGTACGAGCGCAAGTTCTCGCCGTTCTCCACGGCCGGGATCGGGGGGTCCACCTTCGGGTCGGACGGCGACGACTACGTCAACGCGGACGTGTTCTGGCGCTACTACCCGCAGGGCCGGCCGCTGGACGGCTTCGCCTTCGGGGTCAAGGCCGGGATCACCAGCTTCGACGGCAGCGTCTACCCCGGGGCCGGCTTCGACGCCAACTACAGCTGGCTGCTGGGGTCCCGGAACAACTTCTACGTCGGGGTGGGCATCGGGGCCAAGCGCCTGTTCGGCGAGCCCGACGACGAAGCCATCGACTTCCTGGAGTTCATCCCCACCATCCGCCTGGTCAACGTCGGCTTCGCGTTCTGACGGACGGCGGGCCTGGAGAAACGATAGGGGGGCGGACCCGGCCGGGTCC
>JBFMFL010000474.1:0-3750 GCA_040752145.1 Gemmatimonadota bacterium
AGAGCGGGCGGCGCGCGCGGTGCCCCGCCCGCGTCCGGCGGCCCCGGCGGCTCCCGCCGGCGCGCGGGGCGAGCAGCGGGAGGCCGCCCAGGACGGGGCTGGCGCGCAGGTACTCCACGCACCCGGCGAAGGCGACGCTGGAGTAGTTGGCGCACAGCAGCAGCTCGCACTCGCCGGAGCGCGCCAGCCCCCCCGCCAGCTCCTCGTGTACGCGGAAGGTCCCTCCCCGCAGCTCCGGGAACGCGTGGCCCAGGCCCAGCACGGAGATGTCGAGGAGGACGCGCATCGGGCGGGTCGGGGGACGGGGACCGGGGAGGGGCGCGGACCCAAGAATACGCGCCGGCCCGCGCCCTGGCAACGCTCCGCCCGGGCGGTTTGCCCCGGTGGGCGCGCGCCGCTATTATACGCCGCTTTTTTCCGGGCAGCCCCTTCCCGCCCGCCGGACCCCCCTCCCCGCGAGAGCCACGATCCCATGCCCACTCTCCCCCCTCCCGGCGCCGACCGCGCCGCGGATCCCGGACGCTGGCGGTCGGCCGTCCTGGTGGTCGGCCACCCGGGCCACGAGCTCCGCGTCCACGGCTGGATGGAGATCGCCCGCCCGACCGTGTGCGTGCTCACCGACGGGTCGGGGAGCGGCGGGGAGGGGCGCCTGGAGTCCACCACGCGGGTGCTGGAGCGCACCGGCGCCGCCCCGGGCCCGGTCTACGGGCGGATGTCCGACCGCGACATCTACGCCGCCATCATGGACCGCGACCTGGACCTCTTCCGCCGCCTGGCCGACGAGCTGTGCGCCGTGCTGGTGGCGCGCGGGGCGACCTGCGTGGTGGGCGACTCGGTGGAGGGGTACAACCCGTCCCACGACGTGTGCCGGCTGGTGATCAACGCCGCCGTGCGCAGGGCGGGCCGGGAGATGGGCGCGGCCGTCGAGAACTACGACTTCGTGCTGGTGGGGGCCCCGGACCAGTGCCCGGAGGCGTCGCGAGGCCGGATGGTGCAGCTGTCGCTGGACGACGCGGCGCTGGCGCGCAAGCTGGAGTCGGCCGACGCGTACCCGGAGCTGGCGGGCGAGGTGGCGGCGGCGATCTCCCGCTTCGGGGTGGCGCCGTTCCAGCGGGAGTTCCTGCGCCCCGTGGACCTGGACGACCGGCTCGGCTGGACGGAGGACGAGGTCCCCTTCTACGAGCGGCACGGCGAGAAGCGGGTGGCTGAGGGGGTGTACGACCGGGTCCTCCGCTTCCGCGAGCACGTGGTCCCCGTGGCGGAGGCGCTCTGGAGCCACAGCACGCGCGATGGCTGAAGCGGCCGGGCGCGGCCTGCGCGTCCTGGTCACCAACCGCACCCTCGCCACGCGGACGGGGACGGAGCTGTACGTGCGCGACCTGGCCTTCGCCCTGGCGGAGCGCGGCCACACGCCGGTGGTGTACACCCCCCAGCCCGGCGACGTGGCGCGGGAGATCCGGGCGCGCACCATCGCCGTCACCGACGACCTCCGCACCGTCGCCGAGCCGCCGGACGTGATCCACGGGCACCACGGCCTGGAGACGCTCTCCGCCCTGCTCGCCTTTCCCGGCGTCCCCGCGGTCGCCCTCTGCCACAGCTGGATCGGCTGGGCGGACGCCCCCGTCCCCTTTCCGCGGGTGCTCCGCTACGTCGCGGTGGACGACACCTGCCGCGACCGGCTCCGCTTCGAGCACGGGATCCCGGACGAGCGCATCCGCGTGGTCCTCAACTCGGTGGACCTGTCCCGCTTCCGCCCGCGCCCCCCGCTCCCCGCCCGCCCCGGGCGGGCGCTGGTCTTCAGCAACGCCGCCGCTCCCGGGCAGGCGCAGCTCCCCGCCATCCAGGAGGCGTGCGCCGCCGCCGGGATCCAGGTGGACGTCGTCGGCGCCTCGGCGGGGCGGTCCACGGCCAGCCCGGAGGAGGCGCTGCACGGCTACGACCTGGTGTTCGCCAAGGCCAGGGCCGCCCTGGAGGCGATGAGCGTGGGCGCGGCGGTGGTGCTGTGCGACGCGGTGGGCGCGGGGCCCATGGTCACCACCGCCAACTTCGACCGGCTCCGGCGGGTCAACTTCGGGATGCGGGCGCTCGGCCAGCCGGTGACCCCGGAGTTCCTGGCCGGCGAGATCGCGCGCTACGACGCGGCGGACGCGGCGGCGGTCTCCCGCGCGGTGCGGGAGAGCGCCGGCACGGACGCGATGGTGGACGAGCTCTGCGAGCTGTACGGGGAGGCGGTGGCCGAGCACGCCGCCGCGGGCCCGGACGACCTCCGGGAGGAGCAGCGGGCGGCCGCGGCGTACCTCCAGGCGCTGTCGCCGCGGCTGCTGCAGCGCGACCTGCTGGCGGGCGCGCTCCAGGGGCTGCTGCGCAGGCCGCTCCTGGGGCGGGTGGCCCGCCACGCGGCCGCGGCCTCGCGGAAGTCGTGGATCGCCGGCCTGGTCCGCATGGAAGGGCTGGACTGACCCGGGCGCATGGGAGCGAGTTGATCCGCCTCCCGGCCGGGCTGCCGCGCCTCCTCCCGGCGGGGCGGGGGATGGCGGGGGGGCGCTGGGCCCTCCTGTCGCTCCTGCTCGCGCTCGTGACCGGCGCGGGGCGCTCGCTCGTCGCCGCGCGGCTGATCGGCGCCCGCGAGGTGGGGGCGATGAGCATCGCCCTGCTGGTG
This sequence comes from Gemmatimonadota bacterium, assembly GCA_040752145.1. GTDB lineage: Bacteria > Gemmatimonadota > Gemmatimonadetes > Longimicrobiales > Longimicrobiaceae > JAFAYN01. Next base: position 2,660 of record JBFMFL010000474.1, read on the forward strand.
CTCGCCACGGTGGACGCGCTCACCGCCTCGGCGGCGGAGACGGCGCTGGTGAGCCACCCGGGCGACGCCGAAGCGGACCTGGACGCCGCCTTCACCCTGCGCGTGGCGCAGGGGGTGCTGGTGGCCGCGGTCCTGTGGGCGGGCGCGCCGCTGGTGGGCCGCTTCTTCGACGCCCCGGAGACCCCCGCGCTGGTCCGCGGGATCGCGCTCGTCCCCCTGCTGCGGGGCTTCTCCAACCCCGCCGCCATCCTCCTGGTGCGGAGGATCGAGTTCCGGCGCCTGTTCTGGTGGGGGCTCCCGGACGCGGTGGTCGGCACCGTGCTGGTCGTGGCGATCGGCCTGCTGCGGCGCGACGCCTGGGCGCTGGTGGGGGCGCTGATCGGCTCGCAGGCGGTGTCCACCGCGGTGTCGTACGCCGTGGCGCCCCGGGTGCCGCGCCTGGCGCCGCGCGCCCCCGGCCTGGCGCGGCTCCTCCACTACGGGCGCTGGATCCAGGGGACGCGGGTGCTGATGTTCGTCGGCCTGCACCTGGACAACCTGCTGGTGGGCAAGCTGCTGGGAGCCGCGGCGCTCGGCGTCTACCAGATCGCCTTCCGCATCGGCGAGATCCCCGCGGTCACCGTGGGCCGCGCGGCCGCGCAGGTCACGCTCCCCGTCCTCACCCGGCTGCGGGGGCGGCCCGACCGCCTGCGGCGCGAGTACCTCCGCACCTTTTGGCTGGTCATGGCGGCGAGCGCCGCCTTCGCGCTGGGGCTCGCCGCCGTCGTCCGGCCCGCCGTCGCCCGGCTGCTGGGGCCGGAGTGGCTCCCCGCCGTCCCCGTCGTGCGCATCCTGGCCGTGGCGATGGTGCTCCGCGTCGCCATGATGCTCTCCACCCAGCTCTTCTACGCCGTCGGCCGCCCGCGCTTCGTCTTCGCGGTGAACGCCGCGCGGGTGGCGGTGATGGCGCTCACCATCTACCCGCTGCTCCGCCTCTACGGCGCCTCCGGCGTGGCGCTCTCGGTGCTCCTGTCGTGCCTCGCCGGGGCCCTCCTGTGCCTGGCGGGGACCCGCGCCTCGCTCGGCGCCAAGCTCCGCGAGCCGGCCGCCCG
>JBFMFL010000475.1:0-3711 GCA_040752145.1 Gemmatimonadota bacterium
CGGCATCGTCTGCGGCTTACAGAACTTCCGTGTCATGGGCCGCCTCTCCTGGTGAGCATCGCCCCTCCACTCCGAGCCCGGCCGCCTCACACCTCCTCCGCTCTCCCGCTATTGTGCAACCCGTCTAGTATCGTCCGGCTCCGGAGCGGCCCCGCCATCACGCAATGATCCTACGAATCCGGCAGACGGATCTCCGGCTTGTCCGGATGGGGACGGTAGAGCACGGCGGTGCGGCCGATGGTCTGCACCAGGTGCGCCCCCTGCACGCGCCCGGCCAGCTCCGCCCCCGCCTCGCGCACGTCCAGCGGCGCCGCCTCCTGCACCTTGACCTTGAGCAGTTCGCGGGTGTTGAAGGCGTCCTCCACCGCCTGCACGGCGGCGTCGGTGACGCCCTCCTTGCCCACGTGGTGGATCGGCTTCAGGTGGTGCGCGAGCGACCGGAGGTGCGCGCGCTGCTTGGGTGTAAGATCCTCGGTTGCGATGGTGCCCTCATTCGCCTCGGGGTGAATCCGCTGCCGCGTCGATGTCCGTCTCGCCGGCGACCGCCGGGCCGTGCGCCACCTCCACCCGGTTCCGGCCCAGCGTCTTGGCGCGGTACAGGGCGCGGTCCGCGGCGCGCAGCAGGTCCGCCGCGGTCTCGCCGTCCTCCGGGAAGGCGGCCACGCCCAGGCTGGCCGTCATCTGCCGGGGGGCCTCCGCCGAGGGCGCCAGCGACTCGATGGTCTGCCGGAGCCGCTCGGCCAGCTTGACCGTCTCCTCCCTGGGCGTCTCCGGGAAGATCAGGGCGAACTCCTCGCCGCCGTAGCGGCAGGCGCTGTCCGTGGTGCGGAATGCGTGCCGCACCGTCCGCCCGATGCGCTGCAGCGCGTGGTCGCCCGCCTCGTGCCCGAAGTCGTCGTTGATCCGCTTGAAGTGGTCGATGTCCAGCAGCACCAGGCACATGGGCCGGCCGTAGCGCTGCGCCCGCGACAGCTCCACGGCGAGCAGCTCGTCGAAGCCGCGGCGGTTGTGGCAGCCGGTGAGCGGGTCGATGGTGGCCTGGGCGCGCAGGCGGTCCAGCAGGTCCGCGTTGCGCAGCGCCACCGCGGAGGAGTCCGCCAGCGCCCGCAGCAGCGCCAGGTCGTGCGGCTGGTAGGGGGCCTCGGTCATGCGGCGCCCCAGGATCAGCAGCCCCGCCTGCCCCTCGGCGATCTCCAGCGGCGCGACCACCGCCACCTCGGCGGGGACGTGGTCGCGGATCTCGGCGTCGCCGGGGGGGACCGCGGGCGGGCTCCCCGGCGGGGCGATGGCGTTCACCACCCGCGCGGGGACGGCGTACGCCACCGACTCGCCCCGCAGGGAGCGCACCGCCCGGCAGATGTACTCGCTCCCCTCGGAGCGGTACAGCGCCGCCCACCAGGCGAAGAACACCTCGCCCACCGAGTCCAGCACCAGGCGCTCGGTCTCGTCGGTGCCGCGGACCACGGCCAGGGTGCGCGCCACCTGCTGGAGCGCGGCCAGGTGGAAGCGGAGCTGGTCCAGCTCGGCGGCCTGCGCGGCGCGCTCCTCCTGCACCCGCCAGATGCGCGTGAGGTGCTCCGCGAGCGCGTCCCGCAACTCCGCGCCCAGCTCCATCCCCGCGGCGAGCCACAATTCCCCGCCGCCGTCGGGAGCCGGGAAGCGGAGCGCCGGCGCCAGCCCCGCCGGGGGGTCGCCCACCGCCAGCGGGACGGGGAGCGTGGGGGCGACCATCCGCGCCGGCCCGCCCACCAGCTCGCGGACCACGGCCACGCACGCCCCGACAGCCTGGTCCGCGGTTCCTCCCAGCGGCACCGTGGCGAACGCCCTGGCCACCGCCCCCTCCAGCTCGCCGGGGGCGGTGTGGCTCTCCACGACCCGCGGGGCGGGTGGACGGCGGTCGCGAGGATCCGGCACGGGCGGCCTCGGGGAGGGAGCAGGGGGTGTGGACGGTTTCTCCTCCACCGCCGCGGACGGCGGTGCGGAGCGGGAACGGCGAGCGGCCGCGGTCAGTCGCCGAACGAGATGCCCAGCTGCCGGGCGGTCATGATGCGGTCGTTGTCCATGGGGACCCGCTTGATGGCCGAGACCGCGTCCTTGAGCGGCACGGCGCGGATCATGTCTCCCTGGAGCGCCACCATGGTGCCCAGGCTCCCCTCCTGGATGCAGCGGACCGCGGCCGCGCCGAAGCGGAGCGACAGGTTGCGGTCGTAGGCGATGGGCGAGCCGCCGCGCTGGATGTGGCCCAGCACCATGGAGCGGGTCTCCTTGCCGGTGGCCGCGCCGATCTCGGCCGCGATGCGGTCGGCGATGCCGCCGTAGCGCCCCGAGGGGTCGGCGTAGCTGGGCGTGCCGCCGGCGGGGTGCGCCCCCTCGGCCACCACCACGATGCTGAAGCGGCGGCCGTGCGCGTCGCGCTCCCTCACCTTCTCGGCGATGGAGTCCACCGAGTAGGGGATCTCGGGGATCAGGATGACGTCCGCCCCGCCCGCGAGCCCGGACTCCAGCGCGATCCACCCCGTGTGGCGCCCCATCACCTGCACCACCATGGCCCGCTGGTGCGCCTCGGCGGTGGAGTGCAGCCGGCCGATGGCGTCGGTGGCCACCTCCACGGCGGTGAAGAAGCCGAAGGTGACGTCGGTGGCGCGCAGGTCGTTGTCGATGGTCTTGGGGACGCCGATCACCGGCAGCCCCTTCTCGTACAGCGCGTGGGCGATGTTCAGTGACCCGTCGCCGCCGATGGCGATCAGCGCGTCGATCTCCAGCTCGCGGAAGCGCCGCACGATCTCGTCCGAGCGGTCCACCGTCCCCCAGGTGCCGTCCGGCTGGCGGACCTCCAGCCCGAAGGGGTTGCCGCGGGTGGTGGTCCCCAGGATGGTGCCGCCCAGGTGGGTGATCCCCCGCACCGACTGCGCGGTGAGGGGGAACACCCCGGGCTCGCCGTCCACCTCGCCCTCCAGCAGGCCGGTGTAGCCGCGCCGGATCCCCAGCACCTCCCAGCCGTTGTGGAGCGCAGCCAGGGTGGCGGCGCGGATCACCGCGTTCAGGCCGGGAGCGTCGCCGCCGCCGGTGTTGATCGCGATCCTGCGGACCCGTGGGCGCGTCGTCTCGGAAGTCATTCTGGCCGGAAACCGCGGTTCGGAAAACGAAATGGCTCCGGGCACCCCGCTCGGAGCGGATCGGACGCGGGCCGTCCAGGCAACCCCCGTACCGTCGCGCGGGAAAGGTACTCCGCTCCCGCGGATCGGCAAGGGCGGCCCCCCGCGGTTGACGGGGGTGCGCCGGCCAGGTATCGTCCACCTTCGCAGGTGGTTTCCGCAGGCGCCAACGTATGGGGATCGCGATGGTTACCGAAGCAGCAGTCAGGAAGGCGCTCCGCCAGGTCAAGGACCCGGAGATGAACCTGGACCTGGTGGTGCTGGGATTGATCTACGACATCCGGGTGAACGGCTCGCACGTGGACGTCACCATGTCGCTCACCTCGCCGGGGTGCCCGGTGGCGGGACAGATCCTGGAGGAGGCCCGGGCGGCGGTGGAGAAGGTGGAGGGGGTGGAGAGCGCGGACGTGGAGCTCACCTTCAGCCCGCCCTGGACGGCGGACCGTATCCCGCCCACCATCCGGGCGGCGCTGGGGCTCTGAGGGCCGCGGGAGCGGAGCCCGGAAGTCCGCAAGCAACGAGGGGAGGCCGCCCGGCGGGCGGCCTCCCCTCTTTG
>JBFMFL010000476.1:0-3688 GCA_040752145.1 Gemmatimonadota bacterium
TGAGGGATGCGCGCCCGGAGGGCCGAGACCCCGCGGGGCAGTTTCCGCGGGGGCTCGGCTGCGTTGGCGAGCGTTGTTTGCTCGCCTACGCAGCGCGCAGCCCGACCCGAGCGCCAGCGAGGGGCACGCCCAACCCCGCAGTTCAAAGCCGTTCCAAAACCGGCCGCACCTGCACATCATGCCGGGTGCGGCTTTCTCCAAGGCGCCGTATATTCGAAGCTCCCGCCCGCAGCACCGTCGTCCCCACCCCAAGGAGCCACGCACCCGCATGAAGCGAACGACCCCACGCCTCCTCCTGCTGGCGGCGCTCGGCATGGCCGCGCCCCTGGCGGCCCAGGAGCGCGCCCACGTGTTCCGCGGCGCCACCCTCCTGCCTATCGCCTCCGCCCCCATCCAGAACGGCGTCCTGGTGGTGCGCGGCGGCAAGATCGTGGCGGTGGGCGGCCCGGACACCCCGGTCCCGGCCGGCGCCCAGGTCCACGACGTGAGCGGCAAGACCATCATGCCGGGGCTGGTGGACACCCACTCGCACGTCGGCGGGGGCGACGGCGGCGACCAGTCCGCCCCGCTGCACCCGGCGGTCCGCATCCTGGACACCATCGACCCGCGGAACCCCGGGATCAGGCGGGCCCGCTCCGGCGGCGTCACCACGGTCAACGTGATGCCCGGCTCCGGCCTGCTGATGAGCGGCCAGACCGTGTACATGAAGCTGCGCGACGGCAACGCGGTGGACGACCTGCTCTTCTGCGCGGACGCGGTCCGCGACGTGTGCGGCGGGCTCAAGATGGCCAACGGCACCAACCCCCGCGGCGCCGCCCCGCACCCCGGCACCCGCGCCCGCGCCGCCGCCATCGTCCGCGACCGCTTCGTCAAGGCGCGCGAGTACCGCGGCAAGGTGGCCGCCGCCCGCGGCGACGCCGCCAAGCTCCCCGCGCGCGACCTGGAGATGGAGACGCTGGCGCAGGTGCTGGACGGCAGGCGCACGGTGCACTTCCACACCCACCGCGCCGACGACATCCTCACGGCGATGAGGCTGGCCGAGGAGTTCGGGTTCCGCATCGTGCTCCACCACGTCACCGAGGCGCACCGCGTGGCCGACCGCATCGCCGCCGCCAGGGTGCCCGCGTCCATCATCGCCCTGGACGCCCCCGGCGGGAAGCTGGAGGCGGTCAACTTCAGCAACGTCAACGGCGCCGCGCTGGAAAAGGCCGGCGCGCCGCTGGTCGCCTTCCACACCGACGACGGGATCACCGACTCGCGCTTCTTCCTACGCTCCGCCGCCATGGGTGTGCGCGCCGGGATGTCGCGCGAGCGGGCGCTGGAGGCGCTGACGCTGGCCGGCGCGCGCATGCTGCGGCTGGAGGACCGCGTGGGCTCGCTGGAGCGCGGCAAGGACGCCGACTTCATCGTGCTATCCGGCGACCCCTTCAGCGTCTACACCCACGTGGAGCAGACCTGGGTGGAGGGAGCGAAGCTGTTCGACCGCGCCGACCCCGAGCAGCGCAAGCTGGCCGTGGGCGGCTACGGCGCCTACCGCGGCGCCCTGACGCACGTCCACGAGGGCGAGGAGGACCACCGATGAGCCGGCTCGCACCCCTCGCCGCCCTGCTCGCGGCGGCGCTCTCCGCCCCCGCGCTGCACGCCCAGCTCGCCGTCCGCGGCGAGACCGTGTACCCCGTCTCCGGCGCCCCCATCCGCGACGGCGTGGTGCTGGTGCGCGGCGGCAAGATCGAGCGCGTGGGACCCGCCTCGCAGGTGCCCGTCCCCGCCGGCTGGCGCGTGCTCACCGCCAAGGTGGTCACCCCCGGGCTGGTGGACGCCCACTCCGTCGTCGGCCTGGCCGGGATGCTGGGGCAGGACCACGACCAGGACCAGCTGGACCGCACCGACGCCGTGCAGCCCGAGCTGCGCGCGGTGGACGCCTACAACGCCAGCGACCCGCTGGTGGCCTGGCTGCGCGGGCTGGGCGTCACCACGGTGCACACCGGCCACGGCCCCGGCGCCCTGGCCAGCGGGCAGACCATGGTGGTCAAGACCCGCGGCGACCACGTGGGCGACGCGCTGGTGGACTCCGCCACCATGGTGGCCTTCACCCTGGGGCGCAGCGTGCAGGGCAACTTCCGCTCGCCCGGCACCCGCGCCCGCGGCGTGTCCATGCTGCGCGCCGAGTTCCTCAAGGCGCGCGAGTACGAGCGCAAGCTCAGGGCGCCGGGAACGCCCCCCGCCCGCGACCTCCGCATGGAGGCGCTGCTGGAGGTGCTGAACGGCCGCCGTCCCGCGCTCTTCACCGCGCAGCAGGCCCCCGAGATCCTCGCCGCGCTGCGCCTGGCCAGGGAGTTCGGGTTCCGGCTGGTGCTGGACGGCGCCGCCGAGGCGTACCTGGTGGCCGACGAGATCCGCGCCGCGGGCGTCCCCGTGATCCTCCACCCCACCATGGTCCGCACGGTCGGCGAGACCGAGAACGCCTCGCTGGAGACGGCGAAGCTGCTGCGCGACGCCGGCATCCCCGTGGCCCTGCAGAGCGGCTTCGAGGGGTACGTCCCCAAGACGCGGGTGGTGCTCTTCGAGGCCGCCGTCGCCGCGGCCAACGGGCTGGGGCTGGACGGCGCCCTGCGCGCCGTCACCCTGGACGCCGCCCGCGCCATCGGCATGGAGCGGCGGGTGGGCTCGCTGGAGCCCGGCAAGGACGCCGACCTGGCTCTGTTCGACGGCGACCCGTTCGAGTTCACCTCGCACGTGTGCGGCGTGGTGATCGAGGGCGCGGTGGTCAGTGACCAGTGCCGCTGACGTCTGCTCCCATCCGCCTGCCGACCTTGCAGTTGCGGCTGTCGAAGCGGCCGCGGGCCTTGCCGTTCTGGCACGGAACGGCGCTTTCCGCGTGGTCCTCGGCTTGCACCTGACAGGGCGCTGCCGGGGCCGGTCGGTCCGGCTCCCGGGAAGCAGGAACGGCAACCAGGGACCCGAGCGAAAACGACGGGAGGCAACCATGGCGATCACTCCGTACCGCACCTCCAACGACCCCTTCGACCGCCTCTTCGACTCCCTGTGGGGGGCGTCCGGCGGCGGCAGCCGCGGCGGCTCGCTGATGCGCGCCCCGGAGACCGACGTGGTGGAGACCGAGAAGGAGATCCGCGTGGTCACCGAGATGCCCGGCCTCAAGCCGGACGACGTCGAGGTGGACGTGGAGAACAACGTCCTCACCATCCGCGGCGAGAAGCGCGAGGAGCGCACCGAGGGCGAGGCGGGCGGCAAGTACCACCTGGCCGAGCGCCGCTACGGCACCTTCGCGCGCTCCTTCGTGCTCCCGCGCGACGTGGACGCCGAGCGCATCGAGGCGGCGTTCGAGCACGGCGTGCTGACCGTGCGCATCCCCAAGAGCGAGCGGGCGCAGCGCCGCCGCATCCAGGTGGGCGGCGCCGGCTCGCAGGAGCAGGGCGTGTCGGTGGGCAACGGGAACAGCCAGGGGGCGCAGGGCTGACTCCCGACTGCTGCCTTGGGGCCGCTCCGGAGCCCGGCGGAAACTGCCCCGCCGGTCTCCTGCGCGGGTCGCGGAGCCACCGGAAACCGCCCCGGTGTCTCCGCTCCGGCTCCGGGAGCCTCACGCAAACAGCCGCGTGAGTCTCCCTCCGCAGAAGATTCGAGGGGTACTGCGGAACGACGAAAGCGCCCCCGCCTCGATGCCGAGGCG
>JBFMFL010000477.1:0-3687 GCA_040752145.1 Gemmatimonadota bacterium
CCTGACGCGGCGGAGCCGAGAGCCGGGAACGCACGACGGGCGGCGCCAACGCATGGCGCCGCCCGTTGCAATCTTCCCGGCCGCTTGCAAATCCCGCCGCGCCGCAAACAGGCGGCGCGCAGGGTCCTCCGTGACACCGGAGCAGGCCCCGGGTCCCACCGTCTCGTCGCTGCGTCTCTCTGCTCTCTACCTCACCCGACCGACCCGGCTCTCGTCCGAAAGACCTCAGTCCGCCAGCACCTTCTCCACGTACCCGTTGTCCGGGTCGCCGCCGCGGCGCAGCACCTTGTCCACCGTGCCGGGCCCGCGGTTGTAGGCCAGCAGCGCCAGCCGCTCGTTGCCGTCGTACTTGTCGATCAGGTCGCGCAGGTAGCCCAGCCCGATGCGCAGGTTGGTCTCGCTGTCGCGCAGGTCGCGGGTGGTGGTGCCCGGCTCCAGCCATTTGGCGGTGCGCGGCATCAGCTGCGTCAGCCCGATGGCGCCCACGTGGCTGGTGGCGCCGTCGCGGAAGCCGCTCTCGGCCCGCACCAGCCCGAAGGCCAGCTCCGGCTCGATGTCGGCCTCCAGCGCCGCCTCCACGATGCTCTCGGCCAGGCGCTCGGAGACCGGGTACCCCTTCGCCTTGTACTTGCGGGCCAGGGCCTTGGCCTTGAGCTCGCCCTCGTCCGCCGCGGCCACCTTTGCCGCCGCCCCGGGCTTCTCCAGCGCCAGCTGGGTCACCACCACGGGCGCCAGGACGGGACTGGCCATGGCCTTCGCCACCGGCCGGGGGAAGGACGGCTCCCTGGCGGTCTTGCCCGCCGTCCGCTCGTCGATCGCGTGAGCCGTAACCGCCACCTGCGCGACCGCGACGGTCGCGAGCAGGGCCTGGACGCCACGGCTGCGCAGCAGGTCGCGCGCGCCGGCGCGGCGCAGAGAGCTCTGTTCGCTGGTGTTCTTCACTCGCGCTGTCTCCTGTCCGTTTCAAGACGAACGCGACGGACGGAACCGACCGTCCACCGCGCTTCGCCAGGGCGTGAATTCGACTTTGCGCGAACAATATAACACTCGTAAGTCGATGAATCAACTCATCTTAATGATTCCGTGGCAAATGCGGTTCATTTGTTTGTAGATCCCTGCGGCGTCGGGGCTGGGATGCAAAAAGGCACGGGGCGCCGCGTCCACGGTGGGACGCGGCGCCCCGTGGGGCACCGACCCGGACCCGGATCGCGGGGGCTAGAAGCCCGCTGCGCGGATTCCGTCCAGGTCTACCGCAGCCGGCGAGGGCTCCAGCGCCGGGTTCTCGTCGGAGCGCCGCTCTTCCTGGCGGTTTCTCACGACGGTAAGGCTGGCCACGATGGCTGCGATTGCGACGAGACTCACACCTAAAGCGCGAATAAGCTACCTCCGTGGCCGTGGGGGAGCGACGCGCCGTGCGGCGCGCCTGAGGGGTATTTTCGGCAGGTTCCGTGCCGGGCTTGAAAGCCCCGGCGGGACGGGCGCTTCCGGGCTTCCGGGCGCCCGTGGGGATGACGACGGAGGGCCCCCTCCGGTCACTGCGGGTTGCAGGCGGAGCGGACGCAGCACATGTTGACGCCGGACGACGGCACGGCACACCGAGCGGGGGCGAGCATGGCGGAAGAGCGCAGGTACGCGGACGACGAGGGAGGCTTCGACGTGGCGGTGCCGGCGGGGTGGTACGCGGAAGTCGACCCGGAGGCGGGCGGGGTGGAGCTGGCCCACCCGGACGGCGCCGGGAGCCTGCACCTGGTGGGCGTCCCCCAGGAAACCGGCGACTTCCCGGACCCGGCGGAGGAGCTGTACTCCTTCCTGGAGGAGCAGGGGGTGGAGCTGGAGGAGGACGAGGTGGAGGACCTGGCGCTGGAGGGCGGGGCGGAGATGGCCGTGTGCGAGTACCTGACGGACGACGAGGAGGAGGAGGGCGAGACCTTCTGGCTGGTGGGGGTCGCCACCGCGCCGGGGGCGCTGGTGTTCGCCAGCTATTCGTGCGCCTCGGGCGAGCAGGACGAGGAGCGCGACACGGTGCTCGCCGTGCTCCGCTCCCTGCGGCTGCGCGCCGCGGCCGGGTAGCCCCGCCGCGTGCGTCCACTCCTCCATGCGGCCGCCCTGGCCGCGCTGTGCCTGCTGGCCGGCTGCCGGCCGGCGTGGAACCACCCGGGCGCCGGCCCCCGCTACGCCGCGCCCCCGCCCGCCGCGGCCGTGCAGCGCCCGCGCGGCGACACCCTGCGGCTGGTGACCTTCAACATCGCCTACGCGCGCCGGGTGGACGCCGCCACCCGGCTGCTCGGCTCGGACCCGGCGCTCCGCGGCGCCGACGTGCTCCTTCTCCAGGAGATGGACGCGCGCGGCACGCGCCGCATCGCGGAGGCGCTGGGGATGGGCTACGTGTACTACCCCGCCGTCGTCCACCACCGCACCCAGCGCGAGTTCGGCAACGCCGTGCTCTCGCGCTGGCCGATCGTGGAGGACGCAAAGATCGTCCTGCCGCACCGCTCCCGCTACTCGGGGATGCAGCGCACCGCCACGGCAGCCACGATCATGGTGGGCGGCGAGCGCGTGCGCGTCTACTCGGCGCACCTGGGCACCGTCGCTGACGTGGGCCCCGGCGCGCGCCGCGAGCAACTGCGCGCCGTGCTCGCCGACGCCGCCCGCTACCCCCGCGCGGTCGTCGGCGGGGACCTGAACGATGCGGCGGTGGCCCGGGTCGCGCGCGACGCCGGGTACGCCTGGCCCACCGAGCGCGGCCCGCGCACCATGGGCCTGCTGGGGCGGGTGGACCACATCCTCCTGCGCGGCCTGGCGGCGCCGGACACCGCCGCGGCCGGCACCGTGCTGGACACCCGCGGCGCCAGCGACCACCGCCCGGTGTGGGCCGTGGGGCTGCTTCGCTGACGGAAGTACGCAGTACGCTGAACGACGCACCACGACTCGACGGGCGACGGGTGTTTGCGGCGGAGCTCTCCGCGCGCTACAATCCGCGCCCGTCGTTTGTTCATGCTTTCTGCAACGTCCGGCGTGGCCGGACCGGATCCAAGGGAATTCCCGTATGCCTCTGAAGCAGGGTGACGCGGCCCCCGACGTGACGCTCCCCTCCCACGCGGGCGAGCAGGTGTCGCTCGCCGGGCTGTGGAGCCGGCAGCCGGTGGTGGTGCTCTTCTTCCCGCTGGCCTTCACCTCCACCTGCACCGAGCAGCTGTGCGCGGTGGGGAACGACCTCGCCTCGTACCGGCAGCTGCAGGCGCAGCCGGTGGCGGTGAGCGTGGACTCGCCCTTCGTGCTGGCGCGCTTCCGCGCCGAGTGCGGCGCCGACTACCCCTTCCTCTCCGACTTCAACCGCGAGGCCAGCGAGGCCTTCGGGGTGGTGCGCGAGGGTCCGCTGGGCCCCGGCCTCCGCGGCGCCTCCGACCGCGCCGCCTTCGTGGTGGGCCGCGACGGCAGGGTGGCGTACGCCTGGCACTCCACGAACCCCGGCCTGCTCCCGCCGTTCGACGAGATCAAGGACGCGCTGAAGTCGCTGGGGTGAACGGAAGTGCGAGAGTGCGGAAAAAACGACAGCGCCCCCTCCTCTGGATCGAGGAGGGGGCGCCTGGCCCTCACCCGGCTCGCTTGAGGCTCGCCACCCTCTCCCAATTCTGGGAGAGGGGAGCAACTACAGGTGTGGCAGGCAGTTCTCCCCTCCCTCGCTTG
>JBFMFL010000478.1:0-3664 GCA_040752145.1 Gemmatimonadota bacterium
CTGGCCGGCGGCGCGCCCGCCGCCGCCGCGGGCGCCGTCACCGTCCTCGCCGCCGCGCGAACGGGCAGCTTCCCGCTAGCGGTCCTCGCCGGGGTCGCCGCCGCCTGGGCGCTCCGCACGCTCGCCTGACCCTCGACCCCCTGGAGACCCCATGACCGAGATCGAACGCATCCTGGACCAGATGCGCCGCGCCTACGAGGGCGAGGCCTGGCACGGCCCCTCCCTGCGCGAGGCGCTGGACGGCGTCACCGCCGCCGAGGCCGCCGCCCGCCCCGTCCCCGGCGCGCACAGCATCCGCGAGATCGTGCGGCACCTGGCCGCCTGGGAGGACACGCTGCGCCGCCGCCTGGCCGGCGAGCCCCTGCGCGAGCCCGACGAGGGCGACTGGCCCGCCGCCCCGGCGGAGAGCGAGGAGGAGTGGCGGGCGCTGCTCCGCCGCCTGGACGAGCGCAGCCGCCGCCTCCGCGAGGCCGTCGCCGCGCTGGACGACGCGCAGCTGGACGAGGCCCCGTACCCGGGCACCGCCACGCGCTACGCCACCCTGCACGGCGCCGTCCAGCACGCCCTCTACCACGCCGGGCAGATCGTGCTGCTCCGCAAGGCGGTCCGCGCCGGGAGCGCCGCGTGATCGCGCGCCTGTGGCACGGCGCAGTCCCCGGGTCCAGGGGCGACGCGTACCTGGAGTACCTGGAGCGCACCGGGCTCCCCGACTACCGCGCCACGCCGGGGAACCGGGGCGTGCAGGTGCTCCGCCGCACCGGGGACGGCCGCACGCACTTCCTGCTGATCACGCTGTGGGAGTCGTGGGACGCCATCCGGGCCTTCGCCGGGGACGACCCGGAGCGGGCGCGCTACTACCCGGAGGACGCCGAGTACCTGCTGGAGCTGGAGCCCCGCGTCACGCACTACGAGGTGGCGGGATAGGGCGCCGGCGAAAAGTGCGGGAGCCCCCTCCGGACTCCCGCACTTTCGCACTCACGCACTTCCTTTCCGCCCCTACGTCTTCACCCGCCAGAGCAGGAACAGCCCCGCCACCAGAAAGATCAAATTCGGCACCCAGGCCGCCAGCACCGGCTCCACGGCGCCGCTCTCGCCCAGGGCGCGCATCACGCGGAAGAGCAGCAGGTAGATCAGCGTGATGATCAGGCTGATGCCCACGCCGTACGCCGCGCCGCCGCGCTGCGAGCTGGTGGAGAGCGGGGCCCCGAAGAGCACGATCACGAACACCGCCGCCGGCAGCGCCAGCTTCTGCGCGCGCTCCACCACCAGCGCGCGCGCGTCGCCGCCCGAGCGCTCGATGGCGCGGATGAACCGCGTCATCTCCGCGTAGCGCATCTCGGTCGGGTCCTTGGGCTCCGCCAGCAAGTCCTCCGGCGTCTCGGTGAGCTGCGGCAGCCCCAGGCTGGTGAAGGAGAAGGTGCGCTCCTGGCCGTCGTGCGTGAGCACCCGCAGGTAGCCGCGCTCCATCTTCCAGCCGTCCTTGGCGGTCCAGCGCGCCGTCTCCGCGAAGCCGTGGACCCCCGGCGTCTGCGGCGTGGTCTTGCGCTCCAGCACCACCCCGTGCATCTCCGACATCCCCGGGTCCAGCCGCCGCACCGAGAGCACCCCGCTGCGGTCCGTCTGGAAGACGAAGTTGGTGCGCAGCGTGGTGGCGCGGGCGCTGCTCTCCCCCATCAGCACCGCGCGCCAGCCGTTGGTCACCGGCACCAGCTCGCCCAGCCCCAGCGCCACCCCGCTCAGCAGCGCCGCGATCGCGATGATCGGCGCCAGCAGCCGGTAGAAGGAGACCCCGGCCGCCTTGGCGGCGCCGATCTCCATGTGGCCGGTCATCCCCCCGATGGTGAACACCGTCGCCACCAGCGCGGCGATGGGGAAGGCGTACACGATGAACAGCGGCAGCTGGTACACGTACGACAGCGCCACCGTGGGCATGGAGAGCCCCCGGTCCACGTACTTGTCCAGGTTGTCCGTGAGGTCGGTGATCACGAACAGCAGGGGGAGCCCCAGCACCAGCAGCACGAACGTCCGCAGGTACTGAACGCCCACGTAGCGGTCCAGCAGGCGGATCATGCGCGCCCCCCTCCGAAGCGGGCCCGCAGCTTCTCCGTCCACTCCTCCCACGCTCCGCTCCGCCCCGACGACGTCTCGTTCCCCATCCGCGCCACCCAGAGCACCCCCAGCCCGGCCATGACCGCGTTGACCACCCACATGGCCCACTCCGGCGACACGTACCCCTCGTCCGCCAGCGTCTCCCCGCCGATGAGGCCCACGTAGTAGATGGCGAAGATCACCAGGCTGAAGGCGATCACCATCCCCACCCCGCCGCGCGGGAAGCGGATGGCGAGCGGCGCCCCCACCAGCACGAACACCAGCGTGGCCGCGGCGATGGAGTACTTCTTCTGGATCTCCACCCGGTAGCTGCGGATCTGGCGCTGCAGCTCGCGCGTGCGCCCCAGCGCCCCGGCCAGGTTGTCGGAGGCGAGGCGCGTGGTCTGCGCGGCGTCGTGCTGCACCATGCCGGAGGCGAGCGGGGCCTCGTCGGGGTCGGCCCGGGGGCCGCGGCCCAGCACGCGGGCCAGGTCCTGGGCGGCGGTGCGGTGCGCGTCGGCCTTGATCTGCCGCAGCTGCACCTTGAGCGAGTCCACCCGCGCCCGCATCATCCCCACCGTCATCTCGCGGTCGCCGCGGTAGGCGCCGGTGGCGCTCCCTACCTGGAGCTGGTTGGCCACCCCGGGGATGCGGCGCATCTGCTGCCGGAAGCTGACCCGCTGGAAGCCGGCCGGCTGGTCCATGTCCACCTCGCGCAGGTGGCCGTCGTACAGCGTCAGCAGCAGGTCGGTGCGGGCGGTGTTGAAGGCCATCACCCCCGAGTCCGCGTACACCGTGCGCATGATGCGCGGGCTGCTGACGTCGTAGATCACCACGTCCCACAGCCGGCTGGTGTTGGGATCCGAGCGCGCCGCGCGCAGGTAGAAGGCGCGGCCGTCCGAGGTGGGGATGCGGTTGATGACCTGCGGGCGGAGGATGAACAGCGGGCTCTTGCGCCCGATGTCGATCATCAGCTGGCTCCAGCGGTGGTTGCTCTCCGGGAGGACGCGGTCGTTGAACCACACCATCCCGCCCGCGATCAGCGCCGCCGCCACGAACAGGGGGAGGAGCATCCGCTTCAGGTCGATGCCGCTGGCCTTGAGCGCCGTCACCTCGTTGTCCGCGGTGAGCTGCGAAAAGGTGTACAGCACCGACACCAGCACCGCCATGGGGAAGGTCAGGGCGATGGTGGCCGGCAGCGACAGCACGAAGAAGCGGAAGACGATGTCCAGGGGCAGCCCCTTGCCGGCCAGCTCCGCGAGCCGGCGGGCCAGGGTGTTGATGGTGATCACCCCGGTGAGCGCCAGGAAGGCAAACAAAAACGGGCCTATGTGAGCCCGCAGGAGGTAACGCGTAAGGATCTTCATCCGCGATTGGCCGATACTTACTTGCTGTGCGGAAAGGGACGCCCTAGTATAGCTCCGGAACCCCACCCGCGCACCTCCCCGCATCTCCCGGCACCCCCGAGAAAAGAAGCGTCCGTGATACCGTCCTCCCTTGCCGTTCGTTCCCTGCTCCTGCTGGGGCTCGCCCTGGCCCCCGGCTGCGACGGCGGCGGCGCCCCCGGCGAGGCCCC
>JBFMFL010000479.1:0-3657 GCA_040752145.1 Gemmatimonadota bacterium
GGCGGGCGCGGACGGGGAGCTGCCGTTCCGGGGCGTGGGGCTCCAGTCCGCGCTGGTGGGGCGCCGCGGCTCCCTGTCGGCGCGCATCGACCGGGTGGACGGCGCGGTGCCGGGGCGCCCGGGCGTGGCGGGGGCGACGGAGGCCGCGCTGGACGGGGCGGCCCGCCTGGGGACGGCGGGCGAGCTGCGCGCCTCGCTCCGCGCCGCCCGCCATGGCGGCGGCGCGGGGTGGAGCGACCTGCATTTCGACGCGGGGGCCGAGCGGCGCCTGGCCGGGGGGCACCGGATCGCGGCGGGGGTGAGGCTCGCCCGCGCGGGAGCGGGCGCGGCGCTGCGGAACCTGTTCCGGATCGACTACACCGTCCCCGTGGGCGTCCCGGTCGCCCGCGGCGGCGAGGGCGGGCGCGTGGTGGGGCGGGTGTACGACGCGGAGACCGGGGCCCCGCTCGCGGGGGCGCTGGTGACGCTGGGCGGCAGGATGGTGCTCACCGACGCGGCCGGGCGCCTGGCGTTCGCGGGGCTCCCGGCGGGGAGCTACCGGCTGCGCGTGGAGGGGCGCGGCCCCGGCGCGGGGCGCGTGCCGCTGGACGACGCGCCGGTGGTGCTACGGCCGGGGGAGCGGGAGGTCCGGGTGGAGGTGGGGATGACGCGGCGGGCCCGGCTGCGGGGGGTGGTGCGGCTCGTCTCCGGGGCGGACTCGTCGGGGATGCCGGGGGTGGTGCTGGAGCTGTCGTGCGGGGGCGAGACCCTGCGGCGGGTGTCGGGGGCGGACGGCGGGTTCGACTTCACCGACCTGCGGCCGGGCCGGTGGACGCTCTCGGTGGCCGCGGCCGGCCTCCCCCCGCACCACCGCTTCGAGCGGGAAGTCGTGGAGCTGGAGCTGGCGCGGGGCGAGGCCCGGGAGCTGGCGCTGCGGGTGCTCCCCGCGCGCCGCCCGGTGCGGATGATCACCGGGGGGGAGGTCGTCGTGGAGGCGCCCCGCCCCGGCGGGGGACGCCCGTAGCCGCGGGAGGGTGCGCGCGGGGCCGGTGTGTTGTATTCATCCCTGTTCCTCGTGCCCGATTCCCGAGCCGTGCCACACATGCGCCCTTCGCTGCTGCTGCCGCTCCTCGCGCTGCTCCCCGCCGCCCTGGCGGCCCAGCAGCCCGCCCCCAACGCGCCCCGCTCCCTGGCCGGGTGCTGGGCGCTGACGCCGGGCCCCTGGACCCCGGCGCTCGCCGCGTCGGCGGCGCACACGCTCCCCTCGCGCATCGCCCTGGACACCGTGCCGGCGGAGGAGACCACGCTGCGCGGCTCGCTCCGGGTGCGGGCCGTGGGCGGCACCGCGGGGACGGCGCGCCACGTGGCGTCGTGGTCGCCGCTCCCCTTCCGGCGCGACTCGCTGCGCATCCGCTGGTCCACCGTGGGCGCGGGGGTGGACGCCCGCCTGCGGGTGGTGAGGAGCGGCGAGCTGCGCGGCCGCGCCACGGCGTTCACCGTGGACGCGCCCGGCGGGGCGGCGACCGCCACGCTCGTCGCCCGGCGGGTGGCGGACTGCGCGGCCCCGCCCCCGCCCGTCGCCGCGGTACCCCCGGCAGCGGCGCCCGCCGCGGCGGAGGGCGTCACCATGGTCCCCGGGCTGGAGGCGCGCGGCACCCAGGCCGGCCGCGCCCCGGACACCCGTCCGGAGCGGCCGCGTACCCCGCCGGTCGCCGAGCCGGAGGGGCTGCCGCGTCCGCCCGCCCCGCCCATCGGGCGGGCGGAGGAGGTCGGCGGGTACGTGGTGGGCGGCGCGATCCTCTGGCTGCTGGTCCACCTGGCCGGCATCCTGTAGGATCGGCCGGCGGGCCCGAAAGACGCCGCGGAAAACCCGCTGCGACCTTTCGGGCCCCTCGTGCATCATACCTGGTGAGGCCGCCCCGCACGGGGCCGCCGGCGGCGAACCCTCACCGATCCGAAAGACCATGCGCACATACATGCGGGTCCCGTCCCTGCTGGGCGCGGCGGCGACCCTGCTCCTGTCCCCGGCCGCCGCGCCGGCCCGGCCGTCCACCGGGTACACGGAGGTCCCGCTGGTCTGGGACAGCGGCCGGATCGTGGTCCCCGTCCGCATGGGCGGGCACGACTCGCTCCAGTTCCTGTTCGACACGGCGGGCGGCGGGAGCGTGGTGTCGCCGGAGACCGTGGCGCGGCTGGGGATCCCCGCCGGCGCGGGCGACTCCGTGCAGGTGATGGGGGCCAGCGGCGCCGTGCGGCTGCGCCGGGTGCCGCTCCCCGCGGTTTCGGTGGGAGGGCACACGGTGGCGGGGATCACGGCGGTGGTGACGGAGACGGGCCGCTTCCGCCGCTCCGCCGGCCCCGCGTACGCCGGGGTGCTGGGGAACGACTTCCTGCGCGCCTTCGACGTGGAGGTGGACGTCCCCGGCGGCCGCCTGCGGCTGTGGCGGCGCGGGGCGGACCCCGCGCCCCGGCCCGGCGCCGCTCCCGCGACCGTCGCCAACCTCTCCCCCATGCCCGGCTTCGTGATGTTCGACGTGGCGGTGGGCGACTCCACCGTGCGCGCCATCCTGGACAGCGGCGCGCACCTGAGCACCCTGAACTGGCGCGCCGCCGCCGGGGCGGGGGTGACGCGCGCCACGCCGGGGCTGCGGACCACCCGCGCCGCGGGCGGGATCTCGGGCGACACCGTGGAGAGCCGGCTCCACACCTTCGACCGGGTGGGGGTGGGGGGCTTTCGCTTTCCGCCGCTGGAGATGAGGATCTCCGACCTGCCGGTGTTCCGCGCCCTGGGGCTGGGCGACCGGCCCACCATGCTGGTGGGCGCGGACCTGCTGCGCACCTGCCGCGTGTTCATCTCCTACACGGAGCAGCGCGTGTACCTGTGCGGCGCCGCGGCGGCGTAGCGGAGCGCGCGGGAGAGCCGGTGCACGCGGACGCCTTCGCCGAGGCCCTGGAGCCCCACTACGACGACGTGGTGAGGTACACCCGCGCCCTGTGCGCGCGGTGGTCCCCCGGCGACGCCGACGACGTGCTCCAGCAGGCGCTCCTCCAGGCGCTGGAGCACTACGGGTCGCTGCGCGACCCGGCCCGGTTCCGCTCCTGGCTCTTCCGCATCGTCACGCAGTGCTTCCACGCCGCCGCCCGGCGGCACTTCTGGCGCCGCTTCGTCCCGCTGGCGGAGCTGGGCGACGCCGAGCCGATGCCCGCCGTGCTGCGCAATCGGCCGGACGCCCCCGGGCGGGCGGCGCTGCTGGCCGCGCTGGGTCGGCTGCCGGACCGCGACCGGGCGGCGCTGCTGCTCTTCGAGGTGGCGGGGATGTCGCTGGAGGAGGTGGGCGCGGTGCAGGGGGACCGGAGCGTGTCCGCCACCAAGTCGCGCCTGAGCCGCGCCCGGCAGCGGGTGCGGGGGATGCTGGAGGCCGGGGTCCCCGTGGGGCGGGGGGCGCGCGGGGAAGAGGGAGTGGAGGCAGCGGCGCTCCGCCTCCTGGACGAGATCGACGCACGGAGGGAGTCATGAGCGAGCTGGACCGCGAGCTGGAGGCGCTCCGGCGCGAGGAGGTGGGGGACAGCTTCCCCGCGGTGTCCGCCTGGCTGCACCGGGTGGAGGCGGAGCGGGCGCGCGCGCCGCGGGTCCGACGGTCGCCGCGGGCGCGTCTCCTCCCCGCGGCGCGGCTGGCC
>JBFMFL010000048.1:0-31944 GCA_040752145.1 Gemmatimonadota bacterium
GGGGGGGCCGCCCGTTTCCCCCCCCCCCCCTCCGCGCGTTCCGTCCGAAGCCGCCGCCTACGAATCCAGCCAGCGCTGGTCCGAAGAGGTGAGCTGCCGGTGCGAGCCGCCGCCGCCGCTCCGCTGCACCAGCTTGAACACCACGTACCCGATCAGCAGCACCGGCGCCAGCTTGAAGAGCAGCCCCAGCGCGCCGAACGCCAGCCCGAAGACCGCCGCCACCAGCGCGAAGACGATGCTGACGGCCACCAGGCCGACGATGCCGATGACGACGAGCGTGAGAAGGGCGGTGAGCATCAGAGTCCTCCTGTGTAAGTCCCGAGTGTCCTACCGGTCGATCCAGTCGACGTCGATGGAGCCGAACGCGGCCTCCACCTCCACCGTCAGGCGGTTGCGGGCGCTCTCCCAGTTGCGGCTGTAGTACGCCCCGCCGCGCTTCACCATCCCCGAGCCGTCGAAGCTGGTCAGGAACGAGTCCTTGACGATGCGCACTCCCAGGTCGCGCGGGAACCGCAGCGTCAGCGACCCGATCCCCATGGATACCTCGGCGGTCGCGTTGCGGTCCCAGGCGCCGCTGAAGTCGAGCACCGTCTCGCCCACCCCGCCCTTGAAGGTGAAGCGCTGCGCCCGCGTGTTGCCCAGCCCCGTGACCTCGAAGCTGGCCGCGCCCGCTTCCAGCCTCACCTCCTCCGCGGGAATGCGGTTGGGGGCGCGGAAGCCGATGCGGGTGTCGCTCGCCCCGGTGGCGACGCGCAGGCTGCGCAGCGACAGCCCTCCCAGGTCGATGTCCGCCTCCCCGGCGCCGAACTCCAGCCCCAGGTCCATGGGGACCTCGCGGCTCAGGTGCAGGTCGGCGCGGGACTCCTCGCGCACCCGGTTCACTCGGATGCCGCGCTCCCGGTCGCGCGACCTCATCCCCAGCCGGAGCGTGCCGCGCTCCCGGTCGTACTCCGTCACCGGGGTGGTCTGGCTCTCGTCGTAGCGCATCTGGAACTCATACAGGAGCGGCCGGTCGGCCGGGGTCACCACCAGGCGGCCCGCCCCGTACTCCACCTCCACGTCCAGCGCCTTCTCGTTCAGCACCTGCCGCGACGAGTTCACTGTGCGCCAGCTCTGCGCCTCCGAGGGATCCGCCGAGCCGCACCCCGCCGCCGCGGCCACGGCGAGCCCGAGCAGGGCGCTCCGGCCCCGGCGCGCCTCAAACATGGGGCTCCCTCGCCACCGGCTCCGCGTCGAAGAGCGGGTCGCCGTCCAGCACCGGGTCGTAGCTGCGCCGCGGGACGTACGGCTCGCGGGTGCCGGCGCGGGTGAGGATCACCGCGCCCAGGCCCAGGAAAGCGGCCGCGAACAGGGCCGCGACGCTGGCGGCCACCAGTATCCACCCGATCCACCCCAGGAAGCCCACCATCCCGATCAGGTGCCCCGCGAGCATGGGGGCCAGCAGCAGCCCGATTCCGTAGAACACGTATGCGTAGGCGTTCCGGTGGCGGAAGTCGAGCCCGCCGCGCTGCTCCGCCGTGTACTCGCCGATGACGTGTGCCACCGCCAGCAGCCCGAAGCCGAGGGCCGTGGCCACCGCGAGCGGGTAGAGCGGGATGGCCACCAGGAGCAGCGGGATGCCGATGATGGAGATCGCCAGGGCCACCACCAGCAGGATGAAGGCGGGGATCATCAGGAAGCCGGCCGCGAGCCCCACCGCCGCGGAGCGCCCGGTGTGGCGGCGCACCGTCTCGCTCACGTTGCGCAGGTAGGGGAGGCCGTAGAACACCAGCGCCGCCCCGATCCCCGCCAGCACCAGCCCGAAAGCGAGCGTGGAAGCGATCCCCGCGATCCCCTCGGCGATGTCTTCGAACCACGACGCGTGCCGGATGCGCACCGCCTGCGGCGGGGCGGCCGGCGCGTGCGGCGGGGTGGGCGTCACCACCACGTGGTCCTCGCTGCCGGCCAGGGTGCGCATCTCGCCCAGGATGCGGCCGCCGTGGTTGAGCAGCTCGCCGTCCGTGACCACCGCGTCGCCCAGCACCCTGCCGCCGTCCTCCATGAGGAGGTCGCCGCCGGTGACCACCGCGTTGCCGCGGATCTCGCCGTGGACGGTCAGGTCGCCGCCCACCACCACCATGTCGCCGTCGATGACCTCGCCGTCGTCCACCACGTGGTCGCCGGTGAGCACCGAGACCCCGGCTTCGCGGGCCGAGGCGTGGGCGCGGGCCATCTCCCGCACCGCCTCGCGGTGCGCCTGCACCGCTTCGCCCTGCGCCCGGGCCGCCTCGCGGACGGTCTCGGCCCGGGCGGCCGAGACCTCGCGCCGCACCTCCTCCGCCGGGCTCTGCGCCGGCAGCGGGGCGGCGCTCCCCAGGAGCGCCGCGGCGATCAGCAGCGCCGGCACCTTCACGTTGTCAGTTCGCATGGGCCACATCCCCCACCGGGGCTCGAAGAAGTCGAACCAGCACGTACGCCGAGACCGGCGTCGCCAGAGCCATCAGGATCGCGACCAGCGAGACTTCGCTGACGGGGTTCGCCCACAGCGCCGCCGCCGCACCCCGTCCCCATTCCAGGATCCCGCTCCCCGCCACCAGCTCCACGGCGCCGTCCACCGCCGCGTGTCCCGCCTGCGCCGCCCACTGCTGCCCCATGGAGAGCAGCCCGCCCACGGTCACCAGCGGGAAGGAGAGGAGCCACGCCGCCACCGCCAGCAGCGGCCCGAACGGGGCCGCGAGCGTGGCGAACAGCATCATCCACCCCTTGCGCGTGGCCGGCAGCCAGCGCCGCACCCTCGCCAGCGCGGCCGATCCCTCGGGCCGGATGGTCACCCGCGCCATCACGGCGTCGGCGAACTCCGGCATGGGCGTGAAGCGGGGGAGCTCGCCGAGCGAGGCGAAGAGCGCCCGGCTGGACTCCACTTCGGCCGCGCAGGTGCCGCAGCGCTCCACGTGCGCCCGCACCTCCTCCCGCTCTTCGGGCGGGAGGGCGTCCTCGGCGTACAGCTCCAGCGTCCACTGCGGCACGTGTCCCAGATATGACACGGGTCCACTCTCCTGGTTGTTCGGGCGGTTCGTCACCGACTACGTGGTCTCACCACGAGAAGTTTCAGCACTGTCAGATCCTCAGGTGGGCGAGCGATTCGCGCAGCTCGCCGCGGGCCCGGTGGATGTACGTCTTCACGGTGCCCAGCGGCACCGCCATGATCTCGGCGATCTCCTCGTAGGCGCGGCCTTCCACGTGGCGCAGGAGCACGGCCGTCTTGTACTCGGGGCGCAGCCTGCCGATGGCGCGCTCGATCTCGGACCCCAGCTCGCGGGCCTCCAGCAGCTCCTCCGGGTTCTCGTCGTCCGAGACCGCGGTGATGCGGGTGGCTTCCACCTCGTCGTCCGTCTCCGCATGCCGCGAGCCGTCCAGCGAGACGGTGGCCGGCTCCTTCTTGCGGAGGGCGTCGATCGCCACGTTGGTGGCGATCTTGAAGATCCAGCTGGAGAACTTGTACTTGGGGTCGTACCGGTCGATGTTGTTGAAGACCTTGACGAAGGTCTCCTGCGACAGGTCTTCCGCCTGCTCCCGGTCCCGGACCATGCGGTACACGAGCGAGAACACCGGACGCTGGTAGCGGCCGAGGAGCTCCCGGTACGCGGCCTCGCTGCCCTTGCGGGCGCGGGCGACGAGCTCGTGGTCGGGTACTTGGGTCGCGTCCAATTTCGAGGACCGGGGGGTCGGATTACTCTGCCTGGAGCCTGTACGGCGGCCCCCCGGCGGAAGTTTCAGCCGGGCTCCCGCGGCGGTCCGGCGGGGAGCCAGCCTTGCCGCGCGGGGCGGGTGCAGGTACCTTTTGTCCTTCATTTTACACGATTCTTCCGCCGTCCGCGATGCCGTCCGCAACCAGCCGCCCAACCGTGCTCCCCGCGCCCGCCGAGAAGGCCGCGCAGGTGCGCAGGATGTTCTCGTCGATCGCGCCGCGGTACGACCTGCTCAACCACCTGCTGTCGCTGAACATCGACAAGCTGTGGCGGCGCCGGGCGGTGAACCGGCTGGGGTGGGAGCGGAAGCCGGAGGGGACGTACCTGGACAACTGCGCGGGGACGCTGGACCTGGCGGTGGAGCTGGCCCGCCGCCCCGGCTTCCGCGGCCGCGTGGTGGGGAGCGACTTCACCTTCGCCATGCTGGAGCGCGGCCAGGACAAGGTGGCGCGCCTCCCGGTGTCGTCCGCCTGCGCGGACGCGCTGGCGCTCCCGTACCCGGACGCGACCTTCGACGGCTCCACGGTGGGCTTCGGGGTGAGGAACCTGGCGGACCTGGACGCGGGCCTGCGCGAGTCGGCGCGGGTGCTGAAGCCGGGGGCGCGGCTGGTGATCCTGGAGTTCACCACGCCCACCTGGCAGCCCTTCCGCGGGATGTACTTCTTCTACTTCCTGCGCGTGCTGCCGCTGGTGGGGCGGATGGTGTCCAGGCACTCCTCGGCGTACACGTACCTGCCGGAGTCCGTCCTCAACTTCCCGGAGCCGCCGGAGCTGGCGGAGCGGATGCGCCGCGCAGGGTTCGAGGAGGTGGGGTGGACCACGCTCTCCGGCGGGATCGCGGCGATCCACTGGGGGACGAAGCGGCCGTGAGGGACTTCCTCTCGATCTTCGGGGCGGGGCTGGTCCTCACCTTCATCGCCTGCTGCGTGACCTCGGCAATGCTCCAGATCGTGGCGTGGACCCGCCACGCGCGGGAGGGGGTGCCGGTGTCGCTGCGGGCGCTCTGGAAGCCGGAGGAGCACTTCGACGAGATCGGCATCCGGCAGATCACGCTGGCCCGCACGCTCCTGACCGTGGGCGGGGTGGCGTACCTGAGCTTCGGGGTGCTGAACCTGGCCGCGGCGGCGCTGCGGTGAACGATCGGAACACGATGATCCTGTGAGCACATACATCCACGAAGGGCAGCACATCCACGGGCGCGGGCGCCTGGTGGACTACTCCAACCTGGTGAAGCTGCCGCACACGGTGTTCGCGCTGCCGTTCGCGCTGGTGGGCGCGACGCTGGCGTCGTACCGCTTCCCGGTGCGCTGGACGGACCTGCTGCTGATCCTGGTGGCCTTCACCTCGGCGCGCTTCGCGGCGATGGGATTCAACCGGATCGTGGACCGGGCGATCGACGCACGCAACCCGCGCACCCGGATGCGCGAGATCCCCGCCGGCAAGCTCACGGTGGGGCAGGCGTCGGCGGCGGTGGCGGTGGCGAGCGGGCTGTTCCTGGCGTGCGCGGCGATGCTGAACCCGCTGTGCCTGGCGCTCGCCCCGCTCGCGCTCGCGTGGATCTTCTTCTACTCGTACACCAAGCGCTTCACCCGCTGGGCGCACCTGGTGCTGGGCGTGTCGCTGGCGATCGCGCCGGTGGGCGCCTACCTGGCCATCTCGGGCCAGTGGAGCCGGCCCGCCGCCGTGCTGCTGGTGCTGGCGGGGGCGGTGGCGGCCTGGGTCTCCGGCTTCGACATCCTGTACTCGCTCCAGGACATCGACTTCGACCGGTCGCAGGGGCTGCACTCCATCCCCGCGGCGCTTGGGCCGCGCGGCGCGCTGGTGGCCTCGCGTGTCCTGCACCTGGCGTGCGCCGGGCTGTTCTTTCTGCTGGGGACGCTGGTGCCGCAGGCGGGGGCGATCTACTACGCCGGGGCGGTGCTGATCACCGTGATGCTGGCGTACGAGCAGAGCCTGGTGCGGTCGGACGACTTCTCGCGCATCGACGCGGCGTTCTTCAACATCAACGGCATCATCTCGGTGGGGTTCTGCCTGCTGGTGCTGGTGGAGAGGCTGCTGGCGTGAGCGCCGCGGGCGGTGCGCCCATCACCCTGGGGGTGACGGGGGCCTCGGGGGCGCCGTACGCGGTGCGGCTCCTGCGCGCCCTGGTCGACACGGCCACGCCGGTGCGGCTGATCGTGTCGTCGTACGGGTGGCGCCTGCTTGCGGAGGAGTCGGGGATCGACGGGCTGGAGGCGCTGCGGGCCGCCACGGGCGACTGGTCGCGGGTGGATCTGTACGACGCCCTGGACCGCGGCGCGACCCCCGCCTCCGGCTCCGCGCCGTCGCGGGGGATGGTGATCTGCCCGTGCTCCATGGGGACGCTGGCCTCCATCGCCGCCGGGACCTCGCGCAACCTGGTGGAGCGCGCGGCGGACGTGGCGCTCAAGGAGCGCCGGCCGCTGCTGCTGGTGCCCCGCGAGACGCCGCTCTCGCTGGTCCACCTGGAGAACATGACCCGCCTGACCCGCGCCGGCGCCACGATCATGCCCGCCGCGCCGGGGTTCTACTCGCGGCCGCGGAGCATCGACGACCTGGTGGACTTCGTGGTCGCCCGGATCCTGGACCACCTGGGGGTGGAGCACGGGATCGGGCGGCGGTGGCGGAGCGGGGAAAAAGCAGGGGACAGGGAACAGGGAACAGGGGACAGCCGGCAGGAACGGCACGACGACGGTCCCGGTGCGCCATGAAGGTGGGGATCATCTCGGACACGCACGGGCTGCTCCGGCCGCAGGTGTTCCCGGTCTTCGAGGGGGTCGAGCACATCCTGCACGCCGGGGACATCGGCCCGGCGGACCTGCTCGTGGAGCTGGAGGCGATCGCCCCGGTGACGGCGGTGTGGGGGAACACGGACGGGTGGGAGGTGCGGGGGCGGGTGCCGGAGGTGGCCCGCCTGGAGCTGGGCGGGGTGGCGGTGACCGTGTTCCACGGGATGCAGCTGGGCTCGCCGACGGCGGCAAAGGCCGCGGCGGCGTACCCGGAGGCGGAGCTGGTGGTGTTCGGGCACTCGCACCGGCCCGTGATCGAGCGGGTGGGCGGGGTGCTTGCGGTGAACCCCGGGAGCGCCGGGCCCCGGCGCTTCCGCGACCCGGTCACCGTGGCGCTCGCGGAGCTGTCTCCCGGACGGACGTCCGCACGGCTGGTGGAGCTCGACGTCTGAACCCGGCCGGCGAAGCCGGCCTCGTGTGCCGCGGCCCCGCGCCGCGGAGAACTCTCAAGGAGAGGTGTGGATGAAGCGATTCTCGTGGGTGGGGGCGGCCGCCGCGGCCGCCCTTTTTGCGGCGCCCGCCCAGGCGCAGGCGCAGGCGGCGGCCCGGCAGGACCCGGTGCTGGAGGCCATCTGGAACGAGGGGACCCGCAACTCGCAGCTGGAGCGGCTCGCCCAGGCGCTGACGGACTCCATCGGCCCGCGGCTCACCGGCACGCCGCAGCAGAAGCTGGCGAGCGACTGGGCCATCGCGCAGTACCGCAGCTGGGGGATCCCGGCGCGCACCGAGCAGTACGGCACCTGGCGCGGCTGGGAGCGCGGCATCACGCACGTGGACCTGGTGCAGCCGCGCGTCCGCTCGCTGGAGGGGATGATGCTGGCCTGGAGCCCGGGGACGGGCGGCCGGCCGGTGGAAGGGCCGGTGGTGGCGCTCCCTGACTTCGCCAGCCAGCAGGAGTTCCAGGCGTGGCTCCCGCAGGCCCGGGGCAAGTTCGTGGCGATCTCCTTCGCGCAGCCCAGCTGCCGCCCGGACGAGAACCGGGCGCGCTGGGCGACCGAGGAGTCGTTCGCGCGCTTCCGTCAGCAGCGCTCGGCGGACAGCGCCGCGTGGGAGCAGCGGGTGACGCGCACCGGGCTCACCGCCCGCACCCTCCCGGTGCGGCTGGAGGAGGCGGGGGCGCTGGGGGTGATCGCCTCCAACTGGTCGCAGGGGTGGGGGGTCAACAAGGTGTTCCAGGCGCGTACGCAGCGGGTGCCGCACCTGGACCTGAGCTGCGAGGACTACGGGCTGCTCTTCCGCCTGGCGCAGAACGAGCAGGGCCCGGTGATCCGGGTGACCGCGGAGTCGCGCGCCACCCCGGCCGAGGTGCCGGTCTACAACACCATCGCCGAGGTCCGCGGGAAGCAGAAGCCCAACGAGTACGTGATGCTCTCGGCGCACTTCGACTCGTGGGACGCCGCCTCCGGGGCGACGGACAACGCGACGGGGACGGTGGTGATGATGGAGGCGATGCGCATCCTCCGGAAGGTGTACCCCAACCCGAAGCGCACCCTGCTGGTGGGGCACTGGAACGGGGAGGAGCAGGGGCTGAACGGCTCGCGCGCCTTCGCGGCCGACAACCCGCGCATCGTGCAGAACCTGCAGGCGCTCTTCAACCAGGACAACGGCACGGGGCGGGTCGCCACGCTCAGCATGATGGGCTTCACCGGGGCGGAGCCTTTCTTCGCGCGCTGGCTGGCGCAGGTGCCGCGGGACATCACCCGGCACATCACGGTGCAGGCGCCGGGCACGCCCAGCAGCGGCGGGAGCGACCACTCCTCGTTCATCTGCCACGGCGCGCCGGGGTTCTCGCTGTCGTCGCTGAGCTGGGACTACAGCACCTACACCTGGCACACGAACCGCGACACGTACGACAAGATCCACTTCGACGACGTGCGCAACAACGCGATCCTCACGGCGATGCTGGCGTACCTGGCCTCCGAGGACCCGAACCGGGTGCCGCGCGCGCGGATCACCTCGTTCCCGGCGGGTCGGAACGGGACGCCCGGGAGCTGGCCGGCCTGCGTGGACGCCACCCGCGCGGCCGCCCAGAGCACCCGGTGATTCTGGGCTTGTAGTTCGCGTGGGGGCGGCTTCGTCTTGTGGGGCCGCTCCGGAGCCCGGCGGTACCGCTGCCGGTCTCCTGCGCGGGTCGCGGAGCCAGCCGAAACTGCCCGGCTGTCTCCGCTCCGGCTCCGGGAGCCCCGCCAAACTGCCGGCGGGTCTCCCTCCGCAGAAGACTTGAGGGGTACTGCAGGAACCGCGAACGGCGCCCCCGCCTCAATGCCGAGGTGGGGGCGCCGTTTACGTGCTGCCATTCACTTTCGCACTCACGCACTCACGCACTCACGCACTCACGCACTCACGCACTCACGCACTCACGCACTCACGCACTTCCGTTCCTCACCTCCCCCGCGTCGTGTCCCTCGCCGTGGTGTCGCCCCTCGGGGCCGCGGCGCTGTCGCGGCGGGCGCCGGAGTCGGCGCGGGCCTGGTAGACCTGGAGCAGGCTGTCGAGCGCGGCGTTGGACGAGTCCGGGGAGGCCGTGGGCTCGGCGGAGACGGGGCGGCGCAGGGTGATCAGCGCCACCTCGGGGGGGGCGCCCAGGCGCACGGGGACGAAGCCGTAGCCCGTGCCGCAGGTGATGAACAGGCCGTTGCGGTCCACGCGGTAGAGGCGGTCGGTGCCGGGGATGCGGCTGCCGGGGAGCTGGGTGGTGTTGACCCAGCTCAGGCGCGGCGTGCCGGGCACCTCCACGCGCCCGCAGAAGGTGTTGCCGGCCAGCACCAGCGGGTAGGCGCTGTCCGGGGCGGCGAGCACGCCCGCGGGGGAGTGCGACAGGAGCAGCGGGGTGGAGCCGGCGCGGGGGATGGAGTTGAAGATCTCCGCCTGGCGCCACTCGGGGCGGCGGGGGACGTACGGGTCGATCCCGGCCACGTAGGCGGTGTCGCCGTTCAGCACCATGCGGCCGCGCTCGTTGCTCAGCACGATCACCCCGCTCTGCTGCAGCACCTGGCGGATGCGGATGGCCGTGCTGTCCGGCTCGCCCTGGCTCTCGGAGGGGTCGCGCTCGTCGCGGTCGCCCATGACCGCCATCGTGGTGATGCCGCGCAGCGGGGCGAGCACGCGGGGGAGCTCGGCCAGGCCGCTCTCGCGGGCCACGTAGTCGCCCAGCAGCACCACCATGTCCGGCTTCAGGGACACGGCGCGGCGCACGGCGGCCTCCGCCACGCGCGCGTTGTCGGCCCAGAGGCCCAGGTTGAAGTCGGAAAGGGCGGCGACGCGCATCCCGTTCCACCCCTCGGGGAGGCCGGGGACCTCCACCTCAACGGGGACGACGCGCAGGTTCTCCGCGGTGCTCGCGCCGTAGAGCGAATCGGCGGACGAGCCCTGCTCCACCAGGGTTGCCTCCGGCTCCTCCAGGCGGTCGCCGCAGGCGGCGAGGGCGGCGAGGAGCAGGGCGGGGAAGAGGGAGCGGGCGGGGCTCCGCATCGGTGACGTCTCCGGGAACGGGCGAGGGGGCGCGGGGCGCGCGGCGGACGGCACCTCCGGGCGCAACGCGTGTGCCAGGGGCGCGCGGCGCCTACGCGATGAGCGGGAGCACGCCGTCGCGCCCGGCGGGCACGGTGCGCTCCAGCTCCTCGGGGTGCGCGCGGAACCAGCGCGCCACCAGGAGAATCTCGTCTACCTGGTGCTTCGCCACCAGTGCCCCCTGCGGCTCCGGCCGCTCGAAGTGCTCCGCGGCCAGGCGCGACAGCGCCCGGCGCTCGGCGGCGGTGCGCGGCGCGGGGACCACGGCGCGCACGGTGCCGCGCCGCACCACGTACACCCGGTCGTCGCCCCCCTCGCCCTTGACCGGGTACAGGAAGCTCAGGTTCTCCAGCGCCTCGCGCAGCCGCCCGAACTCGTCGCGCAGGGCCTCCAGGCGGCGCATGCGGTCGCGCACGGAGGCGGCGTACTCGAACTCCCAGCGCTCGGCGGCGGCCTGCATCCGCCGGTCCAGCCAGCCCAGCGGCTCGTCGGCGTCGCCGGCCAGGAAGGCGCGCGCCAGCTCCACCCGCCGGCGGTACTCCTGCTGGGTGACCATGGCCGCGCACGGGGCGCAGCACAGGCGCAGCTCGGCCCGGTGGCAGCGCGGCGCGCGGTCCACCGCGAACAGCTCGGACTGGTCGGCGAAGTGGATGGGGGTGGAGGCGGGGCAGTCGCGCAGCCCCAGCAGATCGTTGAGCTCGCGGACGGCGTCGGCGATGCGGCGGCCGCCGCGGAAGGGGCCGTAGTAGGTGGCGGCGTCGTCGCAGACGGCCTGCACCACGAACAGCCGGGGGGCGGGGCCGCCGGTGAGCTTGAGGAAGGAGTAGCGCCCGTCGCGCTTGTGCTGGACGTTGTAGCGGGGGCGGAAGCGCTTGATCAGCTCCAGCTCGCGGAGCAGCGCCGCGAACTCGCAGGGCTCGTACTCCCAGGCGATGGTGTGCGCGTCGCCGACGATGCGGTGGGCCTTGTCGCCGCTCTTGGCGCGCAGGTAGGAGAGGAGCCGGGTGCGCACCTGCTTGGACTTGCCGACGTACAGGATCTCGCCGTCCTCCGCCAGCATCCGGTAGGTGCCGGGGACGTTGCGCGCCTCGCGGATCTGCTCGCGGAGCGGGGTGCGTGCGGTGGGGGTCAAGCGCGGTGCCGCCGGGGTCGGGTAGAACAAAAGCCGAACCCCGGGAAGATACCGCGGCGAAAAGCGATGCGGAAGGGCCGCGCGCCGGGGAGAGCGAGGCGGGTCAGGCGCCGCGCACCACCTCGTCCAGGGAGGCGGCCAGCTCGGCGAAGTCGAAGGGCTTGGCGAGGATGCGGACGCCGGTGGCGAGCGCGGCCTCGTACACGGCGTCGCCGGGGCCGGCGCCGCTCAGGAACACCACGCGGGCGGCCACCGGGGGGATGTGCTCGCGGAGCATGCTCCACACCTCCACCCCGGTGCGGAAGCCCAGGTTGAGGTCCAGCAGGACGGCGTCGGGCATGCTGCGGATGACGGCGTGGAGCACCTGCTCCTCGCCGGTGCCCTCCGGGCCCACCTCGGACACCTCGGCGCCCATGCGGCGCAGCAGGCGGCCCAGGGCGCTGCGCACGTCGGCGTTGTCGTCCACCACCAGCACCCGCTTGCCGGCCAGCTCCACCGCCCGCTGCGGGGCGGCGGCGCGCCCCGGGATCCAGGCGGGGAGGTGGATCTCGAAGCGGGCGCCGCCCAGCCGCTCGCCCGCGGTGCAGCGGACGCGCCCGCCCAGCTGCGCCACCGTCCAGGCCACCGAGCTGAGCCCCAGCCCGGTGCCGCCCGACTCGCCCCGCACCAGCGGGCGGAAGACCGCCTCGCGCTCGCCGGGCGGGATGCCGGGGCCGTCGTCCTCCACGGCGAGCACCAGCGAGCGCGCGGTGCGCCCCGGGTCGAGGGTGACCAGGATGCGGGCGGTGGCGTGGCGGCCGGCGTTGGCGAGGAGGTTGGCGACGGCGCGGTACAGGAAGGAGGCGCGCCCCGCGACGGCGGTGCCGGCGGGGAGCGACGTGCTCATGCGGATCTCCACCGGCCGGCAGGTGTCCAGCGCGCGGCGGATGGCGCGCTCGGCGACGGCCTCCGGGTCCATCCCCACCTCGGGGGACACGGTCTCGCCGCGGAGCGTCCCCAGCACGTCGCGGATCATGGCGCCCAGGTCGCCGCAGCCGTCGACGGCGCGCTCCAGCTCGGCGACGGGGGCGCGGCCGTTGCGCGCGTCGCCCAGCGCCAGCCGCAGCCGCCCGTCGAGCACGGCGACCAGGTTGGCCATGTCGTGGATCAGCTCGCCGGCGACCTCGCCCAGGGCGCCCAGCCGCTCTTCCTGCGCACCCTGCTCCGGGAGGCCCGGCTGCGGCGTGCTCATGGCGATGTCCTCCGCCCGTGGATGAGGATGCTCGATCACTGCTGGACTCCGGGGGTGCCACGCGGACCGGCCGGTCTCGGGCGGGGGCGCCGGCCGGGAGCGGCGGCGCCGGAGGGGGACTCCGCACGTAACCTGGAAATGCTACCGGGTCACCGGCCCTAAATGTATGACGGGCAAAAAGCGTGCGCCAGTCATGTTCGTGAAATGAGCGTATGCGGGACGCACCTCGCCTGCGCCGCCCGTCAGCGCTGGCAGTGCGCGCAGAAGAAGGTGGAGCGGCCTCCCTGGACGATGCGCTCCAGCGCCCTCCCGCAGGTGCGGCAGGGCTCGCCGGCCCGGTCGTACACGCGCAGGCGGTCCACGAACTCGCCGCGCTGCCCGCTGGCGTCGCGGTAGTCCAGCAGCGTGGTGCCGCGGAAGTCGATGGCCTCGCTCAGCACCTCGCGCGTGGCATCCACCAGCCGGGCGGCTTCCTTCTTCTTGAGGGTGTTGGCGGGCCGCCGCGGGTCGATGCCGGCCCGGAACAGCGCCTCGCTGGCGTAGATGTTCCCCACGCCCACCACGCGGCGCTGGTCCATCAGCCAGGTCTTGACCGCCACGCGCGACTTCTTCGCCTGGCCCAGCAGCCACTCCGCCGTGAAGTCGTCGGAAAGCGGCTCCACGCCGAGCGCCTCCTCCCTCCGCTCCCACGCCTCGCCGGTGTAGCGCTGCAGGCAGCCGAAGCGGCGCACGTCGTGGTAGGCCAGCTCGCGCCCGTCCGCCAGGCGGAAGCGGACGCCCGGGTGCGAGGGCGCCTCGTCGCCGGGGGCGCGCACCAGCAGCCGCCCCGTCATCCCCAGGTTCACCACCAGGAGCCCGCGGTCCAGCCGCACCAGGATGTTCTTGGCGCGCCGCGTCACCTCGCGCACCCGCGCCCCGCGCAGCCCCGCCGCGAACTCGTCGGCGCTCTCGCCCTGCACCAGGTCGGCGTGGACCACCTCCACCTCGCGGATCTCCGCGCCGGGGAGGAGCCGCGCCAGGTCGCGGACGATGGTCTCGACCTCCGGGAGCTCAGGCACGCTCCACCTCCGCCCGGTTGGCCTCGCGCCACCCGATGTCGCGGCGGAACTGGCGGCCCTCGAAGGCGACGTGCTCGGCGGCCTCGCGGCTGCGGGCGGCCGCCTCCGCCACCGTGGGCGCCAGCGCGGTCACGGCGAGCACGCGCCCGCCCGAGGTGAGGAGCCGTCCGTCCTCCTCCCGGGTCCCCGCGTGGAACACCAGCAGGTCGGCGGCGGCGCCCAGGCCGGCGGGGATCTCCACCGGGAGGCCGGTGCGGTACTCGCCGGGGTAGCCGCCGGAGGCGAGCACCGTGGTGGCCGCGGCGCCGGGGCGCCAGCGCAGCTCCATCCCCGCCAGCGAGCCGCCGCGCGCGATGGCGAGCACCGGCTCCAGCAGGCTGCTCTCCAGCAGGGGGAGCACCACCTGCGTCTCGGGGTCGCCGAAGCGGCAGTTGAACTCCACCACCCTGGGCCCGTCGGCGGTGAGCATCAGCCCGGCGTACAGCAGCCCGCGGAACGGGCGCCCCTCGGCGGCCATGGCGGCGACCGTGGGGAGCAGCACCTCGCGGGTGATGCGCTCCATCAGCTCCGGGGTGGCGAGGGAGACGGGGGCGTAGGCGCCCATCCCGCCGGTGTTCGGCCCGGTCTCCCCCTCGCCGACGCGCTTGTGGTCCTGCGCGGGGAGCATGGGGAGCACGGTGGCGCCGTCGGCGAGGGCGAAGACGGAAAGCTCCTCGCCCTGCATGAACTCCTCGACGACGATCTCGCTCCCCGCCTCGCCGAAGACCCCGTCGCCCAGCATCTCGCGGGCGGCGGCGAGCGCCTCCTCGACGGTCGCGCACACCACCGCGCCCTTGCCCGCCGCAAGCCCGGACGCCTTGACGACGATGGGCGCCCCGGCGGCCCGGATGTGCGCCTCGGCGGCGGGGAGCTCGCGGAAGGCGTGGAACGCGGCGGTGGGGATGCCGTGCCGGGCCATGAGCCCCTTGGCGAACGCCTTGGAGCTCTCGATCTCCGCCGCCTTCGCGGTGGGCCCGAAGGTCGGGATGCCGCGCATGCCGAAGTGGTCCACGATCCCCGCCGCCAGCGGCGCCTCCGGCCCCACGACCACCAGGTCCACCCCCTGATTCTCGGCCCAGCCGGCCAGCGGCTGAAGCTCGCCCGGCCCGAAGGGGAGCGGCTCCGCCAGCCCCGCCGTCCCTCCGTTGCCCAGGGTGATGAAGAACTCGGCGTCCGGGGCGTCCCGCCGGAGCTTCCAGAGGAGGGCGTGCTCGCGCCCCCCGTTTCCGACGATCAGGATCTTCATGGCGGAACGGCAGTGCGAAAGTGCGAAAGTGCGTGAGTGCGAAAGTGCGGAACGGCGGACCCCCTCCCCCGGCCCCTCCCCGCAAGGGGGAGGGGAGAACTACATGGTGCCGAGGCGGGTTCGGCGCGGGGGGCTACCCCTCACCCCCCGGCCCCCTCTCCCACGAGGGGAGAGGGGGAGCACAACGGGGCCAGCGCAGTTTCCCCTCCCTCGCTTGCGGGGGAGGGGTGGCGCGCAGCGCCGGGGTGGGGGGTCGCCGCGGACGCCAGCGCGAAGCCCGACCCCGGCGCCAGCCGGGGGCACGCCCAAGCCCGCGGTTCAAGCCGTTCAGCTCGCGGAAAGCGCCTGGTCCAGGTCGGCGATCAGGTCGTCGATGTCCTCCACGCCGCACGACAGGCGCACGATGCCGTCGGAGAGCGCCATGGCGCGGCGGCGCTCCGGCGGGATGGAGGCGTGCGTCATCATGGCCGGGTGCCCGATCAGGCTCTCCACG
This sequence comes from Gemmatimonadota bacterium, assembly GCA_040752145.1. Taxonomy (GTDB): domain Bacteria; phylum Gemmatimonadota; class Gemmatimonadetes; order Longimicrobiales; family Longimicrobiaceae; genus JAFAYN01. The sequence goes on from JBFMFL010000048.1 coordinate 15,245, forward strand.
CCGCCCAGCGACTCGGCCAGGGCGAACAGGCGCGTGTTGTTGACCATGCGCCGCGCGTTCTCCAGCGAGCCGGTCTCCACGGTGATCATCCCGGTGAAGCCCCGCATCTGCCGGGCGGCCAGCTCGTGCTGCGGGTGGGACTTGAGGCCCGGGTAGTAGACGCGCTCGATGCGGGGGTGCGCCTCCAGCCACTCGGCCACGCGCTGGCCGTTGGCGTTGTGGGCGGCCATGCGCAGGTGCAGCGTCTTGGTGGCGCGCAGCGCGAGCCAGCAGTCCCAGGGCCCGGGGATGGCGCCGGCGGCGTTCTGGAGGAAGCGGAGCTGCTCGTGCAGCTCGTCGGAGGAGACCAGGATCATCCCCCCCACCATGTCGGAGTGCCCGTTGACGTACTTGGTGGTGGAGTGGATCACCAGGTCGGCCCCCAGCTCCAGCGGGCGCTGGTTGTACGGCGAGGCGAAGGTGTTGTCGATGCTGAGCAGCGCCCCGCCCGCGTGCGCGATCTCCGCCGCCGCGGCGATGTCGGTGATGCGCATCATGGGGTTGGTGGGCGTCTCCACGTGCACCAGCTTCGTGTTGGGCCGCATGGCGCCGCGGATCTGCTCCAGGTCGCCGCTGTCCACGAAGGTGAACTCGATCCCCAGGCGGGCGATCACCTTGGCGAACAGGCGGTAAGTGCCGCCGTACACGCCCTCGCCGCAGACCACGTGGTCGCCGGCGGAGAACAGCTTGATCATGGTGTCGGTGGCGGCCACGCCGGACGCGAAGGCCAGCCCGTGCTTCGCCCCCTCCAGCGCGGCCACGTTGCCCTCCAGCGCCTCGCGGGTGGGGTTGTGGGTGCGCGCGTACTCGTAGCCCAGGTGCCGGCCCAGCTCGGGCTGCACGTAGGTGGAGGTCTGGAACACCGGGGTCATGATGGCCCCGGTGGTGGGGTCGGGGTGCTGTCCGGCGTGGATGGCCAGCGTGCCGAAGCCGAGGCCGTCGCCGCCCGCCGGGGAGTTCTTGTCGCTCATCGTGGGTCCTGGTCCGGGGTGGTCTGAGGCGGCCAAGATACGCCCCGCCGAGCGGGGGGGGCAACCCGCCGCGCGGCGAGAACCGTTCTTGCGTCACCCCGCGCCTCCGCCGTCCGCTCGCTTGCGGGCGGCGGGGTGCGGTTTCTACCTTCCGCCGCGTGCGGGGCGGTCTTCCACGACAGAAAAAATCTAGGGGCGATCCATGATCGATACGTCGCAGCTCATGGTCAGCGTCTCCGGGGTGCGGGGGCGGGTGGGGGAGGGGCTCACGCCCGAGGTGATCGCGCACTTCGCCGCGGCGTTCGGGGCGTACGTGCTGCGCCGCGGCCCGGGGAAGACGGTGGTGCTCGGGCGGGACTCGCGGGTGTCCGGCCCCATGTTCGCGCGGGCGGCGACGGCGGCGCTCCAGTCGGTGGGGTGCGACGTGGTGGACGTGGGCGTCTCGGCGACGCCGGGGGTGCAGCTGGCGGTGGAGGACCTGCGCGCGGCGGGCGGGCTGGCGGTGACGGCCAGCCACAACCCCATCGAGTGGAACGCGCTCAAGTTCATCGGGCCCACGGGGATGTTCCTGGACGCGGAGGAGGGCGCGGAGATGCGGGCCTACCTGGACGGGGAGATCCCGCGCGCCGGCTGGCGCGACCTGGGCGGCCGCACGGAGGACGAGGGCGCGGTGCAGCGCCACCTGGACCGGATCCTGGCGATCCCCTTCCTGGACGTGGAGCGGATCCGCGAGCGCCGCTTCCACGTGGCGCTGGACTGCGTGCGCGGGGCGGGGGGCACCATCTTCCCGCGGCTGCTGGAGGCGCTGGGGTGCCGGGTGGAGGCGATCAACCTGGAGACGGACGGCCTGTTCCCCCGCGAGCCGGAGCCGGTGGCGGAGAACCTGGGCGAGCTGGAGGCGCTGGTGCGCCGCACGGGCGCCGTGGTGGGGCTGGCGACGGACCCGGACGTGGACCGGCTCTCGCTGGTGTCGGAGGAGGGGCGGGCGATCGGCGAGGACTACACGCTGGCGCTGGCGGCGAAGCTGGTGCTGGCGCACCGCCCCGGCCCGGTGGTGACCAACCTGTCCACCAGCCGTCTCCTGGACGACGTGGCGGAGGCGGCCGGCGTGCCCCTGGTGCGCGCCCCCGTGGGGGAGATCAACGTGGCGCGCCGCATGCAAGCCGAGGGCGCCACCATCGGGGGCGAAGGGAACGGGGGGGTGATCCTCCCGGACGTACACCTGACGCGCGACGCGCCGGTGGCCGCCGCGCTGATCCTGCAGCTCCTGGCCGAGCAGGACCGCCCCCTGAGCGCCCTGGCCGCGGAGATCGGCCGCTACGAGATCGTCAAGGAAAAGGTGGCGCGCCCCGCGCAGCCGCTGGACGCGGTGTACGACGCGCTGGCCGCGCGCTTCCCCGGGGCCGAGGCCGACCGCCAGGACGGACTGCGCCTCTCCTGGGCCGCGGAGCGCAAGTGGGCGCACCTGCGCCCCTCGGGGACGGAGCCCATCGTCCGGGTGATCTGCGAGGCGCCCACGCGGCAGGAGGCCGCGGCGCTGGTGGAGGCGCTGCGGGCCGCGCTGCCGGTTTGACCGAAGTGCGAAAGTGCGAAAGTGCGGGAGTGCGAAAGTGTTCATCCGGTTCACGCGCAGCGTGAGGCGTCACGGCAGTACGGAGTACGGAGTACGCTGAAAAGCCGGGGCGGGGGAGCGGTTCGCGGTTTCCGCAGTATCCACATCAAGATGTGCGGAGGGAGACTCGCGCGGTGGTTTGCGCGAGGCTTGCGGAGCCCGTGGAGGAGACCGGCAGCAGTACCGCCGGGCTCCGGAGCGGTCCGTATCTGTGCCTCGCAGGCTGTTGGCCCGCCAGATGCAACAGAGCCCCGCGGAATCCACCCACACGAGACGCTGAGAAAGGACCCCATGTGCGGCATCGTAGGATACATCGGTGAGCAGCAGGTCGCTCCGCTCCTCCTGCAGGGGCTGAAGCGGCTGGAGTACCGCGGCTACGACTCGGCAGGTGTCGCGGTGGTGCAGAACGGCACCATCCAGGTGCGCAAGGAGGCGGGCAAGATCGCGGAGCTGGAGAGGCTGGTGGGCGAGGAGCCGGTGGAGGGGACGTACGGCATCGGCCACACGCGCTGGGCGACGCACGGCCCGCCCACGGAGCGCAACGCGCACCCGCACACCACGGAGAAGGGTGACTTCGCGCTGGTGCACAACGGCATCGTGGAGAACGCGGGGACGCTGCGGAAGCTGCTGCAGGAGCGCGGCCACGTGTTCACCTCGGAGACGGACACGGAGGTGCTGGTGCACCTGATCGAGGAGGTGTACGACCAGGCCAAGGGGCGCTCGGGCGAGTCGCTGGAGCGCGCGGTGGAGGCGGCGCTGTCGCAGGTGGAGGGGACGTACGGGATCGCCGTGGTCTCCACCCGCGACCCAAACAAGATCGTGGTGGCCCGCCTGGGGAGCCCGCTCCTGATCGGCGTGGGCGACAACGGGCAGACGTACGTGGCGTCTGACGCCTCGGCGATCATCTCGCACACGCGCGACGTGATCTACCTGGACGACGGGGACATGGCCACCATCACCCGCAAGGGCTACACGGTGCACCGCCCCACGCAGGGACCCGTGCAGCGGCCGGTGAGCCGGGTGGACTGGGACCTGGAGGAGGTGGAGCGCGGCGGCTATCCGCACTTCATGCTCAAGGAGATCATGGAGCAGCCCAGCACGCTGCGCGAGACCATGCGCGGGCGCCTGCTGGCGGAGGAGGGCGGGGTCAAGCTGGGCGGCCTGACGGGGATGGACGACGAGCTGCGCGGCATCCAGCGCATCATCATCCTGGGGTGCGGCACCAGCTGGCACAGCGGGCTGATCGGCGAGTACATGCTGGAGGACATCGCCCGCATCCCCACGGAGGTGGAGTACGCGTCGGAGTTCCGCTACCGGCGCCCGGTGGTGGAGCCGCACACGCTGACCATCTCCATCTCGCAGTCCGGCGAGACGGCGGACACGCTGTGGGCCATGCGCGAGGCCAAGCAGCAGGGGGCGACCACGCTGGGGATCGTGAACTCGGTGGGGAGCACCATCGCCCGCGAGACGGACGCGGGGGTGTACCTGCACGCGGGCCCGGAGATCGGGGTGGCGTCCACCAAGGCGTTCACCTCGCAGGTGGTGGTGCTGGCGATGATCACGGTTCACCTGGGGCGCCTGCGCGGCACGCTGACGGCGTCGCGGGGCCGCGAGATCGTCCGCGCGCTCCAGCAGCTGCCGGAGCAGGTGGCGCAGATCCTGGAGATGGACGACTCCATCCGCGAGCTGGCGGAGGAGTACGTGGACAGCAAGAACTTCCTGTACCTGGGGCGCGGCTACAACTTCCCGGCGGCGCTGGAGGGGGCGCTCAAGCTCAAGGAGATCTCGTACATCCACGCTGAGGGGTACCCGGCCGCGGAGATGAAGCACGGGCCCATCGCGCTGATCGACGAGAGCATGCCGGTGGTGGTGATCGCCCCGCGCGACGGCGTGTACGACAAGGTCCGCTCCAACATCGACGAGGTGAAGGCGCGCGGCGGGTGCATCATCGGCGTGGTCACCGAGGGCGACGCCGACCTGGACGACGTGCTGGACCACGTGATCCGCATCCCGCGGACGCACGACGCGATCACGCCGATCCTGGCGAGCGTGCCGCTGCAGCTGCTGGCGTACCACATCGCGGTGCTGCGCGGGGCCAACGTGGACCAGCCGCGCAACCTGGCGAAGTCGGTCACGGTGGAGTAGACGCGCGGGCGGGGCGTTCTGCCCAATGAAGTCGAGAGCCCCGGCGCGCATGGCGCTGGGGCTCTCCTCGTTTCCGGGCCTTGCCTGCGAACGCCGCCCGCGCGTTCCTCTTGACGCCTACAGGAGCCACCCCTACTTTCCTGTTGACGCCTACAGGAACCCCCCTCCGGAGCCCACGGTGAACCCCCGCCCGCACATCGACGCCCTCCGGGGCTCGCTCGACCTGCTGGTCCTCAAGACGCTGTCGCTGGCGCCCATGCACGGCTGGGGCATCAGCCAGCGCGTGCAGCAGATCTCCGAGGGCGTGCTGGAGGTCAACCAGGGCTCGCTCTATCCGGCGCTGCAGCGCCTGGAGAAGGACGGCTTCATCACGAGCGAGTGGGGGGTCACGGACAACAACCGCCGCGCGCGCTACTACAAGCTCACCGCCGCCGGCAGCCGCGCGCTCGGCGCGGAGCTGGAGAGCTGGCGGCGGTTCGCCGCCGGCCTGGAAGCCGTGCTGCGCACCTCCTGACGACGCCCCCGCACGCTGCCCCACCCCTGGTCACCCCCACCGGTAACACGCCATGAGATGGATCGACGGGATCCGCGCGCGCCTGGGCCTGCTCTTCGGCCGCCGCGCCGCCGAGTCGCGGATGGACGAGGAGTTCGGCTTCCATCTCGACATGGAGACGGAGCGGCTGGTCCGCGAGGAGGGGCTCGACCCCGCGGAGGCGCGGCGGCGCGCCTTCGTCTCCTTCGGCGGGGTGGAGCGGCACAAGGAGGAACTGCGCGACGGCCGCGGGCTGGCGTGGCTCGGCGGACTCTCGCTCGACTTCAAGCTCGGGTTGCGGATGCTGGTGAAGTACCCCGGGCTCACCGTCGTCGGCGGGCTCGCGATGGCGTTCGCGATCTGGGCCGGCGTGGTCACCTTCGTGCTCGTGGGGCAGGTGGTGCACCCGACGGTTCCGCTCCCCGGCGGCGACCGCATCGTGCGGATCGGGAACTGGGACGTCTCGACCAACGACGAGGAGCCGCGCGCGACGAGCGACTTCCTCGTCTGGCGCGACGGGCTGCGGTCGGTGACCGACCTGGGCGCCTACCGGGACGTCTCGCACAACCTGATCGTGGGCACCGACGCGGGGCGCCCCGTCCGGGGCGCCGAGGTCACGGCGTCGGCGTTCCGCGTCGCCCCCGAGCCGCCGCTGCTCGGCCGCGCCCTGGCGCCGGCCGACGAGCGGCCGGGCGCGCCGCCGGTGGTGGTCCTGGGGCACGAGCTCTGGCGCACGCGCTTCGCGGGCGACCCGGGCGCCGTGGGACGCACGGTGCGGGTGGGCGACACGCACGCGACGGTCGTGGGCGTCATGCGGGAGGGCTACGCGTTCCCGGTCTCGCACGAGATGTGGGCGCCGCTCCGGCTCGACGCGGCCGCCCACGGCCCGCGCGAGGGGCCGGCCATAGAGGTCTTCGGCCGCCTGGCGCCGGGCGCGACGCTGGAGCGCGCGGAGGCGGAGCTGAGGACGATCGGCCGCAGCCGGGCCGCGGAGCACCCCGCGACGCACGAGCACCTGCAGCCCCGCGTCGCGCCGTACACGCAGTCGCTCCAGGCGCCCTCGATGCTGGACAAGACCCTGATGCTGTCCATCGAGCTCTTCGCGGTGATGCTCCTCGTCCTGATCTGCTCCAACGTGGCCCTGCTGCTGTTCGCGCGCGCGGCGACGCGGGAGAGCGAGCTGATCGTGCGCAGCGCGCTCGGCGCGAGCCGCGGCCGGATCGTCGCGCAGCTGTTCGCCGAGGCGCTCGTGCTGGGCGGGGTGGCGGCCGTGGTGGGCATCGCGGCCGCGCAGTTCGCGCTGCGCCGGTGGGGCGTGGAGTTCCTGGAGCGCAACATGGGCCCGCTCCCGTTCTGGTACGACGTCAACGTCTCGCCCGCGACCGTGCTCTACGCGAGCGCGCTGACCCTGCTCGCCGCCGCGATCGCCGGCGTGGTGCCCGCGCGGAAGATCACCCGCGGCCTGGGGGAGCGCCTCAAGCAGGGAACGGCCGGCGGGGGGGTGCGCTTCGGCGGCGTGTGGGCGGCGGTGATCGTCGCGCAGGTCGCGGTGACGGTCGCGTTCCCGGTCGTCGTCTTCTTCGAGCAGCGCCAGCTGGCGCGCTTCCAGTCGCACGACCTGGGGATGGCGGCCGAGGAGTATCTCGGGGTGCGCCTGGACCTGGACATGGACGCCGGTGCGGACACCGCCGCGCACCGCGCGCGCTTCGCGTCCGTGGTCGAGACGCTGCGGCGGAGCGTGGCCGCGGAGCCGGGCGTCCGGGGGGTCGCGTTCGTCGACCGCGTGCCGGGCGACTACCACCGCGAGTCCTGGATCGAGGTCGACGACGGGAGCGGGGTGTCGTCGGCGACCTCGCAGCCGGTCGATCCCCAGGTGAGCACCGCGCGGGTCGACCCGTCGTACTTCGAGGTGATGAAGGCGCCGATCCTGGCGGGGCGGGGGTTCGGCGCCGCCGACCTGGGGCCCGACACGCGCGTGGTGATCGTGGACCAGGGCTTCATCCGGCGCGTGCTCCAGGGGCGCAACGCCGTCGGCCGGCGGGTGCGCTTCTCGCCGCGCGGCGAGTGGAGCGAGGACGAGTCGCGCCCCTGGTACCAGATCGTCGGCGTCGTCAAGGAGCTCGGCATGGCCCACCCGGCGAACAGCCGGCTCCCGGCGGGCGTGTACCTGCCGGGAGCCCCGGGGCGGGACGGCCCGCTCTACATGGTCCTCCACGCCCACGGCGACCCGCTCGCGCTCGGCACGCGGGTCCGCGAGGTCGCGGCCAGGGTGGACCCGACGCTCCGGCTCTCGGAGCTCCAGCGCCTGGACGAGGCCAAGATGGGGATGGTCTGGATCGTCGGGCTGTGGCTGAGGATCACGGTGGTGCTGACGGCGATCGCCCTGCTGCTCTCGCTCACCGGCATCTACTCGGTGCTGTCGTTCACCGTGTCGCGGCGGACGCGCGAGATCGGCGTGCGCGTCGCGCTGGGCGCGGCCCGGGGCCGCGTCGTCGTCGAGATCTTCCGGAGGCCGCTCACGCAGGTGGGCGCCGGCGTCCTGCTCGGCTTCATCCTCGTCACGGCCGCGGCGTTCTTCGCGTCCGGGCACCAGCCCGACGGCGCGCCGAGGTCGCCCGACGCAGGGCTCTCGCTGGCGCAGGTGTCGCTGCTCGCGGCGTACGCGGCGTTCATGATGGGGGTGTGCATGCTCGCGTGCGTGGTGCCCACGCGGCGGGCGCTGCGGGTGGAGCCGACCGAGGCGCTGCGGGTGGAGTAGGCGGCGCCCGGACGCTGCTGGACCGAGATTCGCCGCGCGGGCCCGGAGACGATCCGGACCCGCGCGGCGAACCTCGCCGAGGAGCAGAGCGGTCGTACGAATCCCCAGCCCCGGAGGCGCCCCATGCAGATCCGTGCCCGCGTGCAGAGCCGCAGGGACGAGCACCAGGTCACGCTGAGCACCAACGGACAGGAGCACTCGCTCGCGATCCCGCCGAAGCCGGGCGGCTTCGGCTCCAGCGCCAACGGCGGCGAGCTCCTGGCGCTGGCCCTGGCGACGTGCTACTGCAACGACCTGTACCGCGAAGCCGCGGGCCGGGGCATCGCGGTGCAGGCGGTGGAGGTGGAGGTCGAGGCGCAGTTCGGCGGGGCGGGCGAGCCCGCGCGGCGGATCCGCTACCGCGCGAAGGTGACGGCCGACGCCCCGGAGGAAGCGGTCCGCGAGCTGGTGGAGCACACGGACCGCGTGGCGGAGGTGCACAACACGCTTCGGCAGGGGATCCGCGTGGAGCTGGACGGCGTGGAGGCCGCGGGGCTCAGCGAGTCGGGCCCGGGCGGTAGTCCACGGTCCTGAGCATCCCTCCGGCCCTCGGTGGACGACGAACGAGAAGACTCGTCGTCCGTGGAGAACTCAGATCCCGGGCAGGAGCGCATCCGCCAGGCGGGGGAGCACGAGGCCGAGCGTGCCCTCCACCTTCGCTGCCGCCACCTCGTCCGCCCGGGTGGGGCCCAGGTTGACGACGGCGATGGGCACCCCCTCCTGCTGCGCCCGGTAGATGAAGCGCCGCCCGGAGTAGACGGTCAGCGACGAGCCCGCCACCAGCAGCACCTCCGCCTCCCCGAACAGCCTCCAGGCCTCCTCCACCGTCCCCGCCGGCACGTTCTCCCCGAAGAACACCACGTCCGGCTTGACCACGCCGCCGCACGCCGGGCAGGCGGGCACGCGGAAGCTCTCCACCGCCCACGCCGGCAGCTCCGCGTCGCCGTCCGGCGCCTGCTCCACCCCGCCCTCCGCCGTCCGCCGGGCCAGCTCCTCCTCCCACCCCGCGTTCAGCTCCATCAGCCGCGCCTGGAAGTCGGCACGCGGCTCAGGCCGGCCGCACCCCAGGCAGCGCACCGCGGCGAGCGAGCCGTGCAGCTCCACCACGCGCCGGCTGCCGGCGGCGTGGTGGAGCCCGTCCACGTTCTGGGTGATGATGCCGCGCACCGCGCCGCCCTCCTCCAGCCGGGCCAGCGCGAGGTGCCCCGCGTTGGGCCGCGCGTCCGCGATGCGCCGCCAGCCGACGGCGCTGCGCGCCCAGTAGCGGACGCGCGCGGCGTCGCTGCGCACGAACTCCTGGTACTGCATGGGCTTCCGGGTGCGCAGGCTCCCCCCGGGCCCGCGGTAGTCGGGGATGCCGGACTCGGTGCTGCACCCGGCGCCGGCGAGCACCACCATGCGCCTGCCGCGGAGGAGGTCGAGCAGGGGCTGGAGCGCTTCCAGCTCGGACTGCGGGGCGAGGACTGCCATGCGCTGCGGATTCTCCTGCCGGGAGGGTGTCGGACGATCGGACCGTGCCCCAGTACCCGGCGGCCGGGAGCGCGTTCGGTGGCGCCCGTCTTGCGCGCGGGCGGAGCGGACGCGGGACGGTCGTGGACAGCCGAGGGAGGAGGCGCGGGATGAGCGACACGGCGGGGACGATGCACGCGGTGCGGGTACGCGAGCCGGGCGGCGCGGAGGCGATGCGGGTGGAGAGCGTGCCCGTGCCGCGGCCCGGGGCGGGGGAGGCGCTGGTGCGGCTGGAGGCCGCGGGGGTGAACTTCATCGACGTGTACAAGCGCACCGGCCTGTACAGGGTCCCGCTCCCGGCGACGCTGGGCGAGGAGGGGGCGGGGACCGTCGCGGCCGTCGGCGAGGGCGTCGCGGAGGTACGGGAGGGCGACCGCGTGGCGTGGGCGGGCTCGCTCGGAGCGTATGCGGAGTACGCCGTGGTGCCCGCCGCCAAGCTGGTCCCGCTCCCGGAGGGGGTGAGCGCGGCGCAGGGCGCGGCGGTGATGCTCCAGGGGCTGACGGCGCACTACCTCGCCACCTCCACCTACCCGCTGCGGGAGGGCGACCGCTGCCTGGTGCACGCGGCGGCGGGAGGGGTGGGGCTGCTGCTGGTGCAGATCGCGAAGCGGCGCGGCGCGTACGTGATCGGCACGGCGGGGAGCGACGACAAGGCGGAGCTGGCGCGGGCGGCGGGCGCGGACGAGGTGATCGTCTACACGCGCGACGACTTCGTGGCGGAGACGCGGCGGCTGGTCGGCGGCCGGGGCCTCCAGGTGGTCTACGACTCCGTGGGGAGGACCACCTTCCTGCCGGGGCTGGAGCTGCTGGCGCCGCGGGGGATGATGGTGCTCTTCGGGCAGTCCAGCGGGCCGGTGGAGCCGGTGGACCCGCAGCTCCTCAACCAGAAGGGCTCGCTCTTCCTCACCCGGCCCACGCTGGGGCACTACGTGGCGACGCGCGAGGAATTGCTCCGGCGCGCGGGCGAGCTGTTCGCGTGGATCGGGGCGGGGGAGCTGTCGGTGCGGGTGGGCGCGGAGTTCCCGCTGGAGGAAGCGGCGGAGGCGCACCGCGCGCTGGAGGGGCGGCGCACCACGGGCAAGGTGCTGCTTCGGGTGGGTGCCTGAGGCGCCCTCGGGGCGTGAAATCTCACGCCGATCGCCTGGGGTACGGACGCGACCGTGTTCGATCAGGATGGACCTCAAGCCTGTGTAATCTATTCAGCACGTGAATAGAATCCATTCACGTGCTGAATAGATTGCAAGCCGCCGCGCCGGCTCGTGCCCTCCCGCCGTTGACCCGCCGGCCCCGAGCGCCCATCCTTCCCGCGCGAATCGCCACCCGAGCCAACGAAGTGCCGACCCGATGGGATACAAGAGCCTGGAAGCCTGCGTCCTGGACCTGGAGCGCAACGGCCACCTCGTCCGCGTCCGCGAGGAGGTGGACCCGCGCCTGGAGATGGCGGCGATCCACCTGCGCGTGTTCGAGCGCGGCGGGCCCGCCGTGTTCTACGAGCGGGTGAAGGGATCGCGCTTCCCGGCCGTGTCCAACCTGTTCGGCACGCTGGAGCGGTCGCGCTTCATCTTCCGGGACACGCTGGAGCGCGTCAAGGCGCTGGTGGACCTGAAGTACGACCCCATGCGCGCCCTGCGCAGCCCGCTCCGCTACCTCCCCGCTGCCCGCACCGCCACCGCCGCGCTGCCGCTCCCGATGAAGCGCGGCGCGCCGGTCCGCTTCGGCACCACCACCGTGGGCGAGCTGCCGCAGGTGGTGAACTGGCCCATGGACGGCGGGCCCTTCGTCACCCTGCCGCAGGTGTACTCGGAGGACCCGGACAGGCCGGGGGTGATGGGCGCCAACCTGGGGATGTACCGGGTGCAGCTGGCCGGCAACGAGTACGCGCGGGACCGGGAGATCGGGCTGCACTACCAGATCCACCGGGGCATCGGCGTCCACCAGGCCAAGGCCAACGCAGCGGGGAAGCCACTCCGGGTGAGCATCTTCGTGGGCGGCCCGCCGGCGCACACCCTGGCCGCGGTGATGCCGCTCCCCGAGGGGCTGCCGGAGGTGGTGTTCGCGGGGACGCTGGGGAACCGCGCCTTCCGCTACTTCCACGACGAGGCCGGCCACTGCGTCTCCGCGGACGCGGACTTCGTCATCACCGGCACCATCCACCCGCACGAGACCAGGCCCGAGGGCCCGTTCGGCGACCACCTGGGCTACTACAGCCTGGTGCACCCCTTCCCGGTGATGCGGGTGGAGCGGGTGTACCACCGCCGCAACGCCGTCTGGCCGTTCACCGTGGTGGGGCGCCCGCCGCAGGAGGACACCAGCTTCGGCGCGCTGATCCACGAGATCACCGGGAGCGCCATCCCCCAGGAGATCCCGGGGCTGCACGCCGTGAACGCGGTGGACGCGGCCGGGGTGCACCCGCTGCTCTTCGCCATCGGCAGCGAGCGCTACACGCCCTACCTCCGGGAGCGCCGGCCGCAGGAGATCCTGACGCTGGCGAACCACATCCTCGGGAAGAACCAGCTCAGCCTGGCCAAGTACCTGTGGATCTGCGCCCGGGAGGACGACCCGGCGCTGGACATCCACGACGTGGGCGGCTTCCTGCGCCACGCGCTGGAGCGGGTGGACCTCGCGCGCGACCTGCACTTCTACACCAACACCACCATCGACACGCTGGACTACAGCGGCACCGGGCTCAACGCGGGCTCCAAGCTGGCCGTTGCCGTGGCGGGCGAGCGGCGGCGGGAGCTGTGGCGCGAGCTGCCGGCCGGGGTGTCGCTGCCGCGCCCGTTCGGCCGGGGGGCGATGGTGATGCCGGGGGTGCTGGCGGTGGAGGGGCCGCGCTTCACCACCTACGCCGAGGCGGAGCGGGAGGCGGCGGCGCTGGACGAGGGGCTGCGGGGGCAGGACCTGTCCGGGATCCCGCTGATCGTGCTGTGCGACGACGCGGAGTTCACCGCCGCGAACGTCGACAACTTCGTCTGGGTCACCTTCACGCGCAGCAACCCGTCGCACGACGTGCACGGCGTGGGGAGCTTCACCGAGCACAAGCACTGGGGGTGCCGCGGGCCCATGGTCATCGACGCGCGCATCAAGCCGCACCACGCCCCGCCGCTGGAGCGCGACCCCGCCGTGGAGCGGCGGGTGGACCGGCTGGGCGAGCGCGGCGGACCCCTGCACGGGATCATCTGATGGAGCTGGACGAGCGCCACCTGGTCGCCTCGCCGGACGAGCTGGCCGAGATCTACGAGCCGCCGAGCGAGCGCGCGCTCCTCAAGGTGATCCGCCACCTGGACGAGCACTGCCGCGCCTTCATCGCGGCCTCGCCCTTCGCGGTGCTCGCCACCTGCGGCAGCCGGGGGGCGGACTGCTCGCCCCGCGGCGACCGGCCCGGCTTCGCGCAGGTGGCGGACCCCGGTACGCTCCTGCTGCCGGACCGCCGGGGGAACAACCGCCTGGACAGCCTGAGGAACGTCCTGGAGAACCCGGCGGTGGGGCTGCTCTTCCTGGTGCCCGGGGTGAGCGAGACGCTGCGGGTCAACGGCCGCGCGCGCATCTCCCGCGACCCGGCGCTGCGGGAGCGCTTCGCGGTGGACGGCAGGGCGCCCACGGCCGTGCTGGTGGTCGCCGTGGAGGAGGCGTTCATCCAGTGCTCCAAGTCGCTGGTGCGCTCCGAGCTGTGGAACCCGGCCCTGCACGTCCCCCGCTCCGCGCTGCCCAGCCTGGGGACCGTACTGGCGGCCCACACGCGCGGCGGGGTGGACGCCGCCGGGTACGACCGCGAGGCGGAGAGCCGCGTCCGCGAGACGCTGTACTGACCGCCGCGGCGCCCGAATCGCGGCCGTGTCGAATTCGCGGAGCCTCGTTCGACGTGAATGCAGAGACCGGTTGGTGACCGGTCGGGAACCGAAGCAGACGACCCAACCCAAGTCAGGAGCAACGAAGATGCGCTGCATGGTGATCATCAAGGCCACCGCCGACTCCGAGGCCGGCACCCTCCCCGGCGAGGAGCTGCTCGTCGCGATGGGCCGCTACAACGAGGAGCTGGTCAAGGCCGGCGTGATGCTGGCCGGCGAGGGACTGCACCCCAGCTCCAAGGGGAAGCGGGTGCGCCTGTCGGGCGACCGGCGGACGGTGATCGACGGGCCGTTCGCCGAGACCAAGGAGCTGGTCGCCGGCTTCTGGCTCTGGCAGGTCCGGTCGATGGAGGAGGCGGTGGAGTGGGTGAAGCGCATGCCGAACCCGATGCCCGGCACCGAGCCGGAGGTCGAGATCCGTCCGGTGTTCGAGACCGAGGACTTCGCCCCGAGCGACCCCACCGGCGAGCTGCGGGCGGCCGAGGAGCGCCTGCGTACGCAGGTGGCCGCGCAGCAGTAGGTCAAGGAAGGTAGACGGCGGGGTTCGGGCGTGCCCCCGGCTGGCGCCGGGGTCGGGCTTCGGCTCCGTAAGCGAGCAAACAACGCTCGCCAACGGAGTCGAGACCCGGCGCGGCGCCTTTGAACTGAGGTGCCCCGCCGGGTCTCGCCCCTTCGGGCCGACATCCCTCACGCGACGGCGACCCCCTCCCCCGATCCCTCCCCGCAGTTCCAGGCCGTTCAGAGCCGTTCCGGAATCACCGGCGCGGCGCGATCCTCAACAGCTCCGCGTCCGGCCCGTCGGTCACCACGTAGAGCGCGCCGTCCGGCCCCTGGCGCACGTCGCGGATCCGCTGCCTGCGGTCCGTGAGCAGGTGCTCCTCGCCCGTGACGCGGCCGTTCTCCAGCTCCAGCCGCACCAGCCGCATGGAGGCCAGCCCGCCCACGAACAGGTCCCCCCGCCACGCCGGGAACGCGCTGCCCGTGTAGAACTGCGCGCCGGACGGGGCGATCACCGGGTCCCAGTAGTAGACCGGCTGCTCGGTCCCCGGGCGCGTGGTGGTGGCGGTGCCGGCGGCCGAGGTGATGGCGCCGCCGCGGTACTCGACGCCGTACGCCGCGATCGGCCAGCCGTAGTTCTTGCCCTTTTCCACGCGGTTCAGCTCGTCGCCGCCGCGGGTGCCGTGCTCGACGACCCAGAAGTTGCCCTGCGGGTCGAAGGCGGCCGACTGGATGTTGCGGTGCCCCAGCGACCACACCTCCGGGAGCGCGCCCTGGCGGCCCACCAGCGGGTTGTCGCGCGGCGCGGAGCCGTCCGGCCGGATGCGCAGCGTCTTGCCCAGGTGGCTCCCCGGCTGCTGCGCCTGCGGGCGCGTCTCGCGGGCGGAGCGCTCGCCCGTGGTGACGTACAGCATGCCGTCCGGCCCGAACGCCAGCCGCGAGCCGTAGTGCATGTTGTTGGCGTAGGTGGGCCGGGTGCGCAGGATCACCCGCACCTGCTCCAGCCGCCGCCGGTCGGCCGAGAGCACGCCGCGCGCGACGCTGGTGCCGTTGCCGCCCTGGCGCGGCTCGGTGAAGCTCCAGTAGACGGTGCGGTCGGTGGCGAAGCGCGGGCTCAGCGCCGCGTCCAGCAGCCCGCCCTGGCCGCGCGCGTCCACCTCGGGCACCCCGGCGATGGGCGCGCCCACCTGCCCGGTGCGCGAGACGATGCGCATCCGCCCCGGCTTCTCGGTCACCAGCAGCGAGCCGTCCGGGAGCGGCTCCACCGACCAGGGGTTCTGGAGCCCCCGCGCCACGACGGCGACGTCGAAGGCCACGTCGGAGCGGACGCCGCAGGCGCGGGTCTGCCCGGCGAAGGCCGGCCGCTGGCCTTCGCCGTTGGGGTCGCGCGTCTCCAGCGGCGTGCAGCGGGAGCCCTGCGCGGGCGCACAGTCCACGAGCGCGGCGGAGGCGAGGAGGGAAGCGGCGAGCACGATTCTGGTTCTGCGCATGGTCCGTCCGTCGGGTCCTGGAATGGGGAGAGGCGCGGAGGGGGTGGTCCCCGCGTGGATGTCTCACCGCTGCAAGAAACGGTGCGGGCTGGCGCCGCGCAACTCCGGGCCGCAAAATGTCCTGCGTAGAATCCCACCCGGCGGGAGCACCCGCGCCCGCGCCGCACCGGCAGACCCAGGAGGACACGCCACCATGCGCTTCATGATCATGTTCAAGGCCGACGCGGACACCGAGGCCGACGCGCCCGCCTGCATCGCGCTCCCGGAGATGGGGCGCTTCATCGAGGACCTGCGCGGCCAGGGCGTGCTCCTGGGCACCGAGGGGCTCAAGCCCAGCGCCTACAACGGCGCGCGCCTGCACCGCGCCGGCGGCAAGATCACGGTGACCGACGGCCCCTTCGCCGAGGCCAAGGAGCTGGTCGCGGGGTTCGTGCTGGTGGAGGTGCCCTCGCGGGAGGCGGCGGTGGAACTGGCCGGCCGCTTCCTGGAGGTGGCGGGGCAGGGCTCCGCCGAGGTGCGGGAGGCGTTCGACTCGCCGCACGCCGCCGCCGAGTTCATGCGGATGGCCGTGGCGTAGCCCCGGGCCGGACCCGGACTCGGCGGGCGGAAGCCGCCGGAGCGCACCGCTCCGGCGGCTCTTCGCTCGTGGGTCGGCTCCGCTCCGAATCCGCCTTTTACCGAGATGTCGAATTCGCGGAGACCCGTTCGACGTGTCTGTAGAACCGTGAAGAAGAAGCGACGCCCAGGCCTGGCCCGATCCCATCCCGAAACCCGACACAGGAGCCGAGACCATGGAAGCGACCCTCGCCGGCCAGCAGCCGCCGACCCGCACCGCCCGCGCCGGGACGACCCCCGCCGCGCCCTCGAAGGCCGCTCTCCGCGCCGGGTACGCGATGAGCACGCTGGTCGTGCTGTTCCTGCTCTTCGACAGCGTCGGCAAGTTCATGGCGCCGCCCCCGGTCGTCGAGGGAACCACCGGGCTCGGCTACGACGCGGGCCACCTCGTCCCGCTGGGCGTCATCCTGCTCGCCTGCACGCTGCTCTACGCGTTCCCGCGCACCGCGGTGCTCGGGGCGGTCCTGCTGACGGGGTACCTGGGCGGCGCCGTCGCCACCCACCTCCGCGTGTGGAACCCGCTCCCCAGCCATACGCTGTTCCCGGTCTACGTGGGCGTGCTGGCCTGGGGCGGGCTGTGGCTGCGCGACCCGCGGCTGCGCGCGCTGCTGCCGCTGCGGCGCCGCCCGTGAGCGCGATCCCGG
>JBFMFL010000480.1:0-3651 GCA_040752145.1 Gemmatimonadota bacterium
GGGCGGCGTGGCGGTCGGCCTCTCGCTCCCGGCCCGCTGACGCCCTGCGGGGCCCGTGACGGTCGCGGGCGGCGTGGCGTCTCACCCCTGCGACGCGCCGTCCGCCGACTCCCTCCCGAACGTGAGAAGCGCTTGAGACTCCCCCGCCGGCCGAATTTCCGTCCCGCCGCCCTGCTGCTCCCGCTGGCCGTGCTCTGTGCGCCCGGCGGCGGGCTGCGCGCCCAGCAGACCCCGTCCGTGCAGCCGGGCGAGCGCGTGCGGGTGACCGCCCCCGGCCTGGACCGGGCGCAGGGGAGCATCGTCGCCGTCCGGGCCGACTCGCTGCTGTTCCAGCCGCGCCGCGAGCCGTCGCCTTTCGCGCTGGCGATCCCCGAGGTGCGCCGGCTGGAGGTGCCGCGGGGCAGGCTCCACCCCCTCCGCGGCGCACTGATCGGCGGGACCACCGGCCTGGCCGTGGGGGGCGCCGTGGCGCTGCTGCTGCTCAACAGCGAGCCCGAGTGCCCAGGGAGCGACTGCCTGACCCTGAACACGGTGCTGGCGCTCTCCCTCCCCTACGTCACCACCCCCGCCGGGGCGCTGTTCGGGGCGTACCGCGCGGGCCGCACGGAGCGCTGGGTGACCGTCCCCCTTGCGTCGCTGGCGCCGGCGGGCGCGGTCACCCGCCCCGCGAGGCTCCCGG
Organism: Gemmatimonadota bacterium; assembly: GCA_040752145.1. Classification (GTDB taxonomy): domain Bacteria; phylum Gemmatimonadota; class Gemmatimonadetes; order Longimicrobiales; family Longimicrobiaceae; genus JAFAYN01. The sequence continues at coordinate 680 of JBFMFL010000480.1, forward strand.
CGGGCGCGCGGGTGCGGGTGCATGTGCCGGCGCTCGCGCCGCGCACCCGGGTGGCGCGGCTCGTCGGCGTGCGCGGCGACTCGCTGGTGCTGGAGGAGCGCGGCGGCCGCCTGACCGCGGTGCCGCTGGTGGAGGTGGCGGCGGTGGAGATCGGCGCCGGGCGCACCCGCACCCGGTCCGCCCTGGTCGGCGCCGGCATCGGCGCGGCGGTGGGCTCGGTGGTGGTCGGGGCGATCGCGTACCGGACCGCGCAGGAGGACGAGTGGATCGTGGAGCACGGCGAGGTGGGGCGCCACGTGCTGTGGGCGGTCGCGTTCGGCGGGGCGCCCATCGGCGCGGCGGTCGGCGGCCTGGCGGGCTTCGCAAAGGGGGCGGAGCGCTGGGTGCGCCTGCCCCCGCTCACCGGCGTCGCCGTGGGGCCGGCCCGGGAGGGCGGCGTCGCGGTCGGCCTCGTGCTCCCGGCCCGCTGACGCTCAGCCGTCCGGCGCGCCCGCCTCCCCGCCCCGTCGGGCCGACAGGTCCAGGAGCAGCGCGGCGGCGGCGGCCACCCCGATCCGCTCCAGCGCCTCCAGGTCGTCCGGGGTGAGGGCGGGCTCGCTCCGCCTCCCCGCGCTCTCCACCAGCTGCCGCAGGTGGGTCCGCAGCTCCGGCGGGCGGTCCGCCAGCGCACGCTCGAACTCGCGCACCGGGTCCAGCCCCGCCAGGCACCCCGCCTCCGCCACGCCCGCGGCGGGCCGCGCGTCGGCCTGCGACGGAGCCGCGGCCCCCGTGCCGTCGCCGCACTCGCGCATCAGCGCGCCGCCCACCCGGCCCAGCCGCGCCCGCCCCTCGGCCAGGTCCCCGCCGCCCAGCCGCCCCACCACCTCGCGCAGCGTCTCGCGCCCCTCGCGCTCCGCCTCCTCGGCCAGGAACGCGTACACCAGCCCCAGGAACCCCGCGCGCCCCCGGTAGGCCGGGTTGGGCGCGCCCAGCACCGGCTCGTCGTCGCCCTCGCCCGCCTGCGCCAGCTCCGCCAGCACCTCGCGGCCCGCCTCGCTGGGACCGGGGCCGGTGGTGCGCCGCAGCGGGATCTCGCGGATCAGCAGCGTCAGGAGGAAGGCCAGCCCCACGAACGGCAGCCCCGCCACGAACACCGGGTGCAGCGCCGCCGCCAGCGCCTCGCGCAGCCCCTCCACCGCGGCGGGCGGGAGCCGCGCCAGGATCGCCGGGTCCAGGATCGCGCCCGCGTTCAGCCCCTCCCCGCCCGCCATCTCCGCGCCCATGCGGGCAAGCACCTCCGGCGGCAGGTGCGCCGCCGCCTCCCGCGCCATCCCCTGCGTCATCAGCGTCCCCAGCACCGCCACGCCCACGCTGGAGCCCACCGAGCGGAACAACTGCGTGGTGGCCGTCGCCACCCCCAGGTCCTCCCGGCCCACCGCGTTCTGGACGATGATGACGTACGTCTGCATCGCCATCCCCAGCCCCGCCCCGATCAGCACCATGTTGCGGACGATGGCGCCGTAGCCGGTCTGCCGGTCCATCTGCGCGAGCAGGAAGAAGCCCGCGCCCACCAGCGCGATCCCCACCAGCACCGGCACCTTGTAGCGCCCCGTGCGGGAGACGATCTGCCCGTTCACCGCGCTCATCACCACCAGCGACAGCATCATGGGCGTCAGCACCGCCCCGGACTGGGCCACGCCAGCGCCGATCACCCCCTGCACGAACACGGGGATGAAGTAGATGGAGCCGAACATCGCCATGGCGATGCACAGGATGGCCAGGTTGGAGAAGGTGAAGATGCCGCTCTTCCACAGCCGCAGCGGGATCACCGGCTCCGCCGCGCGCGACTCGGCCCACACGAACAGCGCCAGCGACACCGCGCCCAGCGCGTACAGCCCCACGATCTCCGGCGAGGCCCAGGGAAAGGTGCTCCCGCCCCAGGTGGTGGCGAGCAGCGTCGCGGTGAGCCCCACGGACAGCGTGACGAAGCCCGCGTAGTCGATGCGGTGCGGCCGCCGCTGGTGCGGGATCCTCATGAAGGGCACGATGAAGCCCAGCGCGACCAGCCCCACCGGCAGGTTCACCCAGAACAGCCAGCGCCAGTCCAGGTGCTCGGTGATCCAGCCGCCCACCAGCGGGCCGATCACCGAGGCCAGCCCGAACACCCCGCCCATGTAGCCCTGGTACTTGCCGCGCTCCCGCGGGGGGATCAGGTCGCCGATGATGGCCTGCGACAGCGGCATCATCGTCCCCATCCCCAGCCCCTCCACCACGCGCGCCACGATGAAGGTGTTGAAGTCCCGCGCCATGGCGGCGATCACCGACGAGGCCAGAAAGACCAGGATCCCCGCCACGTAGAACGCCTTGCGCCCGAACAGGTCGGAGAGCTTGCCGACGATGGGGACGACGACCGTGGAGGCCAGCAGCGTGGACACGGCGATCCAGCTGTAGTGCTCGATGCCGCCCAGCTCGGCCACGATCCGCGGCATGGCCGGCGAGATGATGGTCTGGCTCACCGCCGCCAGCAGCATTCCCAGCATCAGGCCGACGAAGACCGTGGTGACGTTCTGTGGCTTTTCTCCGCTGAGGGCGGCCACGTCCGCAGTCGTGCTCATCCCGGTTCCCTGCCCCCTTGTGAGTAGATGAAGGGGGAAGGGGTTTACAAGGGTCGTGCCGGGGAGGGGAAGGACTGCTGAAAGGCTTGGAACGGCGGGGGTTGGGCGTGCCCCCGGCTGGCGCCGGGGTCGGGCTTCGGCTCCGTAAGGCAGCAAACAACGCTGCCTAACGGAGTCGAGCCCCGGCGGAAACTACCCCGCCGGGTCTCGCCCCTTCGGGCCGAAATCCCTCACGCGATGTGGTGCGTGGGGTCAGTAGTGTCCGGTTAGAAGTCGAAGAGCTGCAACTGGTTAGAAGAGCCTCCGTCCGCAGAGGTGTAGCCTGCCGCTGAAAGTGCTTGTTCCACGGGCGTTTTCTCGAACGCGGTCACGCTCAGA
>JBFMFL010000481.1:0-3627 GCA_040752145.1 Gemmatimonadota bacterium
CGCGGCGGGGCCTCGCGTCGGGATACCGTCGGGGCGGGATTCCGGCTCCGCGCGGGTCCGCGCGGGCGCAGCCGCCTGCACGGCGGCGGCGTGCGCCGGGACCTCCGCGGACGCCCCGGCCGAGGCCGGCGGCTCGGGGGGCGCGCGCCCGGCGGGCTGCGCCGCGTCGCCGGCCACGTGCATGGTGCCGGCGGGCTCCCCGAGACGGGGCGCGGGCAGGTCCAGGTCGGCGGCCCAGCGCGGGTCGTACCCGCCCGCGAAGCTGCGGCGGTACCAGCGCCGCAGCGGCTCCGGGTCGCCGCCCTCGGCGCCCCAGACGCGGCGGCTGAGGAAGACGCGCTCCCCGGGCCGCACCGTCACCGTCCCCAGGTCCAGCGTGTCCGGCGCCTCCCCCGCCCCGCCCTGCACCGCGATCCGCACCCGGTGCTCCCCGGGGGCGAGCGACAGCCGGGCCAGCGAGATCCGGTCCGGGAGCAGCGACCAGCTGCGGGTGTCGGCCTGCTCCAGCGCGTTGCCGGCGAGGTTGGCGATCCGGCCGGCCACGTACCCGGCCACGTCGCCGCCCTCCTTCTCCGCCTTCTTCTCCACCTCGCGCGCGGCCAGGAACTTGACCACCCCGCGCCCCACCGCGCGGGTGAGCACCCACGGCCGGCGCCCCTCGAAGTCGCGCACCACGCCCGCGGACACGTCCTCCACCGACGCGGTCGCCGAGGCCGAGTCGTCCACCAGCACCCGCACCGCGGCGGGCCGGCTCGCCTCCAGCCGGTACACCGGCCAGGCGAACTTGAGCACGTGCGCCCCGCCCAGCGTCGCCGCCCAGCGCACCGCCGGGTGCTCGTCGAACGCGGAGCCGTACGCGGCCTGCTCCGCCAGGTTCTGGAACAGGCGCGCGCTCACCCGCGCCACCGCCTCGCCGTCCCCGCCGCCCTCCAGGTCCTCCGGGAACACGGGGACGTGGACGTCCTCCCCGGCGCGGTGCGCCACCCAGCCGTGCTCCACCACCACCACCAGCTCCGCCGCGCGCCCCGCCGCCGCCGGCCCCAGGGCGTAGCGCTTCCGCGCCGAGTCGGCGACCTCGCGGACGCCCAGCTCCGTGGCCGCGCGGAGCAGGTCCGCCCCCAGCCCCGGCGGGGCGGCCAGCCCCTCCCCCGCGCACCCGTCCGCGGCCCGCTGCGCGCGGCGCAGCGACACCAGGGCGTCGTTGCGCTCCCCCGCCGCCTGGAAGACCATCCCCGCCAGCCAGGGGAGGAACGCCTCGCCGGCGCACCCCTCGCCCGGGTCTCGCCCGTCCAGCAGCGCCCCGGCCTTGCGCGCCTCCACCGTGGCCTCGCCGCGGTCGCCCAGCGCCAGGTAGTTGAGCATGCGGTAGTACGGGATCATGGCCCGCTCCGCCCGCGAGGGGAGGTACTCCAGCACGCGATCGTTCACCAGCACGGATCCCGCCGCCCTGGCCACGCTGCGGGTGAAGCGGTCCTCCGCCTCCCGCTCCGCCCACTCCAGCGCGTCGTTGCTCTCGGCGTACCGGGCGGCCTGGTGCAGCACCACCCCCAGCTGGAGGCGGCGCACCAGCTCGTCGCGAGGGGCGGTGCGGGCCCCCGCGTCCAGCAGGCGCAGCGCCGCCTCGGCGTCCCCCGCCATGAGGTGGTGGCGGAGCCAGGCATCGCCGTCGGCCAGCGTGGCGCTGCGCAGCGGCGAGCCCTCCGGGAGCGACTCCGGCGCGGGGCGCGCGGGGAACGGGCTCCGCGCGGCGCACCCGGCCAGCGCCGCGGCGAGCGCGGCCCCGGCCGCCGTCCGCAGGAGCGCGGGCGGGGTCCTCATCTGCGGTCCAGGACGACGACCCGGTCGCGCGCCTCGGCGATGGCGGCGGCCCACCGGGCGTACGCCTCGCCGGTGACGCGGATGCGCTCCAGCTCCATCTGGTGCAGGAACATCCGGTAGCGCAGCTCCGCCTCGTACGGGCGCAGCGACTTGTCCAGCGCGCGGGCGATGCGGAGCGTGGTCTCCGGGTCGTCGGCGCGGAGCACGTCGGCGCGGTCGTAGCGGTCCAGCGCGCCGGCCAGGTCGCCCCGGGCCGCGAAGTCGTCGCCCTCGCGCAGCAGCGCCTCCGCGCGCGCCGCGGCCACGCCGCGCAGCGTGGCGTCCGCGGGGGTGGCGATGGTGCGGAAGCCCTGCGGCTCGCGGTAGGTGATGCCGCGCACCGCGCCGTTCTGTAGGGTCAGGTAGGCGATCTCGCCCACGGCGTCGTGCGGGCCGGAGCGCTCGTCGCGTCCGGTCATCACCCTGCCGCGGCCGCTCCCGCGCGACTCCCACGCCTCGGCGGTGGTGCGGGTGGCGGCGAGCACCTGCGCCTCCGTCATCCCCAGAGCGACCTCGCCCCGGGCGATGGCGTCGCAGGTGCGGCCGGTGCAGGCGACCAGCGCCGCGGCCTCGTTGCGCCCGCGCTCCTCCGCGAGGCGCTCGCGCTCCATCTCGCCCGCGACGCGGGCCCGGTCCACCACGGCGTCGGTCTCGCTCTGCGGGGCCAGCACGGCGCCGTTCTCCATCACCGGCTGGAGCGGGCGGACGTTGGGCGCGCAGGCGGAGGCGGCCAGCGCGGCGGCGGCAAGTACGAGCAGGGTCCTGTTCATCTGGGGCTCCTCGGGTGATTCGTGGGGAAGGAGCCTAGAAGCGGACCAGCGGGCGCGACACGTACTTCTTGATCTTGTGCTGCCCCACCCAGGTCTTCTGGTTGGTATCCAGGTCCACCAGCGTCATGTCCACCTGGTAGAAGACCACGCTCCGCCGCCCCTCGCGGTCCTCCACCGACTCGATGTCGCCCTGGAGCATGTAGTCGGCGCCGCGCTCCCGGCCCATGCGCGCGCGGCTGTCGGCAGCGGCGAACTCCTGCTGGTCGAAGCGCTCGTCGCGCACCTCCCCGCGCTCGTCCGGCGAGGCCACCACCTGCACCTGGCCGCTGCGCAGGTAGGCGCGCTCCAGGTCCTTGACGAAGGTGGTGACGGGGATGTGCTCCATGCTGCGGTTGCGGATGGTGCCCACGATCACCGCGGGGGGGCGGCCGCCGTGGGTGCGGGCGTGGCCCGTGGCCCAGCTCTGCCCGGTGGAGGCGTCGAAGCTCTGGCGGATGATCTCCTCGGCGACCAGGCGGCTGTCCACGTCGTTCCAGCGGCCGGACAGGTCCACCGCCTGCTCGGGGGCGATGCGCGTCACCTGCCGGGCGCAGCCGCCGGAAACGAGGAGGAGGGCGGCGAGCGCGGCCGCGGAACGGGACCGGATGCGTGCGGGGATGCTCATGGTGTCTCCAGACGGGATGGGATGCGGCCTTGTTCGTTCGGCGCGGGGGGCAACGGCATCGGCCGTACCGCGGTGCGTCGATTTTGGATGAGTTTGTGGAGCAACGACTTGGCTTTTCAGGGGCAGAGTTGCGGGCTCGCCGGCGTCCTCCGCAGTGGACGGCGGGTGCGTCCGGCAGGGACACGTCCGGATAGGCAATGCGCGAGGAGCCCGGGTTCTGACGGCGCGCCCCCACCCGGCTCGCTTGAGGCTCGCCACCCTCCCCCAATTCTGGGGGAGGGCTTCTTGGAGGTCAGGGATCGGTGCGCCGTGGCGGCCCCCCTCCCCCGACCCCTC
>JBFMFL010000482.1:0-3619 GCA_040752145.1 Gemmatimonadota bacterium
AGCACCGCCGCGGGGGCGAGCAGGGCCGCGCGCCCGGCCCAGGCCCGCGGCAGGGCCAGCACCAGCGCGGCCATCCCGAAGGGGATGCCGACGACGAGAGCGAGCGTAGCGAGCATCCACGGCCTCCACAGGGGGTTGCATGCCCGGGCGTCCGCCCCGCGGCGGCCCGACGTTCAACCTATGAATAACTGATGTCCCCCCGTCCAGGTAAGGCTACCTCCTGGCCCGCAGCACGGCTCCCACGCCGCCGGCCGGCACGCGTCGAGGGCCCCACTCCGCGCGGAGTGGTGCCCTCGGCGTGTGCGCTTCCGGAGCGGGTCGGCGGGGGAGGTTCACCCGGACCGCCGCGGTAGAAGGTCCCGGGCGCCCAGGGGGTCCCATCCGGCCCGTCCCCGTCCGTCCCGCCGGCTGCCGGCGAGCACCGGCTCCGGGCTTCCGCCGAAGGGGAGGCCGACGACAGCGAACGGGCGCCCGCCCGCTCGCGGCGGGCGTCACCGTCGCGACCAGCGCCAGATCCACTCCAGGTGGTCGGAGATCCAGTACCAGAAGGCGTCCCCGAAGCGCAGGGCCATCACCCCGCACACCGCGGCCGCCGCGCCCATCACCAGCAGGTTGGCCCCGTCGGTGGCGAGCGGCTGCCGGAGGGTGAGGAGGCAGGCGAGCCCCACCCCGAAAAAGAAGCCGCAGGCGAAGCGGATCCCCCGCTCCAGCGCGTCGGGCTCGCCGTAGCGCGGGCTCCGCGCCGGGGCGCCCGCGGCGGCCGCCTCCGCGCCGACGGTCGAGCGCAGCCTGCCGACCTGTTCCAGGATCCGCCGGCGCTCGGCGGGCTCCAGGGCGCCGCCCAGCATGGAGTCCTGCATGCGGCGCAGCTCCTCCTGCGCGTCGTGCAGGCGCTCCGTGGCGGCCGGGCCGCTCCCGCCGGGGAGGTCGGCCACCCGGGCGCGGGTCTCGGCCAGCTGCCGCGCGCACTCGTGCAGCCGCGCGTCGGCCGCGGCCGGGGCGCCGCGGGCGTCGTCGGCCTGGAGCCGGGCGGCCCAGAACCGCGCCTGGCCGGCGCGGATGGCGCGGTGCGCGGCCAGGTTCTCCCGCTGCCGGCCGCGCGCCAGGAGGTGCCAGACCAGGCCGGAGACCGCGAGGAAGACGACGATGCCGACGGGGCTCATGGCGCGTGGAGGAAGGGGATGGTCACGGGACGGTCAGGCGGGGACGCGGACGCGGCGGCGGGACACGAGCGCCGCCACGAGCAGCCCGCCGAAGACCAGCTGGTACATGGCCAGGAACGCGACCTCCCCGCCGTGGACGGGGTGGCGGCGGGCGAGCGCGGAGGTCCGCGGCCGCTCCGGGTCGAAGTACACGGCGACGGTCTGCCCCGGCCGCAGGGGGAGGGCGTGCTCGTCGCGGCACGCGCCGCGGTCGCCCGGCCAGCGCAGCCGCCCCACGCGCTCCCGGCCTGCGACGGTGTAGCGGTAGCGGACCCGGACGGTGCAGGTCTCCCCGCGCAGCCCGTCCTTGCGGACCTCGCGGTGCTCCAGCACGACGCCCGGCGTCCGCTCCCACCCCGCCGCGCGGCGGTTCTCCCCGTACCGCGTGAGCGGCTCGACGGCGCCGAGCCCCACGAACAGGAGCAGGAACGCGACGAACCCGAGCGAGGCGCGGGACGCCGCCGTGGGCGCTCCGGCCACCGCCGGCCGGGCAGGGGAGGCGTGGGGCGAGGGAGGGGTCACGGGCCGGGACACTAGAGGAGGACCCCCTGCCGGACCAGCGCGCCCTGCACGTAGGCGACGCGGCCGTCCCGGACGCCGACCAGCACGCCGACGGCGTGGAACCCCTGCACCAGGCTCTGCTCGCAGCGCCCCCGGATCTGCTCGGTGCAGTCGGGGCACTCCTTTTCCAGCACGCCGCCCCGGTACGGCAGCGGCATGCGCTCCGCGGCCACGCGGAAGCCGCGCTCGCGCAGCGCGCGGGTCCAGCCGGCGTAGGCCGCGAGGGGAAGGGAAAGGGCGAGGGCGACGAGCACGGAGCGGGCGAGGGGCGGCAGCTTCACGGGGCGGCGGGAGGGGAGGTCGGAGCGGGACCCCGGCGTGGGACGGCGGGTCTCCGGGGAGCGCGGGCGTGCGGCTCCCCGGCTCAGTACGGGGACCGGACGCCGCGGGTTGCAGGCGAAGTCGGAACTCTCCCGGATCTCGCCCGGCGAACCGCTTTCCGGGGCACGCGCCGGGGCCGCGTGAGGGATGCGCGCCCGGCAGGGCCGAGACCCCGCGGGGCTGTTTCCGCGGGGTCTCGGCGGAGTTACGCACGGTCGTATCGTGCGTTACTCCGCGCGCAGCCCGACCCGAGCGACAGCGAGGGGCACGCCCGACCCCTGCCGTTCGTCTTCCCCTGGACGCACTCGCGGATCAGACGAGCAGCAGCGTGACCACGGCCGTGACGGACAGCGCCAGGCTGAGCACCAGCAGGTACCCCCACCCCAGCGCCAGGTACTTGACCCCCGTCCGGAGGAGCGGCTGGCCGTACACCCGCCGCATGGCGAGAAAGGTGTAGAGGAGGACCCAGCAGGCGACGGCGGCGAAGACCTCCGGGACGCGGACCAGCAGCATCACCGTGAACGCTGCGAAGGCGAAGGCGTGCAGGTGCAGCGCGAACACGAAGTGCTCCACGTACAGCCGCCTCGAGTACATCGCCTTGAGCAGCAGGGCGAACACCGGGAGCAGAAAGAACATCGTGGTGGGGACGTGCTCGCGGAACTCCCCCATCACCTCGCGGAACGCCTCCGCGGGCGTCATCCGGCGGAAGTGGGCGCGCTTCTGCTCCAGCAGGTGGTCCAGCGTGGGGTTGGCCGTGCGGACGTCGATGCTGTCCACCCACGAGCCGTCGGCGAGCGTCGGCGCGGCGCGGGCGGCGGCGGTGTCCGAGGCCAGCGCACTCACCAGCTCCAGCGAGTCGGCGGCCAGGTTCACCTCGATCCTCGGGCCGTCCGTGAGCTCGAACAGCCCGCCCGCGTCGAAGGAAAGGAGCAGGAAGAACACCACGCTGGAGGCCAGGTACAGCCGCAGCGGGCGGATGTAGCGCGCGATCCTGCCCCGCAGGTACTCCTGCGTCAGGAACCCCGGCCGCAGCAGCAGGCCGAAGACGGTGGCGGGGAGCCGCGAGTTGAGGGCGAGCTGGTCGTCCAGGAAGTCCACGGCCATCTCGCGCAGCGAGATCAGCCGGGTGCGCCGCTCCTGCCCGCAGCCGGGGCAGAACCGGCCCGGGGTGGCGTCGCCGCAGTTGGCGCAGGGCGCCGCGGCCGCGGGCTGGGCCGGGACCGTGACCGGGGAGACGGCGGGGACGCGGACCTTGCGGAAGCCGAGCATGGCGGGGCGGGGGCGGCGGGGCAGGGCGTTGCGGATGAAAAAGATACACGCTCCGGGCGCGGAGCGGGAGGGCCGCGGCACGGGCGCTGCATCCGCTCGTGCGTCCGCGCGGGGGCGTCCGCCCCCCCGCCGCCCCCCGCGCCCCCCCCCCCCCCCCGCCACCGCCTCCTGCCCGTCGCCCACCGCGACCACCTGGTGGCCGTCCTGCCGCAGCAGCGCGGAGGTGGACACGCGGAAGCCGCGGTCGTCGTCCACCAGCAGGATGC
>JBFMFL010000483.1:0-3577 GCA_040752145.1 Gemmatimonadota bacterium
ACGCCGGCCCCGGAGAAGTGCCCGGCCAGGTGCGCCTGCGTCAGGAGCAGGGCGGCCCCGCAGTCGCGCAGCATGGTGGCGCAGCGCTCGGCCGGGTAGGCGGGGTCCAGCGGGACGTAGGCGCCGCCGGCCTTGAGCACGCCCAGGATGCACAGGGCCATCTCGGGCCCCTTCTCCACGCCGATGCCCACGCGGGTCTCGGGGCCGACGCCGCGGCTGCGCAGCAGGTGCGCCAGGCGGTTGGCCTGCCCCTCCAGCTCGGCGTAGCTCAGGCTCCGCCCCTCGAAGCGCACCGCCGCGGCTGCGGGCGTGCGCGTGGCCTGCGCGGCGAAGAGGTCGTGGATGCAGGCGTGGCGGGGGAAGTCGGCGGCGGTGGCGTTCCACGCCTCCAGCACCCGCTCGCGCTCGGCGCCGCGCAGCAGGGACAGCTGCGAGAGGCGCTGCCCCGGCCCGTCCACCATGGCCTCCAGCACGAGGGCCAGGTGCCCGGCCAGGCGCTCCACGGTGGCGGCGTCGAACAGCGCCCGGCGGAAGCGCAGCGCGCCGCCCAGGGCCTCCGCCGTGTCGAGCAGGGTGAGGTCCAGGTCGAACTGTGCCGGCCGGTCCCCCTTGCCGAAGGGCTCCGGGCGCAGCTCGCCCAGCTCCAGGCCGGGAGCACGCCCGCCGGCACGCTCCAGGGAGAAGCTGACCTGGAAGAGCGGGGTGTGCACCAGGCTGCGCTCCACGCTCAGCTCGTCCACCAGCCTCTCGAAGGGGAGCTCCTGGTGGTCGTACGCCCCCAGCGCCGTCTCCCGCACCCGCCCCAGCAGCTCCCCCCAGGTGGGGTCGCCGGACAGGTCGGCGCGCAGGGCCAGCATGTTGACGAAGAAGCCGATCAGCCCCTCCGTCTCCTGCCGGTTGCGCCCCGCGATGGGGGTGCCCACCACCACGTCCTCCTGCGCGGCGTAGCGGGCCAGCAGCGCCTGCCAGCCGGCGAGCACCGTCATGAACAGCGTCGCCCCCTCCCGCCGCGCGAGCTCGCGCAGCCGCTGCGACGTCTCGGCAGAGAGGCTGAAGGCGTGGCGCCCCGCGCGGGAGCTCTGGCCCACGGCACGCGGGCGGTCCGTGGGGATCTCCAGGAGCGGCGGCGCGCCGGCCAGGCGCTCGTGCCAGTACGCCAGCCGCGCCTCCAGCACGTCGCCGGAGAGCCAGGCGCGCTGCCAGGCGGCGAAGTCGGCGTACTGCACCGGCAGCTCCGGCAGGCGCGGCGCCTCGCCCCGGGCGAAAGCCGCGTAGAGGGCGGAGACCTCGCGGGTCAGCACGTCCATGCTCCACCCGTCGCTGACGACGTGGTGCAGCGTGAAGCACAGCACGTGGTCCTCGTCCCCCAGCCGGACCAGCGACGTGCGCAGCAGCGGCCCGCGCTCCAGGTCGAAGGGACGCAGCGCCTCCTCGGCGGCCAGGCGCAGGGCCTCCTGCTCGGCATCCTGCACCCCGAGCAGGTCGACGGTGGGCAGCGGCACCGGTGCGGGCGGGTGGACGGCCTGCACGGGCGCGCCGTCCCGCTCGGAGAAGGTGGTGCGCAGCGTCTCGTGCCGGCGCACCAGCGCGTCCAGGCTCGCCCGCAGCGCCGCCGCGTCCAGCTCGCCGCGCAGGCGCAGCGGGAACGGCATGTTGTAGGCGGCGCTGTCCGGCTCGATCCGGTCCACCAGCCACAGCCGCTGCTGCGCGAACGACACCGGCAGCGGCGAGCCGTCGCGCGGCACCGGGACGATGGGCGGCGCCGGCAGGGTGCCCGTGCTGCGCAGCGCCTCGATGCGCCCGGCCAGCCCCGCCACGGTGGGCGCCTCGAAGAGCGCCTTCAGCGGCGCCTCCACCCCGAAGGCCGCCCGCACCCGCGAGATCACCTGCGTCGCCAGCAGCGAGTGGCCCCCCAGCTCGAAGAAGTTGTCCTCCGCGCCCACCCGCCCGGTCTTCAGCACCTCCGCCCAGATCTCCGCCAGCACCTCCTCGGCCGGCGTCCGGGGGGCCACGTACTCCGCTCCCGAACCCTGCTCCGGCGCCGGCAGGGCACGCCGGTCCACCTTGCCGTTGGCGTTCAGCGGCAGCGCCTCCAGCACCACGAAGGCGGACGGCACCATGTGCTCCGGCAGACGCTCCGCCAGGCGCGCCCGCAGCTCGGCCGTCTGGAGCTGCGCGCCCTCGCGCGGCACCACGTAGGCCGCCAGCCGCCTCTGCCCCGGCGCGTCCTCCCGCACCGCGACCACCGCCTCGTGCACCCCCGACAGCGCCAGCAGCGCCGCCTCGATCTCCCCCGGCTCGATGCGGAAGCCCCGGATCTTGACCTGCGCGTCGGTCCGGCCCAGGAACTCGTACTCCCCGTCCGGCCGGCGCCGCACCCGGTCTCCCGTGCGGTACAGGCGCGCACCGGGCACGCCCCCGAACGGGTCCGGCACGAACTTCTCCGCCGTCGCGTCCGCCCGTCCCAGGTAGCCGCGCGCCACGCCCCCGCCCGCCAGGCACAGCTCGCCCGGCACCCCCGGGGGGAGCAGGCTCCCCCCCGCGTCCAGCACGTACATCCCCACCCCCGGCAGCGGACGGCCCACCACCTGCCAGTCGGGGCTCCGCTCCCGCCGCAGCGCCGCCGCCGAGCTGAGGATGCTCCCCTCCGTCGGCCCGTACAGCACCCACACCTGCGCCTCGGGGAAGGCCGCCTGCATCTGCTCCAGCAGGTCGGGCGCGACGGCGTCGCCCCCGACGAACACCCGGCGCATGCGTTCCAGCGTCCCCGGCCCGGCCTGCACGCGCGCCACCACCTCGCGCATCAGCGCCGGCACCGCGTGCAGCGCCTCCACGCTCGCCAGCTCCTCCACCAGCGCCTCGGCGTCCCGCACCGTCTCGCGCCCCAGCAGCCGCACCTGCCCGCCGGCCAGCAGCGGCGCGAACGTCTCGAAGCCCCAGATGTCGAAGGCGTAGCTGGCCAGCACCGGCATCACCTCGCCCGCGCCGAAGCCGAAGGTGTCGCGCGCGCCCAGCAGCGTGGCCGCCAGGCCGGCGTGCTCCACCACCACGCCCTTGGGGCGGCCCGTGGAGCCCGAGGTGTAGATCACGTACGCCGCGCTGCCGACGCCCACCCCGCTCTCGGGCGCCTCCTCCGGCTCGGCGGCGATCGCCTCGCGGTCCGCGTCCAGGCGGACGACCTCGCCCTCGAACGGGGGGAGCGCGTCCACCAGGCTGCCCTGCGAGACCAGCAGGGCGGCCCCGGAGTCGGCCAGCGTGTAGGCCAGGCGCTCGGCCGGGTAGGCGGGGTCCAGCGGCACGTACGCGCCGCCGGCCTTGAGCACGCCCAGCACCCCGACGACCATCTCCGGCCCGCGCTCCAGGCAGAGGCCCACGCGGGTCTCCGGGCCCACGCCGCGGCGGCGCAGGTGGTGCGCCAGCCGGTTGGCGCGGCGCTCCAGCTCGCCGAAAGTCAGCACCTCGCCGCCGCAGGAGAGCGCCGGGGCGTCCGGCGCGCTGGCGGCCCGGGCCGCCAGCAGCTCGTGAACGCACGCGGGGGCGTGCCCCAGGGGCTCCGCGCTGGAGTCGGCCAGCAGCT
>JBFMFL010000484.1:0-3564 GCA_040752145.1 Gemmatimonadota bacterium
GCAAGCGAGGGAGGGGAGAACTGCACCGGGCTCCCTGCCGTTGTCCCCTCTCCCAGGATTGGGAGAGGGTGGCGAGCCTCAAGCGAGCCGGGTGAGGGCCGCCGTTGCAGGCTGTTCCCTGTTCCCTATTCCCTGTTCCCTGTCGCCTCCATGCAGGCCGATTCCCTCGGGCTCGCCGTCGCCTTCACCGCCGGGGTGCTGAGCTTCCTTTCCCCGTGCGTGCTCCCGCTCATTCCCAGCTACGCCACGTTCATCACCGGGATGAGCCTGGACGAGCTGCAGACGGAGAGCGGGCGGGGGCGGCGGGCGGTGCTCACGCACGGGGTGCTCTTCATCCTGGGCTTCACCCTCGTGTTCATCCTGCTGGGGGCGTCGGCGACGTTCCTGGGGGCGCTGCTCTCGTACGCGAGCCGCTGGGTGGAGATCTTCGGGGGGGCGCTGCTGGTGGGGTTCGGGCTGTACCTGCTGGGGGTGCTGCGGCTCCCGGGGGCGTCGCGGGAGTGGCGCGTTCACCTGGCGGACAAGCCGGTGGGGTACCTGGGGACGGTGCTGGTGGGGGTGGCCTTCGGGGCGGGGTGGACGCCGTGCATCGGGCCCATCCTGGGCGGGATCCTGACGCTGGCCGCCACGCGCGGCTCGGTGGCCGAGGGGATGGGGCTGCTGGCGGTGTACTCGGCGGGGCTGGCGGTGCCCTTCCTGCTCGCCACGCTGCTGATCGACCGCTTCCTGGGCGCCTTCAAGCGCTACCGCCACCTGCTCCCCTGGGTGAGCCGGGCCAGCGGGGTGCTGCTGGTGGCGGTGGGGGTGCTGCTGCTCTCGGGGTCGTTCTCCACGCTGGCGGCGCTGCTGGCGCGGTGGACGCCGGAGGCGCTGGCGAAGCGCCTGTAGCCGCACGCGCTTGCGAGGGCGCGCCGGAGCCGCAAGATTCCGCCGCGGACGGCGGGGCCCCCGCCGCGCGCGCTTCCCCCAACCCACGCCCCGATGACGCCGGAACCGGAGACGATCAGGGTCCTGCTGGTGGACGACCACGCGGTGCTCCGCGCCGGTCTGCGCGCCCTGCTGGAGGCCGAGCCGGGGTTCGAGGTGGTGGGAGAGGCCGGCACCGGCGAGGACGGCACCGCCCGCGCCGCGGAGCTGAAGCCCGACGTGGTGGTGATGGACCTGTCCATGCCCGGCCAGGGCGGGCTGGAGGCCACCCGCGCCATCGCCGCGCTGGACCAGGGAACCCGCGTGCTGGTGCTCACCATGCACGGCGAGGAGGAGCACCTGCTCCCCGTGCTGGAGGCCGGCGGCTCCGGCTACGTCAACAAGCGCAGCGCCGACGAGGAGCTGATCGAGGCGATCCGCACGGTGGCCCGCGGCGACGTGTTCCTGTACCCCAGCGCCGCCAAGCTCCTGCTGCGCGGCCTGAAGCAGAAGTCCGAGGCCGGCGAGGAGGACCCCATCGACCGCCTCACCGACCGCGAGCGCGAGGTGCTGTCGTTCACGGTGGAGGGGTTCAGCTCCAGCGAGATCGGCAAGAAGCTGTTCATCTCCCCCAAGACGGTGGACACCTACCGCGCCCGCATCATGGAGAAGCTGGACCTGCACCATCGCAGCGAGCTCGTCAGGTTCGCGCTGAGGAAGGGGCTGCTGCGGGCGGAGTGAGGACGGCAGGGAACAGGGGAACGGCAGGGGACAGGTTACAGGGGACAGGGGACAGCCTGCGACGGCAACGGCGGCCCTCACCCGGCTCGCTTGAGGCTCGCCACCCTCTCCCAATTCTGGGAGAGGGGGCAACTGCAAACGAGGCAAGCAGTTCTCGCCTCCCCTGCTTGCGGGGGAGGGGCCGGGGGAGGGGCCCCTCGCGGACGCCAGCGCCATCCCCGCGTGAGGGATGTCGGCCCGAAGGGGCGAGACCCCAACGGCAGTATCGTTGGGGGCTCGACTCCGTTGGCGAGCGTTGTTTGCTCGCCTACGGAGCCGCAGCCCGACCCCGGCGCAGCCGGGGGCACGCCCAAATCGGCAGTACAAAAAGCGGTTCGGTCGAAACAGGAAACAGGAACAGGTCAGTGGGTCGTCGCGTCGTCGTCACCGGGATCGGCATGGTCACGCCGCTGGGCAACTCCCAGGAGGAGACCTGGCAGGGCGTCGTGGAGGGGCGCTCCGGGATCGGGCCGCTCACCAAGTTCTCGCCGGAAGGGTTCCCCGCCTCGGCCGCCATCGCGGGCGAGGTCAGGGGCTTCGACCCGGACGGCGTGATCGACCGCAAGGAGGCGCGGCGCATGGACTGGTTCATCCAGTACGCGCTGGTCGCCGCCGACGAGGCGCTGCGCGGCGCCGGCCTGGGGGGGCTGGGCCCGGTGCCGGAGCCGGAGGAGACGGGCGTCATCATCGGCTCGGGGATGGGCGGGCTGATCAACATCATGGAAACCTCCAGGCTGATGGAGGAGCGCGGGCCCGGGCGGGTGTCGCCGTTCTTCATCCCGGCCAGCATCATCAACCTGGCCGCCGGGCAGGTGTCCATGCGCACCCGGGCCATGGGGCCCAGCTACGCGCCCGTCTCGGCGTGCGCCACCAGCAACCACGCCATCGGCGAGGCGTTCCACGCCATCCAGCGCGGCGACGCCGTCATGATGCTCGCGGGGGGAACGGAGGCGTGCGTCACCCCCATCTCCTTCGCGGGCTTCGCCGCGGCGCGCGCCCTGGCCACGGACTACGACTCGCCGGAGACGGCGTCGCGGCCGTTCGACGCCAGGCGCAGCGGCTTCGTGCACGCGGAGGGGGCGGGGGTGCTGGTGCTGGAGGAGCTGGAGTCGGCGCGGCGGCGGGGCGCGCCCATCCTGGCCGAGGTGGTGGGGTTCGGGATGAGCGCGGACGCCTTCCACGTCACCGCCCCGCCGGAGAACGGCGAGGGCGCGGCGCTGGCCATCCGGCGGGCGCTGCGCAGCGGCGCCATCGCGCCGGAGTCGGTGGGCTACGTCAACGCGCACGGCACCTCCACCCCCGTGGGCGACCTGGCGGAGACGCGGGCGATCCGCTCGGTCTTCGGCGAGCACGCGGACCGGCTGGCGGTGTCCTCCACCAAGAGCATGCTGGGGCACGCCCTGGGCGGCACGGCGGCGATCGAGGCGGGGCTCACCGTCCTGGCGCTGCGCGAGGGGATGCTGCCGCCCACCATCAACCTCACCGACCCGGACCCGGAGTGCGACCTGGACTACGTGCCCAACGTCGCTCGCAAGGCGGAGGTGGAGGTGGCGCTCTCCAACTCGTTCGGGTTCGGCGGGGCCAACAGCACGCTTGCGCTGCGGCGCTGGGACGGGAACTGACGACGGGCTGAACTGCGGGGTCGGGCGTGCCCCCGGCTGGCGCCGGGGTCGGGCTGCGGCTCCGTAACGCACGATACAACCGTGCGTAACGGAGGCGAGCCCCGCCAAACTGCCGGCGGGTCTCGCCGCTTCGCGCTCGCATCCCTCACGCAACTGCCTGCCCGACCTCTACATCCAGCAGTTGCCCCCTCTCCCAGGATTGGGAGAGGGTGGCGAGCCTCAAGCGAGCCGGGTGAGGGCCAGCGGTGCCGGGGCG
>JBFMFL010000485.1:0-3557 GCA_040752145.1 Gemmatimonadota bacterium
GGGGGGGGGCGCCCCCCCGCGCGGGGGCGCGCGCGGCGCCCCCCCCCGGCGGCCACGCTGCGCAGCGAGTAGCTCCCGACAGGCTCTTGCGGGGCCGCAGCCCCGCCGATAAATATGTCGCCCTGGTGCCGGCACAACCCGGCATCCAGGGCGTCGCTCGTCCGGCCCTCCTCCGGCCCGTCCGTCCGCCTCCCTGCCCGTACGACCCGCCGTTCCTGCAGTCCACGCAGTCCCCCCTCAATCCCGTAGGAGACAGCGCATGGCAGATCTGCAGATCCACCCTTCGGTGGGCGTCGCCCGCGTGGGAAACAGCCCCGACTCGTTCTACCTGGCGCCCGACACCCTGGGCGGGCGCCCCCACGAGTGCGACGCGCAGGGCAACCCGGTGCTGCAGGACGGCAGGCCGGTTCCGGTGCAGCAGTTCAAGGACGAGGCGGGGATGATCCGCCGGCAGGGCGCCCTGTTCCGCATCTTCTCCACCGAGGAGGACGGGAGCGTCGCCGAGGTGACGCTGGAGACCGCGGGGGTAGCCAGCATCACCTGGAGCGTCCACCTCGCCAACAAGAAGGCCGCGTGGTACAGCTTCAGCGAGCTGGAGGGCGACCTGATGTTCGGGCAGGACAACAGCTACGAGGCGCGCGGGGTGCCGCTCCGCAACGCCGGCGTCCTGGGCGAGGACGCGCGCCGCAGGCTGATCATCGACCCCGGCCCCCGCACCGTGAGCGGCGCGCTCCAGAGCGCCGAGTTCAGCCGCGACACCATCCCCTCCGACTACCCGTGGGGATCCTTCCCGCCGGACAACCCCTCCCAGGGGTACCCCATCGAGACGCTGGGCGGGCTGCGGACGGACGCCGCCGGCCGCCTGGTCGTGCTGGGCGGGCACGGGCGCGCCGGGGGCGACACCTCCATCGAGTCGTTCGGCGGCGGGGACACCTGGCACGACGACGTCTCCGACGGCACCGTGCAGGCCGAGGTGACCTTCGACGACGGCTCGCGGGCGTTCCTCAAGGCGTGGTGCATCGTGGGCTCGCCCAAGTTCGCGCCGGAACTGGTGAACCCCGTCACCCTGGACGACAACGCCTTCGACGTGGCCGTCCGCTACCACGGCCTGGCCCCGCAGATCTACTCGGGCGGCGCCTTCAACCCGGACTACGTCGTCAACTTCGACCGCGACGTCGCCCCCATCATCCGCCGGCCGCTGGACAGCCTGTGGGTGGCCAACGTGCCCACCATGGCGGTGTTCTCGGCGCCGTTCTTCGACGTGCGCGACAGCTCCGAGGCCGGCGCCGCCGCCCGCCGGGGGTACGCGAGCTACTTCCGCCGCCCCGGCTGGGGCCCGGACGGACAGCACAACCAGCTCTGGAGCGGCAGCGACGACCCGGACGCCGGCAGCCCCATGATGCCGCTCCAGTCCGGCAGCAACTCGGTGTGGAACGTCCTGATCGACAAGTTCCTCACCCTTACGGAGACGCAGTACTTCTTTTTGCAGCAGTGGGCGGCGGGCAAGTTCACCACCGGCCCGGCGGGCGACGACTTCGGCCTCCACCCGCTGGACCGCGCCAGCCTGGGCAACTGCGTGGGCGGCCCCATGTGCCCGGGGATCGAGGTCACGTGGACCACCCGCAACCCCTCCATCTACGAGCCCTGGAGCCCGTTCCGCATCCTGTACGCGTACGACGACTCGCATTACCGGGAGCACGGGCTCGACCCCAGCCGCGACGAGACCACCGTGCCCGGCACCCGTGGCCCGGGGTGCGAGCCCGGCGACCTGACCAAGCGGATGGCCATCCCCTGGCAGGCCGACTTCTTCCAGTGCACGGCGCAGTTCATCAACTACACCGACCCCGACGTCAACAAGGACGCGAACCACATCCCCGTACCGCCCACCTTCTACGGCTACTGGTGGCCGCCGCAGAGCCCCATGTTCGTGCTCTCCGGCTACACCAGCGTGCAGGAGCAGGCGCAGGCGGGCGTGCCGGCCGGGTTCCAGGTGTACTACCCGCGCGGCATCAACTCCTTCGCGCAGATGATCACGGGCTGGCACTATCTGGGCTTCATCGTCAACCAGAACCAGGCCGAGGACCGCTCGCTGTACCCGTACTTCGTGGAGAAGGAGCGCAACCACGGCGCCTTCGAGGTGGCCACCGTGGCGGTGGGCGCCGCGGACAACTTCGTCAACCCCGAGGACACCACCTTCTGGCCCGTGTGGTACATGAAGGAGGACGAGGAGCTGCAGCCCAGGCTGATGCGCGGCGTGCCGTCGGTGCTGAAGGGCCGCGAGTCCGGCAGGCCACGGCCGGTGCGGAGCCCGGTCCGCCCGGCGTTCGGCCGGCGGCACCACCCGGAGCCGCACGCCGTGGAGGTGCAGGAGACGGAGGACACGTCGAGCTCGCGGCCGTGAGCGGGTTCGACGTCCTGGTGGCTGGCGGCGGCCCCGCGGGGGCCGCCGCCGCCCTCACCCTGCTGCGCTATTCGCGGCTGCGGGTGGCGATGGTGGAGGAGGGGGGATACGACGCCGAGCGGGTGGGCGAGACGATCCCCCCGGGAGTGCTCCCGCTGCTGGCGTACCTGGGCGTGGACGAGGCGTTCCGCGCCGACGGCCACCGCCCCGCGTACGCCAGCCGGGCGGCGTGGGGCGCGCCCCACGCGGTCACGCGCGACTTCCTGTTCACGGGCCGCGGGGACGGGTGGCACCTGGACCGCTCCCGCTTCGACCGCACCCTCGCGGAGCGGGTCGGGGCGGCCGGGGGCACGGTGCTCTCGCCCGCGCGGGTCACGCGGTGCGAGGGCGAGCCGGGCGCGTGGCGGGTGAGGGTGTCGGGGCGGGGCGGCCGCCCCGCGGAGGTCGGCGCCCGCTACGTGGTGGACGCCACGGGGAAGCGGGCGTCGCTGGCCCGCCGGCTGGGCGCGCGGCGGCAGGTACACGACCGCCTGGTGGGCGTGACGACGTACTGGGCGGGACAGGGGGGCGACCGCGCGCCCGCCACGCTGGTGGAGAGCGTGCGGGACGGGTGGTGGTACTCCGCCGTGCTCCCCGACGGACGCCTGGTCGCCGCGCTGATGACCGACGTGGAGGTGGTGCGGTCCCTCGGGCTGCACCGGGCGGAGGCGCTGGAGGAGGCGCTCGGCGAGGCGCCGCTGTCGCGGGAGCGGCTCGCCGGCACGCGTCCGTCCGGACCTCCGGTGGTCCGCCCCGCCCACTGCCAGCTCCTGCGCCCCGCCCTCGGCGACGGGTGGATCGCCGCCGGCGACGCCGCGGCGTCGTTCGATCCGCTCTCGTCCATGGGGATCGGGCACGCGCTGTCGTCCGGGATCCAGGCGGCGCGGGTGGCCCACGACGCGCTGGAGCACGGCGGCACCCTGGGGACCGGCTACGACGCCGCGGTGGCGAGGCACTTCGGCGAGTTCCTGGCGCTGCGCCGGGCGCACTACTCCGCGGAGCGCCGCTGGCCCGACTCCCCGTTCTGGAGCGTCCGGCAGGGGGCCGCCGCGCCCGTGCCGGGCGGACGGGGGTAGCGGCCCGGCCGGCACCCCCTCAGCCCGCCGGCGCCCCCGCC
>JBFMFL010000486.1:0-3533 GCA_040752145.1 Gemmatimonadota bacterium
CTGGGGGAGGGGGGCGCCGTTGCCGTTCTCCCCCTTTCCCCCGCTTGCGGGGGAGAGGGGGCCGGGGGGTGAGGGGGCCTCCCGCGGACGCCAGCGCGAGCCCCGCGTGAGGGATGCGAGCGCGAAGCGGCGAAACCCGCCGGCAGTTTGGCGGGGTTCGCCTCCGTTACGCACGGTCGTATCGTGCGTTACGGAGCCGCAGCCCGACCCCGCGCCAGCGGGGGCACGCCCGAATCCGCCGTCGATCGGTCCAGCCGTTCCAACCGTTTCCAGCCTGGTGGCAAGCGGAATGCATGACGCCGACCGGACCCAAACGAGAAAGGATGCCGCGCGTGGCCACTGACCGCTCTCCCTCGCTGGTGCGCGTCTTCGGGCAGCCCAAGATGGCGGCCCTGCTCTTCCTGGGGTTCTCGTCCGGACTCCCGCTCTTCCTCACCAGCCGCACGCTCCAGGCGTGGATGGCGGTGGAGGAGGTGGACCTCACCACCATCGGGCTGGTGAGCCTGCTGGGGATGCCGTACACCTTCAAGTTCCTGTGGGCGCCGCTGCTGGACCGCTACGTCCCGCCCTTTCTGGGGCGACGGCGCGGCTGGCTGGTGGTCACGCAGGTGGCGCTGCTGCTGGCCATCGCCGCCATGTCGCTGCAGAACCCGCGCACGGGGCTGCAGCTGCTGGCGGTGAACGCGCTGCTGATCGCCTTCTTCAGCGCCACGCAGGACATCGCGGTGGACGCGTACCGGGTGGACGTGCTGGACGAGCGCGAGATGGGCGCGGGCGCCTCGCTGCACGTGCTGGGCTACCGCATCGCGCTGCTGCTGACGGGCGGGCTGGCGCTGGTGCTGGCCGACCGGATGCCCTGGCCCACGGTGTACCTGCTGATGGCGCTGCTGATGGGGGTGGGGATCGTGGCGGCGGTCCGCGCGCCCGAGCCGGTGCTGCGCGACACGCCGCCGCTGACGCTCGCCAGCGCGGTGGTGGACCCGCTCCGCGACTTCTTCCGGCGGACGGGGGCGCTCTGGGGGGTGGTGATCCTGCTCTTCACCGTCTTCTACCAGCTGGCGGACCGCTTCGCCGCCAACCTGGCGACGCCGTTCCTGATCGACGTGGGCTTCTCGCAGAGCGAGATCGGGGTGGTGCAGGGCGGGATCGGGCTGGGCGCGACCATCGTGGGCGTGCTGGTGGGCGGGGCGATCATCGCCAAGCTGGGGATCAACCGCTCGGTGTGGCTCTTCGCGTTCCTGCAGATCGGCAGCAACCTGGCCTACTACTGGGTGTCGAGGACCGGGGCGAGCCGGCCGGCGCTGGTGACCGCCATCGTGGTGGAGAACCTGGCGGGCGGGCTGGTGACGGCGGTGTTCGTGGCCTACATGATGAGCCTGTGCAGCAAGCGCTTCTCCGCCACCCAGTACGCGCTGCTCTCCAGCCTGATGGCCTTCGCGCGCGACTTCATCGTGGCGCCCTCCGGCTCCGTCGCGGAGCAGACGGGGTGGCCCACGTACTTCCTGCTGACCATGCTCGCCGGGATCCCGGCGATCCTCCTCCTCCCCTTCGTCACCCCCTGGAACGCGGACGTGCCGCGCGGCGCCGCGGAGCACACCGGCGAGGTGGAGGACGACGCGGGACGCAGGCGCGGGCCGGCGGCGGCGTAGCCGCGGCCCGCTCCGGAATCCACCCGACCCCAGGCGAATGACAAGGACCTACCCGTACGCACTCGCGGCGGCGCTGCTGCTGGGCGCCTGCGTCCCCCGCACCGCTCCCGCCCCCGCGCCCGCCGAGCCGGTCGGCGGAGGGCTTCCCCCGGTCCCGGCCCGCACCGGCGCGCTGGCGCTGGACGTGGTGTACCCCGCCGAGGGCGCGGCGCTGACGGCGGCGGACAGCAACTTCATCTTCGGGAGCGTGGGCACGGGCGACGCCGCGCTGCGCATCAACGGCCTCCCCGTGCGGGTGGCGCCCAACGGCGCCTTCCTGGGCTTCGTGCCGGTGCCGCGCGGCGGCGTGTACGAGCTCGTCGCCACGCGCGGCGGGGAGACGCGCACGCTGCGCAGGACGGTGCGGGTGCCGGCGGCGCGCGCGGAGCGGACGCCCGTGTCGCCCTTCGAGCCGCAGGACGTGTCGCGCGTCCCCGGGCCGGCCGCGGCCGCCGCGGCGGCGCCGGACACGGCGCTGCGGGCCGGGATCATCCGCACGCGCCGGCCGGACGGGGCGATCGGCACGGTGGCGCCGGGATCGGGGAACCCGTACGAGTGGTTCTTTCCCGCGGGGACGCGGGTGGCGCTGGGCGAGACCCGGGGCGGCGCGCGCCGGGTGCGCCTGACGGAGGACCGCTCGGTGTGGGTGGACACCGCGGAGGTGCAGCTCCTCCCCGCGGGGGCGCCGCTGCCGCGGGGCTCGGTGGGGGCGGTGAGGTTCACGCCGGCCCGCGACTGGGTGGACCTGCGCATCGCCACCTCGGACCGGCTCCCCTTCCGCGTGGAGGAGACGGAGGACGGCTTCACCGTCAGCGTCTTCGGCGCCACGGGGCGGACCAACTGGCTGTACTACGGCCCGCAGGACCCACTGGTGGAGTACGCCGAGTGGGAGCAGGCCGACGACGACGTGTACCGCCTGCACGTGCGGCTGTCGCAGCGGCCCTGGGGCTACCTGCAGCGCTGGGACGAGCGCGGCAACCTGGTGGTGCGGATGCGCCGGCCGCCCGCCATCGACGGCGCGCAGCCGCTGCGGGGGCTGTACCTGGGGGTGGACGCGGGGCACCCGCCCGGCGGCGCCATCGGCCCGACGCGGCTCACCGAGGCGGAGGCCAACCTCGCGATCGCCCGGCGGCTGGTGGCGATGCTGCGCGAGCGCGGCGCGCGGGTGCTGGAGACGCGCCCCGACACCGCCGCGGTGGGGCTGGGCGACCGCCCCGCGGAGGCTACCGACTCCAGCGTGCACCTGCTGGTTTCCGTGCACAACAACGCCTTCCCGGACGGGGTGAACCCGTTCGAGAACAACGGCACCAGCGTCTTCTACAACCAGCAGCACTCGCACGAGCTGGCCGCGCACCTGCAGCGGGAGCTGGTGCGGGAGCTGGGGCTGCGCGACCTGGGCGTCGCCCGCGCGGACCTGGCGCTGGTGCGGCCCACCTGGATGCCCTCGGCGCTCACCGAGAGCATGTTCCTGATGCTGCCCGAGCAGGAGGCGGCGCTCCGCGACCCGGCGGTGCAGGAGCGGATCGCCCGGGCCCACCTGCGCGGCATCGAGGCGTTCCTGCGTGAGCGGGCGGCGGGGCAGGATCGTCCGCGCTGAGCTGATTTCGTAGCGCCGGGGCCGCTCCGGAACCAGGCCAAACTGCCGGCCTGTTTCCTACGCGGGCTCCGCGAGCCACGGAAACTGCCCCGTGTCTCGCTGCGCCGGAGTGAGCCAGGCCAAACAGCCGGCCTGTCTCCCTCCGCAACGGATCATGGGGGTACTGCGGAACGGCGGCCCCCTCCCCCGGCCCCTCCCCCGCAAGCAGGGGAGGGGAGAACTGCCTGGTGCTCCGGCAGTTGCCCCCT
>JBFMFL010000487.1:0-3525 GCA_040752145.1 Gemmatimonadota bacterium
CGATCTTCGAGTACATTGAAGTCTGGTACAACCGCCAGAGGCGTCATTCGACCCTCGGCTATGTCAGCCCGGCCGAGTTCGAGAGGAACGCGGCTTAACCCGGTGTCCACCGAACCGGGGTAGATCAGTTCTCCCCACACTCCGTGCGAGCCATCCCCCATTGCACAGGTCGCGAGATTTCTACACAGTTCCCCCACACACGCAGAAACACCCGCTCCACCCCCGGAAATCCCGTGCTGGTTCCCAAGCTGTTCACCACGCTGCGCTCCTACGACCGCGCGCAGCTCACCGCCGACCTGACGGCGGGCGTCGTCGTCGGCATCGTCGCGCTCCCGCTCTCCATCGCCTTCGCCATCGCCAGCGGGGTCTCGCCGGACCGCGGGCTGTACACGGCCATCGTCGCCGGTTTCCTGATCTCCGCGCTGGGCGGCTCCCGCGTGCAGATCGGCGGGCCCACGGGCGCCTTCGTGGTCATCGTCTACGGCATCGTGCAGAAGCACGGGCTGGACGGGCTGGCGGTGGCGACGGTCATGGCGGGGCTGATCCTGGTCGCGCTGGGCCTGGCACGGCTGGGCGGGGCCATCAAGTTCATCCCCTTCCCGGTGGTCACCGGGTTCACCAGCGGCATCGCGCTCATCATCTTCTCCAGCCAGGTCAAGGACCTGCTGGGGCTGAGGATGGGCGAGGTCCCGGCGGAGTTCTTCGCGAAGTGGGGCGCCTACACCAGGAACGTCGGCACCCTCGATCCCGCGGCGGTGGGCGTGTCGGCGGCGGCGCTCGCCATCCTGCTGGGGTGGCCGCGGGTGAGCCGGCGCATTCCCGGGCCGTTCGTTGCGCTGCTGGCGACCACCGCGGGGGCGCGGCTGCTGGGGCTGGAGGTGGAGACCATCGGCAGCCGCTTCGGCGCGATCCCCTCGTTGCTCCCCGCGCCCTCGCTGCCGCACGTGGACCCGGCCATGGTGCGCGAGCTGATCGGGCCGGCGCTCACCATCGCGCTGCTGGCGGCCATCGAGTCGCTGCTCTCGGCGGTGGTGGCGGACGGGATGATCGGGGGGAAGCACCGCTCCGACATGGAGCTGGTGGCGCAGGGGGTGGCGAACGTCGCCTCGCCGCTCTTCGGGGGGATCCCGGCCACGGGGGCGATCGCCCGCACGGCCACCAACGTCAACAACGGCGGGCGCACCCCGGTGGCGGGGATCGCGCACGCCGCGACGCTGCTGCTGATCACGCTGTTCTTCGGGAGGTGGGCGGCGTACATCCCGCTCGCCACGCTGGCGGCCATCCTGGTGGTGGTGGCCTACCACATGAGCGAGTGGCGCACCTTCCGCTCGGAGCTGTCGGCGCCGCGCAGCGACGTGGCGGTGCTGCTCGCCACCTTCGTGCTCACCGTGGTGGTGGACCTGACGGTGGCGATCCAGGTGGGGATGGTGCTGGCGGCCTTCCTGTTCATGAAGCGCATGGCGGAGGTCACCAACGTCAGCGCCGTCACCCGCGAGCTGCGCGACGACGAGGGCGGGGACGGGCCCGTGCGCGACGCCGCCGTGCCCCGGGGCGTGGAGGTGTACGCCATCGACGGCCCCTTCTTCTTCGGCGCGGCGGAGCGGTTCAAGGAGACCATGGGGACGATCGCGAACTCCCCGCGGGTGCTGGTCCTGGAGATGACGCGGGTGCCCGCGATGGACTCCACCGGGCTGCGGGCGCTCACCTCGGTGGTGCGGCGCGCGAAGAAGGACGGCACGCGGGTGATCCTGGCCGGGGTGCATGCGCAGCCCATGGCGGCGCTGGCGCGCTCGGAGCTGCTGGACGAGCTGGGGGAGGACAACCTGCGCGGGACCGTGGACGAGGCGCTGGCGGAGGCCCGGCGGCACCTGGGGATCGTCCCCTTCAGCGGGATCGCGGGGGCGCCGGCGGAGTCGAAGTAGCCGGGGCGGGGGGAGGTTCGGCGTAACGCGGCGGCCCGCTCGCACCGGCGAGCGGGCCGTCCGTGTCCCGGTCGGCAGGCTGCGGTCAGGGCGTCCGCGGCGTGCCGGCGGGCGGGGGCGCCGTGCGCTCGGCCTGCTCCATGGCGCGCCGCATCAGCTCCGGGTCGGTCTGCATGCGCTCCATGATCTTCCGCGTCAGCTCCGGCATGTGCTCCTGCACGATGCGCTGGCTCATCTCGGTCGAGCGGGCCATGATCTCCGGCATCCGCTCCGACATCTTGCGCCCGATCTCCGTCCGGTAGAAGGCGGTCAGCTCGCGGATCTCGGACTCGGAGAAGGTGCTGGTGTACACGCGCACCATCTCCGGCTTCATCTGCTCCCACCCCATGTGCCGGGCGTAGAAGTCCTCCAGGATGTCGCGCATGGAGGCGAGCATGGGGTTCTGCTCCGCCTGCATGTCCATCATGCGCTGCATCCCCTTGCGCATGGCGTTCTCCGCGTCGGACGCCTCCAGCAGCTGCTCGGCGGCCTGGACGTGGCTGGCGCTGGGCGCGGGCGCGGCCTGCTGCGCGGCGGCGGGGCGGGCGGCGAGGGCGAGGACGGCCAGCAGGAGCAGCTTCTTCATCGGTCTCCGGTCGGGTGGGTAGGGGGCTCACGGCCGCCGCAGCTCGCCGGCGACGGGCTCGTCGCGGATCCTGAGGTGCTGCTCCATCTCCTGCTCCAGGTACAGCGGCACGTCGGGCGAGTCCAGCCCGGACACGATCTTGAGCCGTCCGCCGTCGCTGGTCACCGCCTTGAGGTGGTAGGTGTAGGTGTAGCCGTTCCTCCCCCGGTTCACCTTTTCCTCGCAGTACAGCTGGCGGCACCGCGAGGTGTCCATGTCCAGGCTCCCCGGCCAGGGGAGCGGTCCGTGGCGGACGCTCAGGTGCCCGCGGTCCAGCGTCACCGTGGTGGTGTTCACGTAGCCGGCGACGGTGTAGTACGTGAGCCCCGCCCCCACGGCCAGGTGCAGGACGGGGAACAGCTTGAAGATCAGCGGCGCGTCGCCGGCGAAGGCCATGGCGTACCAGAACACCAGGAAGCCGTCCCAGAGCAGGCAGAAGAAGGTGAGGAAGACGATCTTCCACGAGAACCAGCGGTGCCGGAAGACGACGGCCCCGCCGCCGGCGTCGCGGGTGAGCGACCTGGGCATCTCCAGCCGGGGACGCACCCCCGGGAACCCGCCGCCGGCCAGCTCCGGCTCGTCGTCGAAGCGGAACACTGCGTTGCAGGCGCGGCACTTGGCCAGCCCGGTGTCCAGGTTGACGTCGTCCGCGGAGATGGGGGCCCGGCAGGACTTGCAGGTGAGGTGCATGGGAGTCGGGGTGCGGAGGGGAGGGCACTGCGGGGCACGGCAGGGCAAGTTCATCGCGGGCGCGCGGGTGCGCAAGGATGTCGTGCGGGGCGGAAGCGCGTCCGGCGGGCTCCGCGCGGCGTCGAAGTCACTCCCCGCCGCGCCGCCGCGCCCCCATGGCGAAGCCGAGCGCGCCGCCCAGCAGCGCCCCCGCCGCCAGCGAGCCGAACACCGCCGCCTCCCGCCAGGCGGGCCCGCCCGTCCACGCCA
>JBFMFL010000488.1:0-3462 GCA_040752145.1 Gemmatimonadota bacterium
GGCCCCGCGCGTCGCGCGGGCCCCGCCGGCACCGGAGGAGGACCCGGGATGGCGATGAGCCGCGGGTCGGGAGGGCACGCCGTCAGCACGCCGCCGGCCAGCGACACGCGCGCGCTCGTGATCTCCGGCGTGCTGGCGGGGATCTACTTCGTCGTCGAGACTGCGGTCGGCATCCGCTGATCTGCACGTCGCACCTTCCGGAACCTCGTTCTACATCCCGGCATCCCCTGCTCAGCCGCCGCGCGTCGTCGTTGCGAGGAAATCGCGGATGGCTGGCGCGAACGCCGTTGCAAAGTCGTCGGCGGAGTGGACCTCAGCCGAGAGCGCCACGGGTGCGAGGCGCCCGTTCGGAAGGACTCGCGCGAGTTCCTCGGCCACGGCCGCCGGGTGCCGCCAGTCCAGGCCGGGGAAGACCAGGACAGGAGACCTGATCACCGACAGCTCGTCGACGGTGCGGAAGGCCCGGTCCCTCCCGATGGCGGCCGCGGCAGCGATGCTGGCGGGATCGGAGCGCGGGATCGCGTCTCGCACCATCGTCCCGATGACCGGTGCCAGATCGCCGAGGACGGGTCCCCAACCCGCTTCGATCCCCTCCGTCCGGACGCGCGCGGCGAATGCGTCCATGAACGCGATCTCGGCCTGCTTCCGCTCGTCGTCCTCGATGTCCTCGACGCTGATCAGCACGGCCCCGGCGACCCGGTCCGGGTAGGTGACTGCCGTGCGCAGCGCGATGGTCGCACCCAGTCCGGCCCCCCCGACGATCGCGTCGCGCACCTGGAGGTGGTCCAGCAGAGCGATCACGTCGTCGGCGTACTGCGCCCAGGTGTGGCGGGACTTGTCGGGGCAGATCGACCGCCCATAGCCGCGGACATCGGGGAGGACGACCAGATGGGGATCGGCAACTCGCTGCGCCAGCGGGACCAGGCTGTGGTGGTCCGGGCCGCCGCCATGAAGCAGGACGACCACGTGGCCCCCGTCGCCGGGCACCCGCCGCCCGGACTCGCCGACCGTGGCGGCGTACAGTGGAGAGCCGTCGGCGCCTCGATAGGTGAACCGGTTCATCGCGGGGGTCCCTCCTCGATCACGGCCCAGGCATGGAAACGACGCTCAATCCCAGTTCCTCGAAAAAGTAGAACCGATGCGGGCTCTCCCGCACTACCCGTGCGATCAGCTGCGGGTCCAGCGACACGCGCGAGCGCGCGATATCGGGCGTGCCGAGGGGATCTACTTCTTCGTCTTCCTGTCCGCCACCATGGAGCGGTGCATTTCCGCGAGGCGGTTGAGCCGGGCCCCGTCTTCCGGAAAGAAGGACCACAGCTCCTCCGCGTCCATCGCGGGCATCCGCGCCAGGTCCTGGCGGAGCGAGTCCACCGTCGCGTTCCAGGCGGCGCCGCCGCTCACGTTCATGGCCCGCATCTCCCGGTGGAACCCGGCGATCATGGTCTCGGCCCTCTGCCGGTGCATCGGGAGCATCGCCTTGAGGCTGTCCCGGAGAGCGCCCTGCATGATCTGCAAGTGGGCCTGCACCTGATCCGCCGTACCGCCGGACCGCGGGTCAGGCATTTCCCGCGGCGCTCCCGTCCCGGGCATGCTCTGCTGCGCCACGGGCGGCGGGCTCTGCGAGGACACACTCCGGGCGGCGTCCTCCCCGGGCTCGCCGGGAGCACAGGCCGCAGCCACCAGGGCCACGGCCAGGGTCGAAAGCGAGGTACGGAGGCTCGTCATCACGACTCGGCGCCCTACCCGTCCTTCCGGACCGCCATCCCGGAGCCCTCCATCCCCATCATCCCGCCCGGCCAGCCGAGCATCTGCTCCAGCCCGGCGATCTCCCGCTTCTGCTCCTCCTCGCTCGCGACGGACGGGGGCGCATCCACCGGGCGTGCGGCCGCCGTCGCGGGGAGCGGAAGCATCACCGGCAGACCCGGGAGGGCCGGCCGGCGGAGACGGGAAAGGAAGGCGTAGCGCATCGAAAGTTCCTGGGCCGGGGTGTCCGCCTGGCGTCCGCACCAGAGGTGGCCGGCTGTTTTACGGCGCATAAAACATGCCCCACACCAGACCCGGCGTGGGGCAGATTCGGGGAGGAGCGGACGCTCCGGCGCCCTGCGACGGGTCAGTGGCCCATCTTGGCTTCCAGCTCCTGGATGTCTTTGGCCTGGTCCTGCTTCGACCGCTCGGCCATGGTGCGCACCTCGGGCCGGGTCAGCCGGGGGAGGAACTGGTCCGTCATGCGGATCCCTTCCTGGTGGTGCGCGATGACGTTCATGCGGAAGGCCATGTCGAAGTCCGTACCCGTCTTCCCGGCCAGGCTGTCCGCCATGGCGCGGTTGCTGGGCATGACCGTGGGCTGGTGCGTGTCGTTGTACTCGCGCTGAAGGATCCCGAGCATCTCCTGCTGCTCGGTCTGCTGCTTCTGCAGGAGCGTTCGCCCCTCCGCCTGGACCTCCGGGGTGCTCCCCTTCTCGACCGCCTGCTGGGCCATCTGGAGGAGCCCCTGGTGGTGGTCCACCATCATCCGCAGGAACTCCTGGTCGGCGTCGCGCGCGGGCGCGTGCTGCATGCCGGCCATGGAGGTGTCGGACGACGGGGCCGGGGCCACCGCCGTCTGGCTCTCTGCGGCGGTGTCCGCCGGAGCGGCGTCTCCACCCCCTCCCTCTCCGGAGGAGCAGGCGGCGAGGAGCAGAGCTGCGGCAAGCGCGGCCGGGACCACGCGGGTACGGTGGAAGCGGTACATCGAACCTCCAGGGACTGGGGTGAGCCGGCAATCCGGAATCTCGAAGGCGGGCGTTTTACCAAGCATAAAACATACCTGTCCGGCGCCTTCCGGGAGAACGGTCGCACACGGAGACCGGGTTCTGCCTCTGAAACCGACACGGGTGTTGACATAGGGTATGGGGGTATTTATAGTATAGCCCCAGGGGGTATGTAGTGCTCCCCGGGGGAACGCACCCTCAGGCCCCGTCCGGGCGCGGGGCAGTTCAACCTGAAGCGGAAGACGAGGAGAGCGACATGGAAGCGACTGCGGATACACGCGAGACCGTCACCCTCTCGGTGATCGGGATGACCTGCGGCTCGTGCAGGCGGCACGTGGAGGAGGCCCTGCTCGGGGTGCCCGGCGTGCGGGCGGCGCAGGTGGACGTGGGGGCGGGACGGGCGGAGGTGGCGTACGACCCCGGCTCGGCCGCGCCGGAGCAGCTCGTGGGGGCGGTGCGGGAGGCCGGCTACGGCGCGGAGATCACGGCCCCGGACGCGCGCGAGGCCGCCGCGCCGGCGAGCGCCTGCGGCTGCTGCGCGGCCCGCAGCGCCTGAGCCCCCGCACCACGATCACCCACGCAACCGAGGGGACACCCATGAACCGCAGACTCACGCACGGGCTGGTCATCGGGGCCGCGCTGCTGGCAGCCACCCCGATCCCCGGTCTCGCCCAGCATGCCGGGCACGGGCACGCCGCGGCGGACACCGCCC
>JBFMFL010000489.1:0-3441 GCA_040752145.1 Gemmatimonadota bacterium
CCGGTCCTGCGGCAGGTGAACGTGCTCCCCGCGGCCGAGCTCCCCGACTACCGCCCGCCGATCGCCGCGGGAGGCTCCGTCCGCGCCGACGCGGAGGGGAACCTGTGGATCCGCACCGTCCCCCCGCGCCCCACGCCGGGCGGGCCCATCTACGACGTGGTGAGCAGGCAGGGCGAACTGGTGAGCCGCTTCCAGCTCCCGCAGGGGTACTCGCTGGTGGGGTTCGGGCGGGGCAAGGTGGTGTACCTGTCCATGCGCGACGCGAGCGGGATCCACCTGGCCCGCGTGCGGCTGCGATAGGAACGGCAGGGGACAGGGGACAGGGGACAGCCTGCCACGACAACGGCGGTGCCGCCGCGGACGCCAGCGCGGGACCCGCGTGAGGGATGCGCGCCCGGCAGGGCCGAGACCCCGCGGGGCAGTTTCCGCGGGGTCTCGGCGGAGTTACGCACGGTAGTATCGTGCGTTACTCCGCGCGCAGCCCGACCCGAGCGCCAGCGAGGGGCACGCCCGAACCCGCAGCTAGATGCCGTTTCAGTAGAGCCCGACGTCAGCCCCCTTCCCGCTCCACCCGCATCCGCTGCTCCTCCAGGTCCCGCTTCATCGCGGCCACCACCCGCTCGTAGCCCGGATCCCCGCGCAGATCGTCGAAGAACGGCGACATGCGGGTGGCCCGGTACCCCCGCCACGCCCGCCACCCCCGCCGGTACGCCTCCTCCAGGTTCCTCACCGCCCCGGCGCGGTCGCCGGAGATCGCGGCGTACTGAGCCAGCATCAGCGGCGCCCCCCACGACTGGTGGCCGTCGGCCACGTAGCGGCGCATCTTGGCGACTTCCGGCTCCAGCATCCGCAGCGCCCGCTCCCGCTCCCCCGTGCGCGCGTACAGGTACGCCAGCGACGCCAGGTAGCGCGACGCCACCTGCCCTCCCGCGGCGTACGCGCGCTCGAAGAGGTCCCGGGCCCGCGGCAGGTCGCCGCGGTCCAGCGCCACGTCCCCCGCCACCCCCAGCGCCCTCACCGTGTCCGCGGTCACGGAGAGCAGGGTGCCCAGCCGCGCCTCGGCGCGGGCCCATTCGCCCTGCGCGAGGTGCAGGTACACCAGGCCGGCGTGGGCGCCCCCGTCGTCGGGGCGGAGGCGGAGGGCTGCCAGGTAGTCGCGCTCGGCGGCGTCCCGGCGGCCCAGGAGCAGGTTGACGTCGCCGGCCATCACGGGGTAGTCCGGCGCGGTGGGCTCCAGCGCGGCGGCCAGCCGGTACTCGGCGAGGGCGCGGTCCAGCCTCCCCGTGGTGAAGTGGTAGAAGCCGCTCTCGCCGCGCGCCCAGGCGTCGCTGGGGGTGAGCGCCAGCACCCTCTCCACCGCGGACCGCGCCTCCCGGTGGCGGCCCCAGTTGAGGTGGATGACGGCCATGGCCGCCCACGCCTGGGCGAGCGCGGGGTCCAGCGCCAGCGCCCGGTTGGCCGCGGCGATCCCCGAGTCCGCCCACTCCGCGGTGCCCAGGAACCCGTACGCCTGCGCCAGCCCGGCGTAGGCGGGGGCGTAGCGCGCGTCCAGCGCCAGCGCTTCCCGCAGCAGCGCCACCGCCTGGAACACCTCCTTGTCCTCGTACGGCCGGCGCGCCATCTCGTGCAGCTGGCCCCGGGCGCGGAGGTAGTAGTCGTAGGCGGTGAGGTCGGTGGCGGCCACCACCGCCAGGCGGGCGCGCTCCTCCGGCGTCAGCCCGGGCCGGAGCGCGCGGGTGATCTCGCGGGCGATCTCCCCCTGCGTCTCGAAGATCCGGTGCGCGGGGCGGTTGAAGTTGCCGGCCCACAGCTGCCGGTCGCTGCGGGCGTCGACGAGCTGCGCCGTGATCAGCACCCGGTCGCCCTCGCGCCGCACCGAGCCCTCCAGCACCGCGTCCACCCCCAGCTCGCGCCCGATCTCGCGGACGGAGCGGGTGGTGCCGCGGTAGCGCTGCACCGAGGTGCGTGAGGTGACCCGCAGCTCGCCCAGCGCGGCCAGCTGGGTGAGGATGTCCTCGGTGATGCCGTCGCCGTAGTAGCGGTCGGCGGGGTCGGCGCTCAACGTCCGGAAGGGGAGCACAGCGACGGACTCGTACCGGCCCACGCCGGGCTCGTCCCCCGGGCCGGCCAGGTACCAGCCGCCCAGCAGGAGCAGCGCGGCCAGCGCCGCCAGGGCCGCGGCCGGTCGCCCGCGCCGGGTGGGGCGGCCGGCCATGGCGGGGACCACCCGGGGAGAGGTCTCGGCGGCCACCGTGGATTCGGCGGGGGCGGCGGTCTCGGCCGGAGCCGCGGCGCCGGCCGGCCCGGCGGGGACCGATCCCCGCGCCCGTTCCCGGATCTCCGCGGCGAGCCGCGCCGTCTCCCGGGCGGGCGCGCAGCCGAGCTCCTGCTCCAGCCGCCGCGCGAAGTCGGCGTACGCCTCCAGCGCCGCGGCCGCCCTCCCGGCGCGGTCCAGCACCCCCAGCAGCCGCCGGAAGCTCCCCTCGTCGTCGCGGTCGATGCCGGCGGCCCGGCGCGCCCACGCCGCCGCCTCGTCCGCCCTCCCTCCCCGCTCCGCCGCGTCCGCCAGCGTCCAGGCCGACTCCGCCGCGGCCCGCCGGCGCCGGGCGCGCTCGTCCTCCAGCCAGCGCTCCGCCTCCGGGGCGTCCTCCACGAAGAAGCCCGGCAGGAACTCGCCCCCGTACAGGGCGAGCGCGTCCTCCGCCCTCCCCTCCTCCACCGCCGCGTCGAACGCGGCCGCGTCGCACCAGAGCCGCTCCGGGTCCGCGCCCACCTCGTGGTCGCCGCGGCCGGGGAGCGCGTCCGCGCCCAGCGAGCGCCGCAGGTAAAAGAGCGCCTGCCGCAGGGCGTTGCGGGCGCGGGCCGCGTCCAGCTCCGGCCAGAACAGGGCCAGCAGCGTGTCGCGGCTGTGGAAGCCGCGCGGGGACGCGCACGCCAGGTACGCGAGCAGCGCCAGGCGCTTGGGCTGGGCGAGCACGGAGGGGACCTCGGCGTCGCCGCGGCGCAGGTCCACCCGGCCCAGGGTATGGAGGCGGATCATGGCTCGATTGGCGCCGGCGGGGCGTTACCCGGCCGGTAACGCACGCGCAAACGCGGAGGTAATGGGAGAGGATTATCCATCGGTGCGAGCCTCCGGGGGAGGCCGCCGCGGGGGCGACGGGCGCTCCGCGGCCGAGCACCGGCCCGTGCCGGGCCACAGCAGGAGTGTCGTGTCATGAGCGACGGCAAATGTACTCCGGGCGCGTTCCATGGGGAAGCCGCCGCGGCGCTCGGGCCCGCGGAGCTGGCGCGGCTGGAGGCGATCCTCGACCTCGCCCTCCGGCCGCTGGAGCACCCCTGCCGCGGCGAGTGGAGCTCCCGCGTCTGCCGGGCGGCGGAGAGCCTGTGCGGCGTCGCCGGGGCCGCGGCGGCGCTGGCCGCCGACCCGCCGGGCGGCGCGCG
>JBFMFL010000049.1:0-30935 GCA_040752145.1 Gemmatimonadota bacterium
CTCAGGCCGCCGGGTGGGGGCCGGTGGACGCAGCCCACCACCTGCCACACGCACGAGAAAAGCCCCTCCCCTGCTTGCGGGGGAGGGGTGTGGGGAGGGGGCCTACCCCTTCGCCCGCCGCACCCCCTCCAGCAGCCGCGGCAGGATCTCGCCGGCGGCGCCGCGCAGGAACACGTCGGCGACGGGGGTGATGCCGCTGGGCTCGGGGTTCACCTCCACGATCCGCGCGCCGGCGCGCTTCGCCGCGCGGGGGAGGTCGGCGGCGGGGAACACCAGGCCGGAGGTGCCCACCACCAGCATCACGTCGCACGTCTCGGCCAGGATCCAGGCGCGATCCGTCGCGTCCTGCGGCAGCACCTCGCCGAACCACACCACGTCCGGGCGCAGCGGCGAGCCGCACCGGGGGCAGGGCGGCGGGCCGCCCTCCGCGTCCGGCGGCTCGCCGGTGAACGGATGGTGCGCGTCCAGGCACTTCACGCGGCGGATGTTTCCGTGAAGCTCCACCACGTCGCGCGAGCCGGCGGCGGTGTGCAGCCCGTCGATGTTCTGCGTCAGCACCACCAGCCTGGGCAGCAGCCCGTCCATCTCCGCCAGGGCGCGGTGGCCGGCGTGCGGCTCGCAGGCCATGATCCGCCGCCTGCGCTCCGCGTACCAGCTCCACACCAGGGGCGGGTCGGCGCGGAAGCCGCGCTCGGTGGCCAGCGTCTCGGGGTCGTACCGCTCCCACAGCCCCTCCAGCGCGTCGCGGAAGGTGGGGATGCCGCTCTCCCGCGACATCCCCGCCCCGGTGGAGGCCACGACGAGCTTCGCCCCGGCCAGCCAGCCGACCGCGCGCTCCAGCCCCTCGGGCGTCACGCGGCGCCCTCCCGGTGCACCGTCTCGCCGCCCACCACGGTGAGCAGGCAGCGCATGCCGCGCAGCTCCTCGGGCGAGGCGGCCAGCGGGTCCGTGTCCCACGCGGCCAGGTCCGCGTCGCAGCCGGGGAGCAGGCGGCCGCGGCGGCCGGACTCGCCCGCGGCGGCGGCGGGGCCCTCGGTGTAGGCGCGCACGGCCTGCTCGGCGGTCAGGCGGTGCTCGGGGTACCACTCGCCCGCCGGCTCGCAGTCCCAGTTCACGCGCTTCGTGGCGGCGAACAGGCCGGGGCGCGGGTCCACCGTCTCCACCGGCACGTCCGACCCGAAGGCGAGCACGGTCCCGGCGCGCAGCAGCGGCGCGAAGGCGTAGGCGCCGCGGGAGCGCGCGTGGCCCCAGTGGCGCTCCGCGGGGAGCACGTCGCTGAGCAGGTGAACGGGCTGCATGGACGCCACGATCCCGGCGCGCGCAGCCCGGTCCCACAGCTCCGGCGGGCACAGCTGCAGGTGCTCGATGCGGTGCGGCATGGCCGCGACCCGGGGCGCGCTCCCCAGCACGTCCAGCGCGCGCTCCACGGCCGCGTCGCCGATGGCGTGCACGGTGCTCGCGATCCCCGCCTCGGCCGCGCGGCGGACGGCGCCCTGGAAGTCGGCAAGGGGGAGCGTCGCGATCCCCCGGTCGTCCGCCGAGCCCTCGTACGGCTCGCGCAGCAGCGCGGTGCGGGAGCCCAGCGCCCCGTCCAGGAACATCTTCACCCCGCCGATGCGGATCCACTCCCCGCCGAAGCCGCTGCGCACCCCCAGGCGGATCGCGTCGTCCAAAAAGGACAGGGGGAGCGCCTGGAGCACCCGAAGGCGCAGCAGCCCGCGCTCTTCCAGGTCCTGGAAGTCGGCCAGGCCCGTGGGCTGCTCCACCGAGTGCACCCCGGTGATCCCCAGCCGGTGGACCTCGCGCTGCGCGTCCAGCAGCGCGTCGCGCACCTCCTCGCGCGAGGGCTCCGGGAGGAAGGGCGCCACCAGCCGCTTGGCGTGCTCCAGCAGGATCCCGGTGGGCTCCCCCGTGGCCGGGTCGCGGACCACGGTGCCGCCCTCGGGATCCGGCGTGGACGCGTCGATCCCGCACGCCCGCAGCGCCGCCGAGTTCACCCAGGCGGCGTGGATGTCGTGGCTCTCCAGGTACACGGGGCGGTCCGGCGCGACCGCGTCCAGCGTCTCCTTCGAGGGGAAGCCGCCCCAGCGGTGCACGTCCCACCCCAGCCCGCGGATCCACCCGGAGCCGCCCGCCGCCGCGGCGGCCACGCGCGCCGCGCCCTCCTCCGCGGAACGGGCGTCGCCCAGCTCCACCCGGCGCCGCGCGAGCGCCCACATCGTCAGGTGGACGTGCGCGTCCGTGAGGCCCGGCGTCACCACGGCGTCGCCCAGCTCCTCCACCCGCGCGCCGGGGAGCGCCGCGGCGCGCACCTCCGCCTCCGTCCCCGCGGCGGCCACCCGGCCGCCGCGCACCAGGAGCGCGGCGACGGGCGGCGCGTCGCCCAGCAGGTGGATGCGGCGGGCCAGGAGGACCCGGTCGGGCTGGGGCGTGCGGCTGCGGGTCATGGCGCGTGGCGGCGGACGTTCGGGCGGCCGGGGCGGTCCCGGCGTGAAGGGATCGCAACATAGGCCGCGGCGCGGGCCGGCGGCAACCGCCCGCGCATGGCGGAAGTCTTGCGGGGGCGCGTCCGCCGGGCGATTATCCGGCGACCCCGAACCGGACCCAGAGTGAGATACGAATACGTCGAGACGCCGGAGCACCTGGAGCGCGTGATCGAGCGCCTCCGCGGCCAACCCCTGATCGCCGCCGACACGGAGGCCGCCGGGTACCACCGCTTCCTGGACCGGCTCAGCCTGATCCAGCTCTCGTCGCGCGAGGAGAACTTCCTCGTGGACCCGCTGGCGGTCGGCGTCGCGCCGCTCAAGCCGCTCTTCGAGGACCCGTCCGTCGAGAAGATCTTCCACGACGCCGACTACGACCTGCGCATCCTGGACCGCGACGCCGGCATGGGGATCGCCGGGCTGTTCGACACCCAGATCGCCGCCGCCTTCCTGGGCGAGCGCTCGCTGGGGCTGGGCAACATCGTGGAGAAGTACCTGGGCCTCAAGCTCCCCAAGGAGTTCCAGCGCGCCGACTGGGCGGAGCGCCCCCTGTCGCAGGGGATGATGGACTACGCCGCCACCGACACCGCCCACCTCCCCGCGCTCCGCGACCGGCTGCGGCAGGAGCTGGAGACGCTGGGCCGGCTGGGCTGGGCCGAGGAGGAGTTCCGCCGCCGCGAGCAGACGCGCTGGACCGAGAGCGACGACCGCGAGGCGTTCCTGCGCGTCAAGGGCGCGCGCGACCTGGCCCCGCGCGGGCTGGCCATCC
Source organism: Gemmatimonadota bacterium (assembly GCA_040752145.1). GTDB lineage: Bacteria > Gemmatimonadota > Gemmatimonadetes > Longimicrobiales > Longimicrobiaceae > JAFAYN01. The sequence goes on from JBFMFL010000049.1 coordinate 3,253, forward strand.
TGCGCGAGCTGTACGCCTGGCGCGACGAGGTGGCCCGCGAGCGCGACCAGGCCACCTTCCGCGTGCTCGCCAACCAGGCGCTGATCGAGCTGAGCGGCCGAGCCCCGCGCACCGTCAAGGAGCTCCCCTCCGTCACCGGGATCTCCGAGGGGCTGGCGCAGCGCCGCGGGCGCGACATCCTGGCCGCCATCCAGCGCGGGCTGGAGGTGCCCGAGGCCGAGCTGCCGCGCTTTCCCGCCGCGCGCCGCTGGGAGCGCGACCCGGAGCACGAGGCGCGGGTGGAGGCGCTCAAGCACGCCCGCAACCGCCGCGCCGACCAGCTGGGGCTGGACCCCGGCTTCATGATGTCCAAGGCCATGCTGGAGGACGTCGCGCGCGCCCTGCCGCGCTCGGCGGACGCGCTGCTGGAGGTGCCGGGGGTGCGCCGCTGGCAGGTGGAGGCGCTGGGCGAGGCGCTGGTCAAGGCGCTGGACTGATCTCTTTCTACCATCCGCCGGCCGCGCGCCGGCTTCAAACGACCATCGAGGCACGGATGCGCACGATCACGGACGACGACGGAAAGGCCTGGGAGGTGGTGCCCGCCGAGGGCCGCGGCGCCCACCTGAAGCGCGGGGCGACGCTGGGGTTCCGGCCGGCGGAGCCGGGCGCGGAGCCCATCAAGACCGCGGTCACGTTCAACAGCATCGAGGCGGCGGAGTTCGCCATCGGCACCATGAGCGAGAAGGAGCTCCAGCGGCGGCTGGCCTGGGCCAAGACCGAGGCCGGGATCGCCTGAGCTGCTTCTTGACGGCGGGTTCGGGCGTGCCCCCGGCTGGCGCCGGGGTCGGGCTGCGGCTCCGTAACGCACGATACGACCGTGCGCAACGGAGTCGAGCCCGCGCAAACAGCCGCGCGGTCTCGCCCCTCCGGGCCGGCATCCCTCACGCAACTGCCTGCCCCACCTCGACATCCAGCCGTTGCCCCCTCTCCCAGGATTGGGAGAGGGTGGCGAGCCTCAAGCGAGCCGGGTGAGGGCCGCCGGGCCCTGAAAAAACCCCTGCACCGCTGACGCGGCGCAGGGGTTTGTCGTTCGTCCTTCACCTGCGCGGACTACCGCGCGCCGTCCAGCTCCTCGATCGTCGCCTGCGACGGCTCCCGCTCGGCCTGGAGGCGCTGCGCCACCTGCTCCGCTTCGCGCATCACCCGCAGCACGTTGCCGCCCAGCACCTTCTTCACGTCCTGGTCGGAGTAGCCGCGGCGCAGCAGCTCGGCGGTGAGGTACGGGTAGCGGGACACGTCCTCCATCCCCTCCGGCAGCTCCGTGACCCCGTCGAAGTCCGAGCCCAGGCCGGCGTGGTCGATCCCCGCCACCCGGACGACGTGGTCCACGTGGTCGGCGAGGGTGGCGACGCTGCCGCGGGGGACGGGGCGGGCGGCGCGCCACGCCTCGAACTCGGCGTGGGCGCGGCGCGGGTCGGCGGGGTGGCGGTCGCGCATGGCGCGCTGCACGTCGAACATGTCGCGCATGATCTCGGCGCCGCGCGGCTCCACGAAGCCGGGGTAGAAGTTCACCATCACCACCCCGCGGTTCTCCCTCACCCGCTCCAGCACGTCGTCCGGCACGTTGCGCGAGTGCTCGGCCACCCCGCAGACGCCGGAGTGCGAGAACACCACCGGCGCCTCCGAGACGCGCAGGGCGTGCCGCATGGTGGCCGGCGACACGTGCGACAGGTCCACCAGCATCCCCAGCCGGTTCATCTCCCGGACCACCTCCTCGCCGAACGGCGACAGGCCGCCGTGGCGCTCCCGGTCGGTCGCGGCGTCCGCCCAGTCCGTGCTGTCGGCGTGGGTGAGCGTCAGGTAGCGCACCCCCAGCTCCGCGAAGCGGCGCAGCGTGTCCAGCGAGTTCTCCAGCGCGTGCCCGTTCTCCACCCCGATCAGCGAGGCGATGCGCCCCGCGCCGTGGATCCGCTCCACGTCCGCCGCGGTGCGGGCCAGCTCCAGGTGCGGCGAGCGCTCCGTCATGGCATGGACGAGCCCGATCAGCTCCAGGGCGAAGGCGGACGCGGCCCCGTCCCGCGGCAGCGTGGGCGGCACGTATGCCGCCCAGAACACCCCGCCCACCCCGCCCTCGCGCAGCCGCGGCACGTCCGTGTGCTGCGCCGGCAGCGGCCCGTCCGGGTCCATGCGCCCCAGGTCGCCCCCGCCCTTCACCCGGACCTCGAAGACGAGGTCGTTGTGTCCGTCCACCAGCGGCGCCTCGCGGTGCAGCCGCCGGGCCCGGTCGAGGAGCGAATCGGAGGACGGGGCGGAGTCGGGCGTGCGGACGGACATGGAGCGAGTGATGTACGGGAATCGATGAGATGAAAACGCGCGGCCGCCCGACGGTGCGGGCGGCCGCGCAGGGTACGATCGTCGGGCATGCCCGGGCACCCGCGTGAGGGATGCGCGCCCGGCAGGGCCGAGACCCCGCGGCGGTTTGCGGGGGCTCGGCGGAGTTACGCACGGTCGTATCGTGCGTTACTCCGCGCGCAGCCCGACCCGAGCGTCAGCGAGGGGCACGCCCGACCCCGCCGTTACAAAGCCGTTCCGAATCAGGGCGTCAGGACGCGCCGCAGGACGCCGACGGTGCGCAGCGCCAGGATGTCCGAGCGGCCGATCCACTCCACCTCGGCCAGCAGCCGGCGGCGGCGCACGAACTCGTCCGTGGTCACCGGGGCCGCGGCGAAGTCGTCGGCCAGGTCGGGCGGGACCAGCAGGAGGAAGTCCTGGCGGCGCTCGTCGCCGCGCGCGCCCCACTTGCAGTCGGCGCCGGGGACCCGGCCCGCGCTGTCGCGCAGCGCCAGGATGGCGACCTCGGCGTTGGGGATCCCCTGGCGGAGCGCCACCGGCTTGGGCGTGTCGCAGTACAGCTCGGTCCTCACCCGGCGGCCCCGCGACTCCTGCCCCTCGATCACCAGCCGCTCGAAGTCCGCCGTGGCGAAGGCGGCCTGCGGGGGCTCCGCGGCGGCCGGAGGCGTGGTGGTGTCCGCGGCCGGCGCCACCGGGGCCGCGGGGAGCACCGCGCCCTGGGGGGCCTCCTCGTCGTCGGAGAACCCGCCCATCAGGAGGAACACGGCGAACGCGCCCAGCACGCCGTACGAGACCAGGGCCCACGGCCGGCGCCAGAGGGGGAGAGGCGCCCGCCGCTCCAGGGCGCGCCGGTCCCCGCCCCGGCGGTCGTTCCCCCGGCGGTCGCTCGCCCGCTCCGCGGTACTGCCCTCCTGCTCAGCCGCCATTCACCCGGTTCCTTGCTGGTCCTGGAAGCGGAATCCTCCGCCCGTGCGCCGCGTCAACTGCCGGAAACGTGCCGCAAAAGATAGCGCGGGCCGCGGAGCCGGACCAGCGCGCCCCCCGCGGCACCCCCGTCCGGGGCGTCATGCGGAGCCGCGCACGGAGGGGATGGAGGGCGGGAGCACCAGCCGGAAGGTGCTCCCCACGCCCGGCGTGGAGCTGGCCTCCAGCCTGCCGCCCAGCAGCTGCGCCAGCCGCCGCGAGATGGGCAGCCCCAGCCCCGTCCCCTCCGCCCCGCCGATGGTGTCCGTGCCCAGCTGCACGAAGTCGTCCCAGATGCGGCTCAGGTCCTCCGGCGCGATCCCGTCGCCGCCGTCCACCACCTCCAGCTGCGCCCACCCGTCGGAGGAGCGGCCGCAGCGCACCATCACCGGCTTGCCGTTGCCGAACTTGATGGCGTTGGAGAGCAGGTTGAGCACGATCTGCCGGACGCGCCGCGGGTCGCTCACCACCCGGCACGGCGCGTCCCCGCCCACCAGGTGCAGCGTGGTGCCCCGGCCTTCGGCCAGCGGGCGCACGGCCAGGAACAGGTCCTCCACCAGCCGGGGGAGCTCCACCGGCTCGGGCTGCACGTCGAACTTGCCCAGCTCGATGCGCGAGATGTCCAGGATGTCGTTGACCAGCTCGCGGAGGTGGCGGGCGGCCCGCTGCGAGCGCTCGATCGCCAGCTCCTGCTGCTCGGCCAGCCGGCCGTACACCGAGGCCAGGAGCAGGTCGTTGTACCCCATGATCGCGTTGATCGGGGTGCGCAGCTCGTGGCTCATCGCCGCGTAGAAGCGGTTGCGGGCACTGATGGCGATCTGCAGCTCGCGGGTGCGGCGCTCCAGCTGGTGGTTGAGCTGGAGCAGCTGGTCCTGGCCGGCGTGCAGCTCCTCGGTCATGGCGAGGAGCTCCTCGTTCTGCGCCTCCATCTCCTCGTTCTGGCGCTGGAACTCCTGCGAGAGCCGCTCGTTCTGGTGAAGCTCGCGCTCCAGCTCGTCCAGCGCCCTCACCAGCCGCGCCTTTTCCTTGGTGAGGTCGCGCTTGGTGTTGACCAGCTCCGAGTTGACCTCGTGCAGCTCCTCGTTCATGCGCGAGGCGCGCGGGTCGCGCGGCAGCTCCACCAGCCACAGGCGCTCCCGCCCCTCGTCGCCGGTGCGCGACACCGTGAACGAGACGGGGAGCACGGCCTCCGGCCCCTCGAACGTCAGCTCCCAGGCCCCGTCCCCGGCGTCCGCGGCGAGCGCCTGCTCCAGCTTGTGCGCGGAGGCGCGGTCCAGCGCGCCGGCCAGCGGCCCGCCCACCAGGGAGCGGCCCAGCGCCGCCTCCAGGCGGCCGTTGGAGTCGGCCACCGTCCCGTCGGGGGACAGCTCCAGCACCGCGGCAGGGAAGGCCCGCAGGCAGGCGTGCAGACCGGACCCGGCGTGGGTGCTCATGCGGCGACTCGCTCCTGCAGCAGCTTTACCGCCTGCACCGCGTCCAGCGCGGTGAGGTCGGCGCCGACCCGGCCGGCGAGCTCCGGGTCCTCGACGAAGGGCCTTCCGCCCACGGCGATCAGCGGCGCCCGGTCGCCCAGGCGCTCCCGCAGGGCGCGGATCGCCTCCCCCACGCGGCCCAGGTGCGGGGCGATGGAGGCGGAGAGGGCCACCACCGCGGGGCGGCGCGCCTCCACCATCTCCACCAGGCTGTCGATGGGGGTGGTGGCGCCCAGGAACACGGTGTCCCACCCCTCCAGCTCCAGCAGGTCGCAGATCATGCGCAGCCCCAGCTCGTGGCGCTCGGAGTCCGCGCACGCGGCGATCAGCAGCGGCCCGCGCCGGCGCGACACCGTGAACAGGTCGTCGTACAGGCGGGCCATGGCGGCCTGGGTGATGGCGGTGGCCAGGTGCTCGTCCGCCACCGAGATGCGGTTCTCCTGCCAGAGCCGCCCCACCTCGCGCAGCGCGGGCTGGAACACCTCCAGGTACATCTCCCGGTGCCCCAGGCCGGCGCCGCGGGCCCGGTCCAGCACCGCGAAGGCGCGGCGCCGGTCGCCGGCCAGCACGGCCTCCAGGTACTCGCGGGAGACCTCCCCGGCATCCGGCGTCACGGCATCCATTCGGGGCTCCTCCGCGAGTCCATCAGCACCTCGTACGCCTCGTGCCGCACCCCGGTGCGGCCCATGATGTCGGCGGGCTCGCGCGAGTGCGACACGGCGTGCTCGCGGCTGCGCATGTAGCTGCGGAACGCCTCGCGGTCCTCCCACGCGGTGAGGAAGGTGTGCGAGGCGTCGCCGGCCTGGGGCCGCAGCAGCTGGAGGTACAGGAATCCCGGGAAGCCGTCCACCAGGCCCGACCTCTCCCGGAAGTGGCGCTCCAGCGACTCCCGGTCCTCCTCGGGAACCGACAGGTGCGAGATGAAGACGAACATGCGAGTCCCGCGTCCAGGGATTGTATATGAGTACGCACGCCGACCCTGGTACCGCAAGAGCCGCCGCGGGTTTCAGGGCGCGCCTCCTTCCTCGCCCCCCTCCGCCCCGTCGCTCCAGCGGGCCAGCGCCAGCGCGGAGACCGCCACGCACGCGTCGATCTCCCCCGCCGCCACCCGCCGCCCCACCTCGCCCGCGGGGACCAGCCTCACCCGCAGGTCCTCGGCCTCGTCCGGCTCCTGCTCGGCGCGGGGGCGGGCGTCGCGCACCACCACCACGTGTACCCGCGTGGTCTGCCACGACGGGTTGAGCGTCAGCGTCCCCACGTGCTCGGCGTGCCCGGCCAGGTAGCCGGTCTCCTCCCTCAGCTCGCGGAGCCCGGCCTCCACCGGCGACTCGCCGGGGTCCATCACCCCGCTGGGCGTTTCCAGCGTCACCCGGCGCAGCGGGTGGCGGAACTGCTCCACCAGCACCAGCTCCCCCATCGGCGTGGTCGCCACCAGCGTCACCCCGTCCGGCGCCTCCACCACGTGGAAGTCCTGCTCGGTGCCGTTGCGCGGCGAGCGCGCCCGGTCCCTGCGCACCCCGAACATCTCGTAGTCGGCCAGGTGCTCCGAGCGGAGCAGCTCCCACGGCGCCGGCGCGCCCCCCTTCCCTTCCCGTTCCGCCACGACGCTCCCTCCGCGCTCGCGGGTCCACCCCAAAAGGCGAACCGGCGTGGCGGCGCAATCTCCAGGCCAGGCAGAAGGCTACTCCGGTAACACCTGCCGGGAGGCACAAACATTGCTCCCTGCACAAGATACACGGATCCACCCGAACCACGACCATAGGAGGCCGACATGGCCGACGACCTGAGCGGCAAGGGCAAGCACCTGGGCGGCAAGCTCAAGGAGGGCCTGGGCGACGTGCTGGGCGACCGCGAGATGGAGCGCGAGGGGCGCCTGGACCAGATGGAGGGGCGGGCCGAGCAGGACCAGGTCCGCGCCGAGGAGGCGCTGCGCGAGGCCGCCGCCCGCCGCAACGCCGCGCACAACGCCAAGGAGCTGAACGACCTCTGACGGTCGCCAGCACTCATCGCGAGGAGCGCCGCCCGGGACGTCCGGGCGGCGCTCCCTTTTCGGCGGGCCCCGCGGGCTCGACTCATGCATCCGTCCGCCGCGGCACGGCGGAAACCCAGGACACGGCGAGGCGAGATGCACAAGGTGAAGGTGGTCAACGCGCGCTACGACCAGTCGCGCCCCTACCTGGGCAAGGTGGGGGAGGTGATCGGCCACTGGGGCGCCGACAGCAACGAGACCGGCCGGGACGGCTTCATGGTGGAGTTCGAGGACGGGACCGTGGTGGGGCTGGCGGAGGACGAGGTGGAGAACGTCTCGGACTAGGACGGAAGTGCGTGAGTGCGGAAGTGCGTGAGTGCGAAACGGCGCCCCCGCCTCGGGATCGAGGCGGGGGCGCCGTTTGCCTGTCCGACCGGCGGGGCGGGGGCTACTTGCCGCGGGTGGCGCCGGAGGGGATGCGGAGCTTCTGGCCGGGGCGGATGGGGGAGTCGTCCGCCATCTCGTTGGCGCGCTGGATCGCCACCACCGTGGAGTCGTACATCCGCGCGATCGCCCACAGCGTCTCGCCGTTCTTGACCACGTGCTCGCGGGCCGCGCTGCGGGTCTCGCTCCTGTCCGACGGGCGGGCGGTGCGGGACGGCGAAGAGCCGGACGAGGAGGAGGCCGACTCGCGCTCGGTCTTGCGGGAGTCGCCGTCCTTGCGGGTGGAGGAGGAGGACTCCTCGCTGCGCCGGGCGGTGCGCGCCGTGGAGGAGGACGAGGACGCGCGCTCGGAGCGCTCCTCGGAGGCGGCCGTCTTGCGGGGGATGCGCAGCGTGCGGCCGGGGACGATCACGTCGCCCTTGAGGTCGTTGGCCTCGCGGATCTCCTCCACCGTCACGTCGAACTTGCGGGACAGGCCCCACAGTGTCTCGCCGTCCTCCACCTTGTGCTCCGTGGCGCGGCCCTCGCGGCGCCGCTCGGACGCGGACGACGAGCCCTCGCCCGACTTGCGGGAGGACGAGGACTCGCGCTCGGACCTGCGGGGCTCGCTGCCGCGGTCGCCCTTGCCGCGCTCCTCGGCGCTCTCGCGGCGGGTGCGCTCGCTCTTGCCCTCGTCCGCGCTGCGGGAGGCGACGCGCTCCACCGGGCGGGCGGCCAGCGTCGCCGCGGCGGCGCGGGGGAGGCGCAGGCGGGCGCCGCTGGCGAGCTTCTCCATGTCCACGGAGGGGTTCAGCTCGCGGATGCGGGAGATGGTCATCCCCGCCACCAGCGCCAGCTTCTCGGCGGAGTCGCCGCGGCGCACGGCGTACGTGCCGTAGCCGCCGTCGCGGCGGATCTCGGAGCCGTCGTACGCCGCCTGGAGCGCGGAGCCGGTCCCGCGCGGCACCCACACCCAGTAATTGCCGGCCGGCGTCATCCCGCGGTGCAGGTGCGGGTTCAGCCGGGCGATCTCGGTGGCCGGGAGGCTGGCCATCATCGCCAGCTCGGCCAGCGGAATGGACAGGTCGGTGCGGATGCTGTCGTACGCGAAGGGGCGCACCAGCCCCCCCGGCCGCGCGAAGCCGAAGCGCTCGCGGTCGCGGGCGATGATGGTGACGGCGTACAGGCGCGGCACGTACTGCCGGGTCTCCTGCGCCAGCGTGCCCCACACCGCCAGCTCCCAGAAGTTCTTGGCGCCGATCCCCCGCATCCCCCGGCTGATGCGGCCGGTGCCCGCGTTGTACGCGGCCGCCGCCAGCGACCAGTCGCCGCCGAAGGTGCGGTGCAGGTCGCGCAGGTGCTTCGCCGCGGCGTGCGTGGAGCGGACCGGGTCCATGCGCTCGTCCACCAGGTCGTCGATGCGCAGCCCCATCCCGCGCCCCGTGGCCGGCATGAACTGCCACAGCCCCACCGCCCCGGCGTGCGAGCGCGCCGTGGGGATGAAGCCGCTCTCCACCATCGCCAGGTGGTGCAGGTCGGTGGGGAGGCCGTACCCGGCGAACACGCCCTTGACGAACTCCTGGTAGGGCTCGGCGCGCTCCAGCCAGCGCCCCACCACCGCCTTGCGCTGGTTCACCAGGAACTCCAGTTCGGCCGCCACCCAGGTGTTGGCCTCCATGGGCATGTCGTAGCGCACGCTGCCCAGCAGCGCGGACGAGGCGTCCTTGAGCTCGGCGGTCTCCAGCTCGGGGCCGGAGTCCACGGTGTCCGGGGAGACGGCGGGGGCCGCGGGGGCGGGCGCGGGGCCGGTGGCGGGAGCGCGCGAAGCGCCGGGGGAGCAGGCGGCCAGCAACAGCAGGACCGCCGCCGGGGCGAGGCGATTCGTCATGACGATGGGACCGTCGGGTGGCGGATGGAAACAATGCGGCCATGATCCCGGGGAACCGGGGACCGCGCTCGGCGATGTAGGGAGAAGGATCGCAAGATAGTGCGACTTCCCGGGTTGCGCTACACCGAAAAAAGGGCGAAGAAACGCGCGGCGGGAGCTAAGAAATTGAGGAGAAAGAAGATACCGGGACGAAAGCACGGAGTACGCAGTACGCCGAACCGCCGCGTCGGCGGGTCCGGGGCGGCGGGCGCGAAGGGGGAGTGTCGGCAGGTCCGCCGCTGGCCTGAACGACCTCGCGGTTCAGCCCATCCTGCCGAACAGCCCCTCCAGGGTGGCGCGGCGGAACTCGAAGATCCCGCGCAGGCGCGGCTCCACCAGCCAGCGGCGCGCCAGGGCGGAGGCCGGCTGGAGCGGGAGGGCGTAGTGGACGACGTCGCGCACCTCCACCCCGCCGGGAACCTCCGCGAAGTGGTGCTGGTGGTGCCAGAAGCGATAGGGGCCGAAGCGCTGCTCGTCCACGAACATCACCCGCTCCACCACGTGCGTGATCTCCGTCACCCACCCCACCTTCACCCCGGGAAAGGGGCTCACCCGGTAGGTGGCGATCATCCCCGGGTACATCCGCGGCGGCAGCTCGGAGGTGACCGTGAAGCCCAGCGAAGGCGGCGTGATGCGCGGCAGGTTGGCCGCGTCGGAGAAGAAGTCCCACGCCTCGCCGAGGGAGATGGGCAGGAGCTGCCTGGTCTGGAGCTGGTACAGTTTCATGGGCGTCCGTCCGGTGGCTGCGACGATACTTGTCCAAGGTGCGTCCAATGTATGTCCAGGCCCCGGCGCTGACAACCCGGTAGTGCTGCACGTCATTTCGCGGCCGGCTACCCGCCGACGTGAAGAAACGGATGCGCGGGTGGCGACCGCGCATCCGTCTTCCCGTCTACCCTCCGGCCCGGCTCAGTCGGCCAGCGCCAGCCTGGCGATCTCCTCGTTCTTGAGCGCGACGTGGGCCATGATCGCCCCCGTGCACCCCACCACCTGCAGCGCGCCCCGGGCCGCGTTCACCTCCACGGTCGCCCCGTGCTCCTTGACCAGCGCCGCCAGCCGCACCACGTCGCCGGTCTTCGCCGCCCGGGTGATCTCGGTCAGCGCCGTGCCGCCGATGCAGGGCCTGTGGCGGTTGTCGGTCGGGTTGGCGCAGGTGCCGCTCTCGCACACGAACGCCTCGTCCGGGTTGGTGAGCCCCTGCTGCCCGGCCCCCGCGAGCGAGCCGTCGAAGTAGTGGCCCGGGCTCCCGTCCGGCTGCGTGCACGGGTAGCAGGCGTAGCAGGTGTTCCCCGTGCCCTGCGCGGCCGCCGTCGAGGTGTCGGCGGCGATGGCGCCCACCGCGACCGCGGCCGCGGCGATCAGCTGCGCGGCCTTCCGGCCGCCGAAGATGTTGCTCAGCATGTTGTACGTCTCCCTGAGGGAAGGTTTAGCCCGACGCGCCACACGCCGAGCCGGGGCGGAGCGGCGCCGTTGACGCGCCACTCCAGGAGGTGTTCGTCGTCGAGAAAGCCAATCATGAACGCCGGTAGGCGCTCGGAGGCGAGGAGCCGACCGCAGGCCGGGTCGAACACCTCCACCACGGTGTCGTACAGGTCGTCCAGCCCCGTGTCGGGGCGGGTCAGCGGCGCGCGGGAGGCGGTGTCGCTCCGCGACGGGACGGTGCGGCGCCACTGCGGGTCGGCCACGCGGACGACGGTCCAGAGGCGCCCGGCCGCGTCCTGGCGCACCGCCATCAGCATGGGCCTGGGCGGGTCCGCCGGGGACAGGCGGCGCACGTCCGCGTAGGGGGCGAACCAGGGCGCGTCGCGCTCTATGCGCAGCTCCCGCCGGCCGTCCAGGGTCCAGCGCTCCAGCACGTAGCGGGTCATGTGGCCGGACCAGGCGCGCCCGGGACCGGCGTGCGCCAGGCGGCGGTAGTTGATCTCGCTCTCGGGGGTGTCCTCGGGCGCGTCCGTGCCGAAGGAGCGCACGATCTCCCCGCCGCGCCCGGCCAGGTGCAGCGGGTAGCCGATGTTCTCGCGGGTGCGGATGATCCCGGTGAGGAGCATGCCGTCGTCCGGGAGGAGGAGCGCCATCCCCGAGTTCAGCGCGAACGGGGAGGTCGCCACGCTCCGGACGGGGTGGAAGTCCGGCCCGAGCACCAGGCGCCGCAGGTTGCGGTCGTCCACCAGGTGGACGGTGTCGCCCCGGCCGACGGTGGCGAGCCGGAACACCGGGGCGAGCGAGTCGGCCGCGACCGAGTCGCCCAGGGTGCGCAGGAAGCGCCCGTCCGGCCCGAACACGGAGACGGGCCGCCGCAGCCCGCTGGCGACGAGGACGTTGCCGCGCGAGTCGGTCGCCGCGGAATACAGCGCGGGGTCCAGGCGCCCGGGGCCGGAGGCGTCGCCCAGCTCGCGGACCTTGCGCACCGTCACCCGGCACTCCGGGCAGGACACCCCCGAGACCGTGTGGGATGCGGGTTCCTGGGCCGCGGCGGCGCCGCCGCTCGCCAGCACCGCCAACGACAGCGCCAGCAGGGCTTTGCCCCGCCTCGTCCCGCAAAACCTGTCCGTAACAATGTGTATGCTCGGCATCGCTCCGCCTGCGGCTCGGGTTCTCGGGTGGATCATCGGGTGACGGTCAGCGCGCGGGCGCGCCGGAGTCCACCCGGTTGGTCAGGTTCGGGTCGAGCATCCCCCACTGGTCGGGGGCGAGGACCAGCTTGACGCGGTGCAGGTAGCGGAGGTACAGCGCCTGCCTCGCCTCGCGCGCCGGGCCCACACGGCGCAGGATCTCCTCGGACGGGTCCCGTCCGAGCGCGCCGCGGAGGTAGGCGACCGCCTCCCCGGTGAGCGCGGCGGCCTCGGCCTCGTAGGCGTCGGCCAGGCGGGCGAGCGCCGCCGCCTGCTCCTCGGTCACCAGCAGGTCCTCCAGCTGCGGGGACCGGGTGAGCCAGCGCATCACGCTGGAGATCCCCTGCACGTACTGGGTGACGGCGCGCGCGGTGTCCTGCGGCCCCTGCGCGCGCTGCACCTGGAGGGCGACGGCGTCCAGCGCCGCGCGCTCCTCGCCGCGCGCCAGGGTGAGGTTGACCTCCAGGCGGACCACGAAGGGGGTGCGGAAGCGCGCGCGAGCCGCGGAGGCGCTCCCGAAGCGGGGGTTGACGTCGTAGCGGAAGCGCCTCGCCTCCGGATCGAAGCCGCGCACGGCGAGGAGCACCGGGTCCACGTACGCCTGCTCGCCCCAGCCGCGGAGGCCGCCCGCGCCGTGGACCAGGTGGTCCAGCCCGCCCAGGACGTTGAGGGCGCGCAGCGACACGAACGCGGACCGGCCCACCGGCGTGCGCAGGTTCCCCTGCAGTTCCAGGTCGAGCGCCGCCGTCCACGGCCCCGCGCAGCCGTTCCGCTCCGCCACCCCTCCCAGGTGCCGCTCCAGGCAGGCGCGCGTCCCGGCGGGGGCGTCGTCCAGCAGCGCCCGCATCCCCCCGGCGAGGGCGGGGTCCGCCGTCCGCGCCGGGTCGAAGACGAAGGCGGCGTCGTTGAACGCGTCCCCGTCCCCGTTCACGTCGCCGGCGACGCGCGGGGTGAAGCGCAGCCCCGACTGGAGCCGCCCGGTGACGAACACGGTGGAGAGCCGCCGCGGGTCCCTGGAGACGGGGACGGTGAGCGTGCCGCGCAGCACGTGGTCCGCCGCCGCGGCGCTCGGCGCCCACGACAGCCGGACGGGGTCGCCCGCCGTGGCCTCGCCGGAGGCGCCGCGCGCCAGGGCCCGGGTCCACGACCGCGTGTACTCGCCGCCCAGCTGGACGCGCGCCGGGTTCCGGCGCGGGGGAAGGATCCCCACGGTGAGCTGCGCCGCCTCGGTCGCGGCGTCGGAGCGCAGCGAGCTGACCACCCCCAGCTCCGGGTGGAGGCGCGACGGGGCGAGCCCGACCGCCCCGGTCCCCGGGACCACGCTCGCCGCCGGGACGAACACCGGCCGTCCCCCCTCGTCCGCGAGGGCGAAGCGCGGGGCCGCGTCCAGGTTGAGGTCCACCGCGCTCGGCTGGGCCACGCCGCGCGCGTAGGCGGCGCCCAGGGAGAGGCGCGGGCCGAGCGGGGTGTCCCCCAGCCAGGCCAGGTTCGCGGCCCGGCGGCGCGGCGCCGCGTAGCCGTCCCCGTACACGGTGATCCAGGGCGCCGCGCCGGAGAGCGCCGAGCCGGCAAGGCCGTCGGCGCAGGCGGCGGGGATGCGGGACGGGTCCTCCGCGTACGCGGCCCAGTCCGGCGCCGGCACCGCGTCGCCCACGCAGTGCAGCGTCCGCGACCCGTCCGCGAGCCCGTTCTGGTCCGTGCGCAGGGCGAGCTGCGCCACGTCCAGCGTCCCCCGGTACTCCCCCACGCTCCCGCTGAGCTGCCCCCAGGGCGCGCGCCGCCGCGCCAGCAGCCCCGTCCCCGAGTTCCAGGCGAACCCCAGGCGCGGGCTCAGGCGCAGCTCGCCCGGGACCCGGTCCGTGCGCGCCCCGAAGAGCGAATCCACCGCGGGATTGTAGCCGCGCGCCCCGCGGTAGCTCCCGCCCTCCAGCCGCGCGCCGAAGCGCAGCTCCAGCCGCTCGCTCGCGGTGAAGGCATCCTCGGCGTAGAGAGCTCCGGTCCACGCAGCCGCCTCACGGAGCCGCCCGCCCAGCGTGCGGGAGAAGGACGCGGGCCTCCCGTCCTCCAGGTCGGCCAGCGAGCTGAAGGTCCAGGTCCCGAGCCGGTTGGGGGCGGCGTCCAGCCGGAAGCGGTCGGCCCGGCCCGAGACACCCACCCGGAGCTGGTGCCTGCGGTCGTAGCTGAGCCAGGTGACCTGGTGCTGCGCCTCGGCGAACGACCGGCGCGTGTCGCGGGGGAGGCCCGCGCTCCCGCCGAAGCCGATCCCGGCGAGCGCGCGCTCCCCGTCCTCCAGCTCGGAGGCCACGGTGACGCGGGCGGCCGGGAGCCGGAGGAAGGGCGTGCCGCTCCCCCGGGACGCGTGGAAGGACGCCCGCAGCTCGTGGTACAGGTTGTCGCCGAAGTCGCGGGCGAGGCGGACCCCCGCGTCGGCGCTCCGCTGCGCGTCCCGGCCGCCGGTGGCGGGGAGCGCCGCGGAGCCCACCCCCACGGGCGTCGCGCTGCGCCCCTGCACGTTGAAGTGCACCCCGCCCTCGGTCCCCCGGAAGAGCCGGTGCAGCCCCAGGTTGACCATCAGGTTGTAGCGGTCGCGCACGGTCCGGTCCGGGACGCCGCCCGCGGTGGACGGGATCCCGCTCCGCCCCAGGATCGAGCGCAGCCGGGCCGCCGAGTCCGGCGCCACCCCGATGCTCCACAGCGTCGCGGCGTCGCCGGAGAGCGCGCTCGCCAGGCCGTGGGTGCGGCGCTCGGCGTCGGCGGCCACCAGCAGGCTTGCCCGGTTCCCCGGGAGCCAGCGCTGGAGCTGCGCGTTCGCCTGCCACTCCCGGTAGCGCAGCCCCAGCCGGTCCGCGTCGGGGCCCGCGAGCTGGAGCCCCGGCTCCGCGGAGACCACCCGCAGGCGCGCCTCCGGGGAGATGGAGATGCCGCTCCACAGCGACACCGCCACCTCGCCCCCGGCGAAGCCCCCGCGCGACGCGTCCGCGGTGGCCGTGGTGGCGTAGCCCTGGAGCCGCGCGAAGTAGGGGAGCGACTCCCCCCCGAAGCTGAGCCCGTTGACCGTCACCCGGTTCTGGTCCGCGCCCAGCCCGGCCACCGAGAAGCGGTCCGGCCCGCCCTCTTCGCCCGGGAGCAGGGTGACCGCGGAGCTGGCCCCCGCCACCCGCGCGAAGTCGCCGTGGTCGGCGCGGGTGTCCGTGCCGTCGCTCCAGCGCTGCGCCGCCGTGCGCTCGTGCGGCAGCGGGCTCGCCGGGGAGCGGACCACCACCGGCCGCCGCCCGCTCACCGTGATCCCCGCGACCGCCACCGCCTCGTCCGCCAGCACGGTCGTGGGCGCCTGGACCTCGCGCGACCCGCCCGTCTCCAGGCGCAGGCGGGCCGGCTGCTTCCCCACCCGGCGCACGCTCACCTCGTACGCGGGGCTGGTGTCCGGGAAGCGCACCTCCCAGCGCCCGTCCCGCCCGGTGGACGCCGCCCGCAGCTCCAGCGTCCGCGCGGAGCGCACGGCCACCTGCGCCGCCTCCACCGGGAGCGAGTCCTCGCCCACGACGCGTCCGCGCAGCACGTCCCCCGCCTGCCCCCGGGCGAGCCCCGGGAGGGCGAGGAGGAGCGTGGCGGCGAGGACGATGCGGCGGGGCATGGTCGGGTGGCTCCGCCTTTCAGAAGGCGAAGCGGACGCCGGCGAGCATCCGCCGGCCGGGGACCACCGCGTAGTTGTCCACCTCGCCCCGGTAGTGGTCCAGGGCGTTGAAGACGTTGAGGAACACCCCGGCGTCGGGGCGGAGGTCGTACGCCGCGTTCAGGTCCAGCAGACGGTAGCCGTCGGCGGTGTACGCGCTGGTGGCGTAGGGGAGCGCGGAGTAGGTGCGCCGGGAGAGGCGGTCCACCCGCAGCGAGGTGCGCTCCTTCTCCAGGACGGCGTTGCTGAGCATCCGGGCCGGGCCCACGTAGGACAGGTGCGTCCCCAGCCGCAGGCGGTCGCGATGGTAGCGGAGGTCCAGCGCGCCGCTCCGCTGCGCCGGGCCGAACAGGGCGTCGCCCACCCGGTAGCGCGGGTCGCGGGGGTTGATCACCCGCAGCACCCGGCTGTTCACGGTGCTGTACGTCCCGCGCGCCGTGAAGGGCCCGAGCGCGGCCGTCCCCTGCAGCTCCCACCCGTCGTTCCGCACCCGCCCCAGGTTGACGAACTGGACCCGGTCGTAGGTGAAGGGGAAGCCGAACACCAGGACGGCGCTGTCCACCACGGTGGCGGTCACCTGGCCGATCAGGTCCTTGGCGGTCTGCCGGAAGCGCGTCACCTGGACGCTGGCGCGGCTCCCCACCTCCAGGTCCAGCCCCAGCTCGCCGCCGCGCTGCTCCTCGGGGCCGATCTCCGGGTTCCCCTGCTGCGACTGGTAGTTGATCCCCAGGAAGTTGGTGGTGTAGCGGTCCACGCGCGCCCCGGCCCGCGGCGGGTTGGTGGCCCGGCCGTAGGCCGCCCGCAGCCGGGCGGTCGCCGGCCCCAGGGACTGCACCACGCTGGCGCCCACCCGCGGCGCCCAGCTGAGCCCGTAATCCTCGCCGAAGTTGGGGTTGTCCTCCGCCCGCAGCCCGCCGGTGAGGAACACCCGCTCCCACAGCCCCACCTGCGCCTGCGCGAAGTACCCCTGCGTGGGGTCGTCGAAGCGCGTGGAGGAGACACCCTGCCCCGTGAACGAGCCCACCGCCTCGGGGCCGCTGGAGGTGGCGAGCACCAGCGAGTTGCCGGTGTAGTCCGCGCCCAGCGTCAGCGTGGGTTTGACCGGGCCGCGGAGGGGAAACTCGGCGGTGGTGCGGTAGCTCGCGGTGGTGGCCGTCCCCACCTCGTCCGTCACCTGCACCAGCGTGTCGCCGAAGGTGAAGAGGGTCGCCGGGTTCTGCTGGAGCCCGCGCCGGTCGTCGCGCCCCACGGTGAGGCGGTGGTGCCACCAGGAGACCGGGGCGTACGCCAGGTTGAGCCCCACCGTCTGCTGCGTGCGGCGGCGGAGCGTGCCGACGCCCAGCAGCTCGGCCACGGCTCCCAGCCGCAGCGTCCCCTCCCGGATCTCCCGCGCCTCGTACGGGCGGGAGAAGCCGTCGTACTCGAAGCGGCCCCAGCGCCCGGTCAGCTCGGCCGTGAGCGGCCCCATCGCCATCCGCACCCCGCCGTCCACCCCCACCCGCTCCTCCACCCGGCCCGGGATCCACTCGCCCACGCGTCCGTAGGAGGCGGAGAAAGTGTACGAGGTGTTGCCGGTGGAGCCCTGCACAGCGGCCCGGTGGTCCTGCTCGGACACCCGCCGCGAGTCGAAGCTGTTCTCCACCGTCCCGCCGGAGACGGTGGCGGTCACCCGCGGCCGGGTGAGGGCGTAGCTCCCCTTCTTGAGGAAGACCTGCATCACCCCGTTGATCGCCCCGGAGCCGTAGATGGTGGAGGCCTGCGGGCCCGGGACGAACTCGATGCGCTCGATGGACTCCGGGTCCAGGGTGACGAGCTGCGCCGCGTCGGTGACCAGCACGTTGTCCACGTAGATCTTCGGCGGCGACGCGTTGGTCTCCAGGTTGGTGGAGCCGCGCGAGTACAGGCGCACGAGGATGGCCCCGCTCTGCCCGCCGGAGGGGTGCAGGGCGCTGAAGAGCCCCGGCACGTCACCCCGGAACAGCTCCTCCACGCGGGTGATCCCCCGCTCCTCGATCTGCCGGGCGGTGATCACGGAGACGGCGTTGGGGACGGCGCGCACCCGCGTGGGGGCCGCCGTGCCGGTGACCACCACCTCGTCCAGCACCAGGGCCGACGGGGCGAGCGCCACGTCGCGGCGCGCGGGCGCGGCGCCGGAGACCACGTCCACGTCCGCCAGCGCGCGTCCGTACCCCTGCGCGCTCACCACCAGCGAGCGCCGCCCCGCGGCGACGGACGAGAGCGAGTAGGCGCCGTCGGCGCCGGTGAGGGCGCGCGCGGAGCCGTCGGAGAGCTCCACGCGCGCACCCGTCACCGGGCGCCCGGTGGCCTGGTCGACGACCCGGCCCTCCACGGAGCCGGCGGCGCGCTGGGCGGCCAGGCCGGGCGCGCCGGCGGCGAGCAGGACGAGGGCCGCGGCGACGGCGGAGCGGAGCCGGTGCATGAGGTCAGAAGTCACGGTCGGTGAGCACGGCGAGGGCGTGGTTGGCCGGGGCCGGGGAGGTGGTCGGCTCGCCGCTCGTCGCCACCAGCGTGCGCGCCGCCCCCGCCGGGAGCGACAGCGTCGCCTGGGCGACGATCCGCCCGGAGGGCTGCGCGGCCGTGAAGGTGTAGCTCCCCGCGGGGAGCTCAAGGGCGGCGCTCGCCTGCCGGTACTGCACCGAGGCCGCGGGGGCGAGCGTGGTCACCGCGGCCGGCGCGGGCGCCCCTCCCGGGGTGACGTACAGGCGCAGCAGCGTCCCCGCGCCCGCCGCCGAGCCCCCGGCGAAGGGCGCCGCGTTGACCAGCCGCACCCGCGCCTGGAGGGCGGCGCCGTCCGCGGCGCGCGACGGGGGGAACGGGTCGTCGGCGAGCAGGAGCGGGGCGACGGCGGCGGTCTCGTCCACGCCCACCACGCCGATCACGTAGAGCGTGTAGTCGAAGCCGCCCGCGAGGGTCGCGCGCGCGTTGAAGCCCAGCAGGTTTGCCTGGCCCCCGAGGCGCAGGTCGCCCGCCCGGCGCGCTACGTAGGCGTGGGCGCCGGCCTGCACGTCCGCGTACTGCGTCCCCGTGTTGGGGCTGAGCGCCGCCGCTCCCGGCGGGGCCGTCGACGAGTCCACCAGCACGTCGGTCTCCCGCGCGCGGATCGTGGCGCCCTGGTTGGTGACGGCGTTGAACACCCGCAGCCGCGCCGTGTCCGGGCCGGAGCCCACGGGATCGCCGCCGTCGCACCCCGCGGCGAGGAGCGCGGCGGCGAGCGCCGCCCGCGCCGGGAAGAAGGGGGGGCGCGTCATGCGAGGAAGAGGGTTGCGACGGCGGCCGCCTGCTCCGCCGTCATGGGTTCGTCGAAGGCCTCGGTGGAGCGGGGGTCCGCCGGGAAGGTGATGGGACCCTGCACCCGGTTGTCCTCGCCGGGGGTGGCCGCCGGCGCGTTCGCCGCGGTGACCGGCGTGCCGTAGACCAGCGCCGCGACCGCAGCCTGCGACCGGCCGCCGACGGGCGTGGCGGAGAACCCGGCACCGGGGGCGGCGCCGGTGATCCAGGGCTTGAGTCCCGGGACGGCGCGGAGGCTCCGCACCTTTGCCGCGTGGCGCGCGGTCGCCGCCTGGATGCGGGCGGCCACGGCCAGCGCGGGACCGCCGCGGAGCGCATCCAGCTCCCCCTTGCAGGCGCGGACGGCGGTGTCCTCCAGGAGCTGCGCGACACGCAGCAGCTCGGCGGACTGGGTGAAGGTGTTCGGGAACGGGCCCGCGGCTCCCGGCGCGCCGCCCCCGGAGAAGTTGAAGGCGGAGGCAGCGGGCCGGGGGAGCGTGCCCCCGGCGGCCAGGAGCTGCGCGACGTGCCCGGCCTTGTGCGCGCGGACGAGCTGCACGGCGGCGCGGAGCGGGGTCCCGGCCGGGAGGAGCGTGGCGGAGGCCAGGGCGCGCGCGTACAGCTCGTCCAGCAGGTAGGCGACGCGCAGCATCCGGTTCAGGGCTTCTGGGTTCGCCACGCGACTAGCTCCGGACGTCGAGACGGGAATGGAAGTAGGGCCGCAGCGCCTCCAGGGCATCGGCCAGCGATAGCTCGCGCTCCAGCCCGGTCTGCGGGTCCACCGCCTCCGGCGCGGCGAAGGCCGTCCCGGAGACGTCCCCCAGGTCGCGCACCGCCGCCGCGTGGCGGGCGTGCACGCTGGCCATCTTGGCGACCACGCGGGCCGTGTCGGCGTCGCGGAGCCGCACCACCGAGTCCACGTACGCCGCGCTGACGGCGTCGGCGAGCTGCCGCGCGCGCGGCAGGACCACCGCCGCGGCGGTCATGTCCACCGCGGCGAAGTCGAAGCGGAGCGAGTCGTAGATGCGCCGGGAGCGCAGCCGCTCCACGAACCAGCCGACGTGCGCCGTGGTGTGCTCGCGCAGGTCGGTGAACAGGGCCACGCCGGCCGCCGGCATCCCGACGAAGGGCGCCAGCACGACCCGGTTGGCGAACTCGCCCTTGAGCTGGGAGAGCGCATACAGGCCGTTGAGGACGCCCCCGTCGCTGCCGAGGTCGATGACCGCCTCCGCCGCCGGGTCCAGGGGCGCGTCGTTGCAGGCCGACAGGGCGCCCGCCGCCAGCAGGCCCACCCCGCCCGAGGCGGCCAGGCCCAGGAAGCGGCGGCGGCTCAGGGCGCGGCCTGGCGGGTGGATCGTCGGAGTTCCGTTCATCCGTTGTTCGCGGTGGTGGGGCGGCGCCGTCCGGGGCGCCGTTCGGGATGTGAGACGACCGAGCGCGCCGCTACCCTGACAAGACTTCGGGGGCGCGGCGCGCCGGGTCAGGTCAGGTCAGGACAGGTGCGGGCCGAGGCGCTCCCGCAGCGCGTGCGTCGCGCGGCGGATCTGCGTCTCCACCGTCTTCACCGAGACCTGCATCGCCTCGGCGGTCTCGGCGTAGCTGCGGCCCTCGCCGCGGCTCAGCCGAAATGCTTCCCGGCAGCGCTCCGGGAGCCCGGCCACGGCGCGCTCGGCGGCGAAGGCCAGCTCCGCGAACTGCGCCTCCTGCTCCGGGCTCCGCGCCGCCGGGACCGGGACGAATTCCGCGGTCCCGAAGCGCTGCTCCACGCGCAGGTGCTTGAGGCGGTCGAGCGCGCGGTTCCGTACGGCGGAGTACAGGTACGCGCGGAGGTTGCGGGTGGGGCGGAGCCGCCGGTGCCCCTCCCACAGGTGGAGGAAGACGTCCTGCACCACGTCCTCCCCGTCCGGGTGGCTGCGGACGTGGCGCGCGGCGAAGCGGCACAGGGCCGGGTAGTGCTCGCGGAAGGCATCCTCGATGGCCCGCGCCTCGGGCCCGTTCTCGGGATGGAAGCTCACCATGGCTGTCTCGCTGGCTGGATCGGGTGGCGGTTCGGTCCGGGCGAGCCGCGCACGAACGCTGTCGGCATTCCTGCGCGCGGCCGGGCAGGCTCCCGCCGCCCCGCGGCTGCGCCGGGCGGTGGGAGGCACGGCCGGGCCGCGGGGCGACGCCGGTGCGGCGCCCCCGGGGTGGCCCGGATGCTGTCTTCTGGGGGAGGTCAGGCCGCGGGAGGCGCCCGCGAGCCGAGGGAGGAGACGTGGGCGGGGGGAACGAACCGCACCTGGGGCCGGGGAGCGCCGGCGGCGCGGCGGAGGGAGGCCGCGAGCCGGAGCGGGGGGGCCGCGGGCGCGGTCCCCGCGTCCGCCAGGACGCGGCAGAAGGCGCAGTGGAGGTGGTCGTGGACGGGCGTGCAGGCGCTCTCGCGGGAGGCCTCGACGTGGTCGTACGCGGCGCGCGACGACGCCTCCGCACGAGCGTCGGCCAGCGGCGCGAGCCCCCCCACCAGGAAGTGGAGGAGCAGACAGGCCATCGCCGCCAGGCGGCGAAGCGGACCGGAGCCCGGGGTCACGGTCGTCGGAGGCGCGGCGCCGGCGAGCCGCTACGGAGTCACCGTGACGGGGATGGGCTCCGACCTGTAGTCGTCGTGCCCGCCGTGCTCGATGGCGAAGACGACGGTGGTGGTCCCCGCCTGCACGCCCACGAAGTCGGCGTGGTCGCCGTGGCTCTCGATCCGCGCGCGGGTCGGGTCGGCCACACGGATGTCGAGCGTGTGGTCGTCCCCGTCAGGCATGAAGCGGTCGCCGTCCTCGGCCACGAACCACACCTCGATGGCCCGCTCGGCGCCGGCCTTGACGGTCAGCCCGCCGGTCACCTGGCGGTTGGCCGCCACCGAGGCCAGCGTCTGCTGCGTGGCGCGGTCCAGCACCACCACGCCCACCGCCTCGTCGTGGTCCTCCGGCTCCGTGGAGCTGTCGCACGCCGCGGCCCCGGCGGACAGCAGGACGGCCAGCGCGAGGCGGCCGAAGAGCGCTCCCCTGTTCTTGACCAGCATACCGCATCCTCCTTGATGGTGGTGACACACCCCGGGAAAGCCGGGGCATCGGTCGACGCCCGCCGCCGCGGCGGGCGGCGGAACTTCAGAAATCCAGCCGGTACAGCAGCCGCAGGTTGATCCCCGGCTGCGGCGCCAGCTCCTTGATGCGCGACAGGTGGTCGCGCCAGACCGCGTCGGTCAGGTTGTCGCCCTGGAGCGTGACCGAGTGCAGCCGCCCGCGCGCCTCCCAGCGGACGCCGGCGCCCGCGTTCAGCAGCAGGTACGCGGCGGTGGGCTCCTCGAACTCGCCCACCCGGTCCTGCGCGGCGGCGCCCTCCACCCCCACCTCCGCGAACCAGCGGGGCACGTCGCGGCGGACCCGCAGCCGGCCCTGCGCGGGCGGGATGGCGGGGAGCGGCTCCCGCCCCCCGGCGCCGTCCCGGTCCGCGCGCACGGTGCTGCCGACCGCCTCCAGCGCCCACCCCCGCACCGGCTCCCAGCGCAGCGACGCCTCCGCCCCGGTGAACACGGCGTCGTCGCCGCGCGCCTGGTACACGGGGTAGCGCCCGAAGCGGGGGTCCAGGGCCCCCGTGGGGGCGTAGTAGATGAAGTTGTCGATGGCGTTGCGGTACACGGTGACCTCGCCCTCCAGCCCCGCGCGCGACACGCGCAGGAACAGGTCGGTCCCCAGCCCGGTCTCCGGGTCCAGGCGCGGGTTGCCGATCTCGTAGGAGTAGGCGGCCAGGTGCGGCCCGCGGGAGAACAGCTCCTCCACCGAGGGAGTGCGGAACGAGCGGGCGGCGCGCGCCCCCGCCTGCACCCCCGAGCCGAGCAGGAGCACGGCGGCGGCGCTCCCGGACGCCGCGCCGAAGTCGCGCGTGCCCACCGGGACCCCCGCGACCGGGCGCGAGTCCCTGGGGGCCACCCGCGTCCAGTCGTAGCGGGCGCCCAGCTCCACCCGGAACGGCCCGCGGGCCAGCTCCTCGTAGGCGAAGCCGGCCAGCGACCACTGCCGGGAGGAGCGGCTCCCGGAGGTCAGCCCGCCCACCTCCAGGTCCTTGCCGTATCCCCACACGCCCACCGCGCCCTGGCTGCGGAGCCCCCCCTCGTGGGCGTGGCGGGCCACCAGGTTCACCGTTCCCAGGTGCTGCCGGAAGGTGGTGCCGACGAACTCCCCTCCCTCCGCCGTGCGCTCCATCTCCCGGTGGCGGAAGCGCACCAGGCTGGCGTCCGCCTCCACGGAGGAGAACGGCCCCCACCTCCGCAGCCGCGCGGCCTCCGCGCGCCCCGCGGTGCGGTGGACCTCGATGGCGACCCCGCCCTCGTGCGCCCCGGGGATCGTCGCCCCTCCGAAGGTGCCCGGCACCCCGTAGCGCATGGCGTAGTCGCGCACGGCCGCCCCCGCGAACCCGTCCGAGCCGACCCGGCTGGCCCCGAGCGCGGCGCTGCGGGAGCTCAGCTCCGTGGAGGGGAGCTCGCCCAGCGGGGTCCGCGTGTCCCCGGCCCGGCGGCCGGCCAGCTCCGCCCGCAGCGCCCACGGCCCGGCGGCGCCGAGCACCGAGCCCCCCGACGCGACGCCCCGGCTCACCGACTCCCCCTGCACGCTGACGCCGCCGGTCAGGCGGTCGGGGAGGGAGCGGGGCACCTCCTCCCGGATCACGTTGACCACGCCGCCCAGGGCGTTGCTCCCGTACAGGAGCGAGGCCGGGCCGCGCACCACCTCCATCCGCTCGGCGGTGAGGGGCTCCACCATCACCCCGTGGTCGGCGGCACTCCCGGCGATGTCGCCGGTGCGCTCGCCGTCCTCCAGCACCAGCACCCGGTCGCCGCCCAGGCCGCGGATCACCGGCTGGCTGGCGCCGGGGCCGTTGTAGCGCTGCGTCACCCCCGGCTCCCCGGCGAGCGTCGCGGTCACCGTCGTCCCCAGGCGGCGGCGCAGCTCGGCGCCGCCCAGGGTGGTGGTGGGACGGTAGGTCTCCCCGCTGCCGCGCGCGCCGCCGGTGCCGGTGACCACGATGCCGCCGAGCTGGAGCGCGGAGGGGGTGAGCGCGAGCGTCAAGGGAGCGGAGTCGCCCTCCGCCACCTGGACCCTGCGCTCCACGGTCGCGTAGCCGATCCGCTCCGCGACCAGCGTGTAGCCGCCGGGGGCGATCCGGTCGAAGTGGAAGGCGCCGTCCGCGTGGGAGGTCTCGCCCCGTCCCAGCTCGCGGATGCGCACCGTGGCGCCAACGATGGGGGCGCGGCTCGCCGCGTCCACCACCACGCCCTCCAGGCCGCCCGCGGAGCGCGCGGGGGCGCCGGCCGGCTGCTGGGCGGAGGCGGGCGCGGCGGACAGGAGCAGCGCCGCGGTCGCCAGGAACATCGTTTTGATTCTGGACATCGGCCTGGATCGTTCACGGCGCCGGCCCGTGTGGCCGCCGCGCCGTGATGAGTGTTTCCGTGGACGACGATCCGGCCCTCAGGCCCGCTCGCGGCCTCACCGCTCCGCGCGCCGTGCCCAGCGGGAGCACGGACGCGCGGGCGCCGGAACACGATGGTGCGGGGGCGCGACGGACCTGTCCCCGGCGCGGAACGCCGGGAGACACGGCTGCTCTGCACGCGCGCGGACGGAGGTGCGCACGGGCGGGACAGACGGCCGGATTGTCAGGAACTCAGGGAACGAGCGTCAGGCGAGGGGAGGTGCCCGGGAGGGGGGAGTCGCGACCGGGGAGGGAGGGAGGTCGACGACCGTGTGGAACAGGACGACGCCCGAGGGGCGGTCGAACAGATCGAGCCAGCCGCTGGAGACCGTGGGGACGACCAGCTTGCCGCCGTTGATCTTGCACGCCGGGCAGTGCGCCTCGTCGTGGATCGGCGGGCAGTGGTCCTCGCCCCACGCCACCATGTGCGCGCCGTCCGAAGCAGCCAGCGCCTCCCCGCGCGCGTGCGCCAGCGGCACCACCCCCACCAGGACCAGGTAGAGGAGGGTGAGCGCAGTGGCGAACTGCCGGCGGAGCGGAGGTGCGGCGCGCAAGTCGTGGTTCACGGGTCGAGGATGAAGCTCGATCGGGAATATCCGTGCAAGCCACTCCGCGCGCAAGGCTTCCACGCCGCATCGTTACCTGCCCTGCGGACGCCTCGCGTTCGATCCGGCCGGCGTCAGAAGAGGTCGTACTGGGGACCCGCGCCGATCCTGCGGAACGCCTCCGTCGAGAGATCGAGGCTCCGCTCGTTCATTCCCAGCCGCTTGCAGGTCGTCCTGAAGAGCTGCTTCAGGTGAGCCGCCCAGATCCCCTCGCCCCGCATGCGCCCGTGGAACTGCGCATCGTTCAGCCTGCCGCCGCGCAGCTCCCGGATCCGGTTCAGGACCTTGTTCCTGCGATCCGGGAAGTGCTGCTCCAGCCACCGCTCGAAGAGGTCCTTGACCGCGAACGGAAGCCGGAGGGGCACGTAGCCGGCGGACCGGGCCCCCGCCCGGGCCGCGGCCTCCAGGATGGCGGGCATCTCGTGGTCGGTCAGGCCGGGGATCACGGGCGCGACCATCACGCCCGTCGGGATCCCCGCATCCGCCAGCTCGCGGATCGCGTCGAGCCGGCGGGCCGGAATCGACGTGCGCGGCTCCATCACCCGCTGGAGCTTGGGATCCAGCGTCGTGATGGAAAGGAAGACCAGCGCCGCCCCGAACCGGGCCAGCTCCCCCAGCAGGTCGGCGTCGCGCGTGACGAGGTGGTTCTTGGTCACGATGCCGACCGGGTTGCGGGCCTCGGCGAGGACCTCCAGGCACCCCCGCGTGAGCCGGAGCTTCCGCTCGACCGGCTGGTACGGATCGGTGACCCCGCTCATCGCGACGACTTCCGGCCGCCAGCGCGGCGACGAGAGCTCGCGCCGGAGCAGCGCGGGCGCATCCTCCTTGACCATGATCCTGGTCTCGAAGTCCAGCCCGGCGGAGAAGCCCAGGTACTCGTGGTTCGGCCGCGCGTAGCAGTAGATGCACCCGTGGGAGCAGCCGCGGTAGCAGTTGATGCTCACGCTGAACGGGACGTCCGGGCTGTCGTTGCGCGCCAGGATGCTCCTGGCGTGGTCGCGGAAGTACTGCGTCTCCGTGCGCGGCTCCGGATCGCCGGGGTCGCCCGGAACCGGCTCCAGCTCCACGTGGAGCTTCTCGAAGCGGTTCGGCGGGTTGTGGCTGGCTCCACGTCCCCGGATCGGAATGAGTTCCATGAGCTGCGACCGCGCCTGGTGTAGAGTAGACGTCCCTACACCCAAGCTATCCCGAACAGATCCCGAAAACAAGCATCCGGCCGCGGCTCAGCCCGCGATCTCCGCCTCGTAGCCGCACTCCCGCACCGTCGCGCGGATCTCCTCCAGCGAGACGCGGTCGTCCTCGAAGTCCACCTCGGCGCACTCCGCGCGGCAGTTCAGCACGGCGAAGAACACGCCGGGGAGCGCCCGCAGCCGCTCGGCCACCCGGTCCTCGTCCTCGCGCCTCAGCCCCCGCACCCACAGCTTCTGCGTCGGCATCTCCCCTCTCCCTCCTGCTGGTGACACGTCGAGATTGCCGCCGACGCACGCTCCGCACCAGCGGCCCGCCGGAAGCCGGGGAACGCGTCTTGCCTGCAAGGAGCCTCCCATGAACGACTTGCGGCAACCCGGCAGAGCGGAGGACCCGATGAGCGACAAGGGCGGTGCCTACGAGCACCAGACGGACATGACCGGATTCGGCAAGGGCGAGAACACCGCGCGCACCAACGAGCACGCCGAGTCCACCATCGAGCCGACGACCCGCAACGAGATCGACGTGCAGGGCCGCAACCGCGACCTCCCCGATCCCGACGAGGTGCGGCGGCAGGGCGCCACCCAGCCCCACGGGCCGGAGACGCACCAGGACACCAAGTTCGCCCGCAAGAGCGGGAGCTGACCCCACCGTGGGGCGACGGCGGGGACGGAGCGAAGCGGGGCCGGACCATCCGGCCCCGCTTCGCGTCGTGCGGCATCGTGACGCCGCGCCCCCTTGCCCGCCGCCCCCGCGCCGCGAAAGATCAGGGAGCGCCGCCGCCCCGCCGACGGGGCCGGCGCGCGGACTCGAAACGGCAACGGAGACGCCATGGCAGGGAAGACGCTGCTGGTGGGGCTCGCCCACCCGGACGACGAGGTGGGCGCCGCGGGAACCATCCTCGCGCAGAAGGCGCGCGGCGACCGGGTGGTGGTCGTGTGGCTGACGCGCGGGGAGATGACCGAGGCGTTCGGCCCCATCCCCGAGAGCGAGGTGGCGCGGCTGCGCGAGGAGCAGGGCCGCCGCGCGGGGGAGATCCTGGGCGTGGAGACCCGCTTCATGAGCTTCCGCGACACGCGCGTGGAGTCCACCGTGGAGGCGGCGCGCGAGGTGGCCGGCGTGATCGCGGACGTCAGGCCCGACGGCGTCCTCACCTGGGGCGAGGGGTGGCTGCGCGGCATCCGCCACCCCGACCACCAGGCGTGCGGCCGCATCTTCCGCGACGCCGTCACCCTGGCCCGCATCGCCAAGGTGGTGGCCCCGTCGCCGCCGCACCGCGAGCAGGCCCCGGTGTTCACCCTGCGCGACCTGCACTCGCAGCTCCCGGCCGTGGCGGTGGACGTGGAGCCGTACCTGGACACCATCCACGAGCTGGCGCGCTTCTACTTCGAGCGCATCCGCTTCGGGGACCCGGACTGGATCGACCAGCGCCTGCGCAGCGCCGGGGCGCCGTTCGGGCTGCGCTACGCAGAGGTGTTCGACGCCTGGGAGAGCCGGCCGGGGGTGGTCCGGGCGCTCCTCCCCGCGGAGCCCGCCGACGAGGGGTTCATCCATCCCGATCGCAAGGCGGAGGTCACCGGGTGATTCGTCTACGGGATTGAACTGCAGGTTTGGCCGTGCCCCCGCTGGCGCGGGGTCGGGCTGCGGCTCCGTAACGCACGATACGACCGTGCGTAACGGAGGCGAACCCCAACGGTACTGCTGTTGGGTTTCGCCGCTTCGCGCTCGCATCCCTCACGCGG
>JBFMFL010000490.1:0-3438 GCA_040752145.1 Gemmatimonadota bacterium
TCCGCCGCTCCCTCAGGAGACGATGCCCAGGTTGCGTCCCACCCGCGCGAACGCCTCCAGCACCTGGTCCAGCTGCTCGCGGGTGTGCGTCGCCATCACCGAGGTGCGCAGCCGGCAGGCGCTCTCGGGGACGGCGGGCGGGAGCACGGGGTTGGTGAAGACGCCGGCGTCGAAGAGCGCCTTCCAGAAGATGAAGGTGTGCTCCATGTGCCCCGTGGACACGGGGATGATGGGCGTCTCCGACTCGGCGGTGTCGAAGCCCAGCGACTGGAGGCCGCCGCGCAGGTAGCCGGCGTTGTCCCACAGCCGCTCGCGCCGCTCCGGCTCGCGCTCCATCACCTCCAGGCACGCCAGCACCGTGGCCACCGCCGAGGGCGGCATGCTGGCGCTGAAGATCAGGGTGCGGGCGTGGTGCTTGAGGTAGTGGATCACGTCGGCCGGGCCGGCGATGGCACCGCCGATGGAGGCGAACGACTTGGAGAAGGTGGCCATGACCAGGTCCACCCCGTACTCCAGCCCGAAGTGCTCGGCCGTGCCGCCGCCGTGCTCCCCCAGCACCCCCACCGAGTGGGCGTCGTCCACCATCACCCGGGCGCCGAACTCCTCGGCCAGCGCCACGATCGCCGGGAGCGGGGCGATGTCGCCCTCCATGGAGAAGATGCCGTCGGTGACCACCAGCATCCCCTTGCCGGCGTTGGCCTCCAGCAGCCGGCGCAGCGCGTCCATGTCGGCGTGCGGGTAGCGCGCCATCTCGCCGCCGGCCAGCATGGACGCGTCCACCAGCGAGGCGTGGTTCAGCTTGTCGTGGATCGCCACGCTGCCGCGCCCCACCAGGGTGGAGATCACCCCCAGGTTGGTCTGGTAGCCGGTGCTGAACACCAGCGCGGACTCCTGCCCCATCAGCCGGGCCAGGCGCTCCTCCAGCTCCCCGTGCAGGTCGAGCGTGCCGTTCAGGAAGCGGCTCCCGGTGCAGCCGGTGCCGTAGCGGTACAGGGCCTCGCGCGCGCGCTCCAGCACGTACGGGTGGTGCGTGAGGCCCAGGTAGTTGTTGGAGCCGACCATGATCTTGCGCTGGCCGCGGATCACCACCTCGGTGTCCTCGGAGCTCTCGATCGGCTGGAAGTATGGATACAGCCCGCGGTCGATCATCTCCCGGGCCGCCGTGAAGCGCCGGCACCGGTCGAAGAGGTCCGCGGACTTTCGTACCGTCTGGATATTGGTCGCCATCAAAGCCATCCGTTGGTTCGGTACCACCGGGCCGTGTGCAGGGCGCCCACGTCCAGCGGCGTCGCCTCGCCGGGGGGGAGGAGCGCCTCCGAGCCGGTCAGGTCGCAGACCCACCCCTCGGCCAGCATCTCCTCGGCCTTTTCCCGGTTGAAGGCCGGCGTGAAGCCGGCCGCCCGGCCGATCCCCTCCGTGGCCGCCGCCGCCGCCCGAACCAGCGCGGGGGGGAGGCCGATGCGGAGGGGACGTCTGCCCAGCGCGCGGGAGATCGCGTCCACCAGGCCGTCCATGGTGTGCGCCACCGGCTCGGCGACCGCGTAGGTCCCGGCGGGGGCCGCCGCCGCCCCCTCCAGCGCGCGCGCCAGGTCGGGGGCGTAGATCAGGTGGAGCCGGCGCTCGCCCGCCGGGGTGGGGGCGATGCCGCGCTTCACCATCCGGAAGTACGTGAGGAGCGCACGGTCGCGTGGCCCGTACACCGCGGGGGCCCGGACGATGGTGGCCTCGATCCCCCCGGCTTCCAGGGCGCGGATCCGCCGCTCCCCCTCCAGCTTGCTCCTTCCGTACCCTGTGAGCGGGTGCGGGGTTTCACCTGTTCCCCGCGGCCGCCCCTCCAGCATGGGCCCGCAGGCCGCGTACGAGCTCAGGTACACCAGCCGCCGCGGGCGCGCCGGCGCGCGCAGGATCCCCTCCGCCACGGCGGCCGTCCCTTCCGCGTTGGCGGCCAGGTACGCGGCCTCGCTGGGCGCGGCGACCACGGCCGCCAGGTGGAACACCGTGTCCACGCCGTCCGCGGCACGGGCCACGGCGGCCGGGTCCGCCAGGTCGCCCACGACGCGCTCCACGCCGTGCCGCTCCAGGTGCGAGACCTGGCTGGTGGGGCGCACGAGCGCACGGAGCCGCCAGCCGGAGGAGGACAACCGCTCGACGAGGTGGCTCCCCACGAAACCGGTGGCTCCTGTTATCAGTGCGGAGCTGCTCACCTTTGGGGAGTCAAGATGCGCGGGAAAGGCAAAAAGCGCAACAGGATGCGGGTGCTGGAACGCCGTCCACCCCCGGGAGGGGGCGGATCCGGCACACAAATATGCGGCAGACGGGGCGGGAAGTCACGGGTCATGCCCCAAATCCGCCCCGCGCGGGCGGGGGCGCTCAGCCGGGCCCCGGCGGGGGGAGGCCGCGCAGCGCGGCGTAGCCGTCCGCCCGGAAGGAG
The DNA here is from genome assembly GCA_040752145.1 of Gemmatimonadota bacterium. Lineage (GTDB taxonomy): Bacteria > Gemmatimonadota > Gemmatimonadetes > Longimicrobiales > Longimicrobiaceae > JAFAYN01. Next base: position 2,432 of record JBFMFL010000490.1, read on the forward strand.
TCCAGCACCCGCTCCGCCTCCGGGGCGCTCTCCCCCAGGGCGCGGAGCAGCGCGCCGCCCAGCTGCAGGCTCCCCTCCGCCACCTCGGGCACCACCACGTCGGCCCCGCTGCGCTCCAGCGGGCCGGTGTGCGTCACGTCGCGGGCCCGGGCCAGCACCGTGAGCTCCGGCGACAGGCGCCGCAGCGCCTCCACCGTCCGCCGCGCGGCCTCGGGGTCGTCCAGGGTGACCACGGCGGCGCGGGCCCGCCCTCCGCCGGCGGCGCGCAGCACCTCGGGGCGGGCGGCGTCGCCGAAGAACACCGGGGCCCCGCCGGCGCGCGCGGCCGCCACCCGCTCGGCGTCCAGGTCCAGCGCCACGTAGGCGACGCGCTGCGACTCCAGGACGCGGGCCAGCGTGCGCCCCACGCGGCCGAAGCCGGCGACCAGCACGTGGCCGCGCAGGTCGTGCGTCTCCTCCTCCACCTCCTCCAGGGTGGTGGGCGCGGGGGCCAGGCGCCGCCCCGCCAGGCGCCCGGCCAGCAGCAGCAGCGGCGTGACCGTCATGCTGAGCGCCACCACCAGCACGGCGAGCTGCTCCGTGCGCGGCGCGAGCACCCCCTCGGCCGCGGCCAGCGCGAAGAGCACGAACCCGAACTCGCCCCCCTGCGCCAGGGTGAGCCCCACCTGGGCGGCGACGGCGGCGGAGAGCCCGGCGAGGCGGCAGAGCGCGCCCGCGACGGCGGCCTTGAGCGCCACCAGCCCCAGCACCAGGGCGGCGACCAGCGGCGCGTGCGACGCCAGCAGCCGCAGGTCCACGCCCATCCCCACCGTCATGAAGAACAGGGCGAGCAGCACCCCGCGGAAGGGCTCCACGTCGGCCTCCACCTGCGGGCGGTACTCGGTCTCGGCCACCAGCAGCCCGGCCAGGAACGCGCCCAGGGCCATGGAAAGGCCGGCCAGCTCGGTGAGCCACCCCACCCCCAGCACCAGCAGGAGCACCACCCCGGTGAACAGCTCGGGGGTGCG
>JBFMFL010000491.1:0-3432 GCA_040752145.1 Gemmatimonadota bacterium
GGCGCGCCGCGGCCGGTGAGCGCTCCCGCCTCGAAGCGCGCGGCCGCCTCGAACGAGGGCGCCCACTCCCGGCGCAGCGGCCGCTCCCCCGCGGGAAGCCCGGCGTCGGGCGCCGGCAGCCGCTCGTAGACGTCGGCGCGGTGCAGCGTGCCGCCCGCCTCCACGCCCCACCCGCCGGTCCCGACGCCCAGCCCCACGCCCGCCAGCGGCTGGAAGCCCTCCAGCACCCCCTGCTGCCCCGCGTACAGCCGCGCGTCCGTGCGCAGCCCGCCCAGCGACCCCGCCCACCCCACTCCCGCGCGGATGCGCGGCGCGGTCAGCGGAATGCGCGTGACCTCCTCCCGCCCCTCCGCCGTGCGCCGGGTGGGGCAGGGGTCCCGCTCCGTCAGCCGGGACACGTACGCGTCCAGCACCGCCACCCCGTAGAGCGCGCCCCCGGTGCGCACCTCCGCCCCCGGGATCAGCGCCGCGCGGCACATCCCGCCGCCGCCGCCCACCCCCAGCCGCAGCCCCACGTCCAGCGAGAGGCCGGAGCCCTGCGCGGCGAGCGGCTGCGCGCCCAGCGCGGCGGCGAGGAGCAGGGCGGGGGCGCAGGCCGCCCGCGCCGCGAAGAAGCGTCGAAGAGGTGCCATGGGAACGTGGGACAGGGTGGTCGGCCGCCGCCGGCGGGATGCGCCGGCGCCGCTGCACGCGAACACGCAGAAAGGGTGCTTGCCGCCTGTTGTGACGCCCCGGTGCCCGGAACGTCACGCGCAGTCCGTCCGCCCGCGCCGGGACCCGCGTGAGGGATGCGCGCCCGGCAGGGCCGAGACCCCGCGGGGCTGTTTCCGCGGGGGCTCGGCGGAGTTACGCACGGTCGTATCGTGCGTTACTCCGCGCGCAGCCCGACCCGAGCGACAGCGAGGGGCACGCCCGAACCCGCAGTTCAGATCCGTTGCAGCGGCATGCCGGTTGCGCGCGACTTCCGCTCCCCACCCGAACCAGGAGACGACGACATGGCCGGCTGCCCCGAGATCAGGATCGAAGGCGTGACCCGCGACGTGTGGACCTGCCTGTGGAGGCGCGCGCGGGAGCTGAGTCTCCCCGCGAACGAAGCCCCGTCCGGGACGCTGGAGCACCGGGACGCGTCGGCCGCGTGGAGCTGGGACGAGGCCTCGGGGACCCTGGTCGTCACCGTGAGCCGCACGCCCTCCAGCACCGACTGCCGCTGGGTGGAGCAGCGCCTGCGCGAGACCGCGCGGGCCTGCGGCGCGGCCTGACGGAAGGGCCCGCTCCCCGGGAACCCGGACCCGGCCCCGGGCGTACGCAGGGCCGAACGTTTGCGGCCAGCGTGCTCCAGCCGCATGTTGTCGCGGCGCATCGGCTCCGCGCCGCGGGCCCGGCATCCACCCACGGGACATCCATGAAGGCCAACCGAACCACCCTTCCGCTCGCGCTGCTCTCCGCGGCGGCGCTCGCCGCGTGCGCCCCGGCCCCGCAGGAGGCCGCCCCCGCGCCCGCGCCGGCCGGCGGCACCCCCGCCGCGGCCGCCGCCCCGACGCCCCGCGAAGAGGCGCAGCGCTTCCTGGACGAGTACGTCGCCACCCTCCAGCCGCTGTACTACGCGGCGAACGAGGCCGAGTGGGCCTCCAACACGCGCATCGTGGAGGGCGACACCACCAACGCCGCGCGCACCCGCCGCGCGCAGGAGGCGCTCACCGCCTACACCGGGAGCGTCCCGGTCATCGAGCGCACCCGCGCCCTCCTCCGGCAGCGCGACCGGCTGGACCCGCTCCAGGTGCTCCAGCTGGAGGAGATCCTGTCCGCCGCCGCCGGGGCGCCGCAGACCGTGCCCGAGCTGGTGCGGGCGCGCATCGCCGCGGAGGCGCAGCAGACCGAGACGCTGTACGGCTACCAGTTCACGCTCGACGGCAAGGCCGTCACCCCCAACCAGCTGGACCAGGTCATCCGCGAGAGCACCGACCTGCGCCGGCGCCGCGCCGCCTGGGAGGCGTCCAAGGCCGTGGGGCCCGCGCTCAAGCCCGGCATCACCCGGCTGCGCGACCTGCGCAACGGCGTGGTGCAGGCCCTGGGGTACCCGGACTACTTCACCTTCCAGGTCTCCGACTACGGGATGACCACCCCGGAGATGCTGGCGCTCAACGACCGGCTGGTGGCGCAGCTGTGGCCGCTGTACCGCGAGCTGCACACCTGGACCCGCTACGAGCTGGCCCGGCGCTACGGCGCGCCCGTACCCGACATGATCCCCGCCCACTGGCTCCCCAACCGCTGGGCGCAGGACTGGAGCCCGCTGGTGGAGGTGCGGGGCCTCAACGTGGATTCCGCCCTGACGGCCAAGGGCCCCGAGTGGGTGGTCAGGGAGGCCGAGAACTTCTACGTGAGCCTGGGCTTCCCGCGGCTCCCGCAGACCTTCTGGGAGAAGTCGTCGCTGTACCCGGTGGCCGCCGACGCGCCGTACAAGAAGAACACGCACGCCTCCGCCTGGCACATGGACCTGGCCGGCGACGTGCGCTCGCTGATGAGCGTGGAGCCCAACGCCTACTGGTTCGAGACCGCCAACCACGAGCTGGGGCACGTCTACTACTACATGGCCTACTCCCGCCCCGAGGTGCCGCTGCTCCTGCGCGAGGGCGCCAACCGCGCCTACCACGAGGGGATCGGGAGCATGATCGGGCTGGCGGCCTCGCAGCCGCGCTTCCTCAAGGGGCGCGGGCTGGTGCCGGAGGGCGCCCGGGTGGACGAGCGCGCCAAGCTGCTCAGCGAGGCGCTGGCGTACGTGCCGTTCATCCCCTTCTCGGCGGGGGTGATGACCCGCTGGGAGCACTCGCTGTACGCCGACTCGCTGTCGCCGGACCGGTTCAACCGCCGCTGGTGGGAGCTGGTGGCCCGCTACCAGGGCGTGGCCCCGCCTGCCGCGCGCGGCGAGCAGTGGGCGGACGCGCTCACCAAGACGCACGTCAACGACGACGCGGCGCAGTACTACGACTACGCGCTGTCGTACGCGCTGCTCTTCCAGCTGCACACCCACATTGCCAAGAACATCCTCAAGCAGGACCCGCACGACACCGACTACCACGGCAACGCGCAGGTGGGCGAGTTCCTGCGCAACCTGATGGCGCCGGGGGCGAGCCGGGACTGGCGCGAAGTCTTGAAGGAGACCACCGGGCAGGAGCTGGACGCGCAGGCCATGGTGGAGTACTTCGCGCCGCTCCAGCAGTGGCTGCGCGAGCAGAACCGGGGGCGGAAGTACACGCTTCCGGAGACTCCGCCTTCGGGTGCGTGACGTCTAGGGTTGGGGCCGCTCCGGAGCCGGACGATACCGCCGTCCGTCTCCTGCGCGGGTCGCGGAGCCAGCCGAAACTGCCCGGCTGTCTCCGCTCCGGCTCCGGGAGCCTCACGCAAACTGCCGCGTGAGTCTCCCTGCGCAGAGGG
>JBFMFL010000492.1:0-3403 GCA_040752145.1 Gemmatimonadota bacterium
GCCGCTCGCCGCGGCGGCGTGCGGCACGGACACGGACGACAACCGACAACCCGACTGGCCCCGCGGGGCCGCAAGGACGCACGGATAACATGAAGACGAGAGGCACGCGCGCAGCCGCCGGGGTGGCGGGGGCGCTGGCCGTGGCGGCGGCGCTCCCGGGCGCCGCCCGCGCCCAGCAGGAGCCGCGCGCGACGACGCTGGACACGGTGGTGGTGACCACCAAGCGCTACCCGGCGCTCCGCACGGAGCTGCCGCAGAAGATCGAGGTGATCGGGCAGCGCGACCTGGAGCGCACCCCCGCCGACGAGCTGGCGGACGTGCTCAAGGAGCAGGCGGCGCTGGACGTGATCCAGTACCCCGGGCTGCTCTCCGGCATCGGCATCCGCGGCTTCCGCCCGGAGTTCAGCGGCATCGCCAAGCACACGCTGCTGCTCATCGACGGGCGCCCGGCCGGGGCCACCAACCTGGCCACCATCGACCTGAACTCCATCGAGCGCATCGAGGTGCTCAAGGGGCCGGCGTCGTCGCTGTACGGCTCCAGCGCCATGGGCGGCGCCGTCAACCTGATCACCCGCCGCTCCACCGGCGCCTTCGGCGGCAGCGCCTCGCTGGCGTACGGGAGCTGGCAGACGCTGGACCTGTCCGCCCGCGCCGGCGGCGCGATCACCCCGCGGCTGGACGCCGACTTCGGCGTGACCCGCTTCGCCCGCGGCGCGGACTACCGCGTGGGCGAGGGCAACCTGCTGCGCGGCTGGGTGGGGAGCGAGGAGGCCGTCAAGCTGCTCTCCCCCACCGAGAGCGAGCGGGTGCCCGAGCGCGGCGACGGCGCCGTCCGCCCCAACACGCAGTACGCGTACGGCTCCGGCAACGGCCGCCTGGGGTGGCGCTTCAGCGACGCGCTGCGCGTGGACGTGCGCGGCGAGGCGTTCCGCGCGGACGACGTGGAGACCCCCGGCGACCTGTACGTGGAGGGCGACCCCGGGCAGCGCAAGAACCTGGAGCGCCGCACCGGCGACGTGGCGCTGAGCGGCGCCTGGCGCGGGCACACGCCCCTGCTGCGCGCCTACGCCGGCGACGAGCTCACCGACTACTTCGACACCTACGCCCCCGACCCGTACGTCAGCTTCACCAGCGAGACGGCCACGCGCGGCGTGCAGCTGCAGGACGCGGTGCGGCTGGGCGCCCACGCGCTCACCGTGGGCGTGGACTACAACTTCGCGGGCGAGACCTCCGAGGTGTTCACCGGCGCGTCGCAGGCGGCGGCCCCCTACTCGCCCGACGCCGCCACGCGCTCCACGGCCGCCTTCGCCGAGGGCAGGATCGCGCTCCCGGCGGGCTTCAGCGGCACGCTGGGCGGCCGCTTCGACCGGGTGGCGCTGGAGATCCGCGAGACGCCGCTGCGCCCCGACGTGCAGCCGGACGAGGAGACCTTTTCCGTCTTCAACCCCAGCGCCGGGCTCCAGTACGCCGCCGCGGGGGGCGTCCGCCTGCACGGCACCGTGGGCCGCGCCTTCGTGGCCCCGGACGCCTTCGGCCGGGCGGGGCTCTCCGTGCAGCGCAACGCCGCCGGGGTGGCCACCATCGCCGTGGGCAACCCGGAGCTGGACCCGGAGAGCTCCGTCACCTGGGACGTGGGCGTGGGGCTGGAGCGCACCGCGCTGGGGCTGGACGCCGACGTCACGTACTTCGACACCCGCGTGGACGACCGCATCACCTCGGTGCGCGCCAGCTTCCCCGCCGCCGCCCGCCCCGTCTCCGCCGCCGGCGACCCGGTGGGCTCGGTGAGCACCTACGTCAACGCCCAGGAGGCGCGCATGTCGGGGGTGGAGTGGCGGCTGGGGTGGGACCTGGGCGCCTTCGCCGCGCGCCGGTACTCGCTGCGCCTGTTCGCCAACGCCACGCACTACCTGGAGCGCGAGGAGACGGCGCGGAGCGTGCAGGTGGACGCCGCGCGCTTCGCGGGCCGCACGGACTTCCGCCCGGAGGAGGTCGCCGGCGCGCTGGTGTTCGGCGCCGACACCGAGCGGCAGATCCGCAACGTGGCCGGCGCCACGGTGAACTACGGGGTGGAGTGGGACGACCTGCGCCGCTTCAGCACCCGGCTCACCGGCCGCTACGTGGGCGGGCGCACGGACCAGGACTTCACCGACTTCACGCGCGTCTCGGACATCGAGTACCCGGCGTTCATGACGCTGGACCTGGTGTCCACGCTGCGCCTGGCGGACCGGTACGCGGTCTCGCTGCTGGTGGACAACCTGACCGACGAGAACTACTACGAGAAGCGGGGCTTCAACCTGCCCGGGCGTGCTCTTCGCCTCCGTCTGACGGCGGACTTCTAGAGCTGGTTTTCGATGAGGGGCGGCCTTCTGTGTTGGGGCCGCTCCGGAGCCCGGCGGTACTGCTGCCGGTCTCCTCCGCGGGTCGCGGAGCCACCGGAAACTGCCCCGGTGTCTCCGCTCCGGCTTCGGGAGCCTCACGCGGTACCGCTTGCGTGAGTCTCCCTTCGCTGCATATGTGGGGAAACGGCGGGGCCGAAGTGCAGGCCGTCGTAAGCGTACTTCGTACTGCCGTCACTTTCGCACTCACGCACTCACGCACTCACGCACTCACGCACTCACGCACTCACGCACTAAGCCCTTGAGCAGTCTCCCCGCCCTCCTCCGCCCCTTCCTGCTCGCCGTGGGCACGCTCACCACGGTGCGCGTGCCGCTGCGCGGCGACGTGGCGAAGGAGGAACTGCGCGCGGCGACGGCGTTCTACCCGCTGGTGGGGCTGCTGGTGGGGGCGGTGCCAGCCCTGGTGCTGCTCCTGCCGCTGCCGCCGGTGCCCGTGGCGACGCTGGCGCTGGCGGCGTGGGTGCTGGTCACCGGGGCCCTGCACCTGGACGGGTGGGCGGACTGCTGCGACGCGGCGTTCGCGCCGCCGCTGGCGAGCGCGGCGGCCACGCGCGAGCGGCGGCTGGGGATCCTCAAGGACCCGCGGCTGGGCACCTTCGGGGTGCTGGGGATGGTGCTGCTGCTCCTGGCCAAGTGGACGGCTCTGCTGTACGCCACGCCCATCGCGCCGCTGCTGGCGGCGCCCACGGCGCGCTGGGCCATGGTGCACGCGCTGCGCGCGCACCCGGCCGCGCGGGTGGACGGGCTGGGCGCCGCCATCGCCGGGCACGGGCGGCTGTGGACCGCCACCGGCGTGCTCATGGCCGTGGTGCTCCCGCTCGTCGGCACCTCCTCCGACCCGCTGCGGCTGGCGCTGGTGGTGATCGCCGGGGCCGCGGCGGCGCTGCTCCTGGGCGAGTGGCTGGCGCGCCGCTTCGGCGGGGTCACGGGCGACGTGTGCGGCGCGCTGGGCGAACTGGCCGAGGTGGCGGCGCTCTGGGTGTTCGTCCCCTGGGGCTGGGGTTGAC
>JBFMFL010000493.1:0-3397 GCA_040752145.1 Gemmatimonadota bacterium
GGAGCGAGCAGGGCGGCCAGGGCCGTGACCACGGCCGCGGCGAGGAGCACGAGCAGCCGCCGGTCGGCGGGGAGGGCCCGGGGTGCGATCTCAGTCCGCGGGAAGCAGGTTGATGCGCGAAGCGGCGGCGGCCGCGCCGAAGCCGTTGTCGATGTTCACCACGGTGATCCCGGAGGCGCAGGAGTTGAGCATCCCCAGCAGCGCCGACACCCCGCCGAACGAGGCGCCGTAGCCCACGCTGGTGGGGACGGCGATCACCGGCGCCGACACCAGCCCCCCCACCACGGAGGGGAGCGCGCCCTCCATCCCCGCCACCACGATCACCACCGCGGCGCCCAGCAGCGCGTCCCGCGCCGCCAGCACCCGGTGCAGCCCGGCCACCCCCACGTCGGTGAGCCGCTCCACCGGGTTGCCGAAGGCGCGCGCCGTGACCGCCGCCTCCTCGGCCACCGGCAGGTCGCTGGTGCCGGCGGTCACCACCAGCACGGTGCCGCGCACGCGGCGCGCCACGGGCTCCGCGGGGGCCAGGTAGGCGGTGCGCCCCAGCGGGTTCAGCTCCACCTCCGGCACCCGGGCGCGGAGCAGGTCGGCGGCGTCCAGCGCGACGCGCGTCACCAGGCAGCCGTCCCCGCGCGCGGCGATGCGCGTGGCGATCTCCACCACCTGCTCCGGCGTCTTCCCCTGGCCGAACACCACCTCCGGGTACCCCTGCCGGAGCGCGCGGTGGTGGTCCACCGTGGCGAACCCGGTGTCCTCCACCGGCGCCCAGGCCAGCGCGCGCTCCGCCTCCGCGGGCGACACGCGCCCCTCCGCCACCCCCGCGAGCAGCACCCGCAGCCGCTCGGAGGTCAAACCGCCGCCCCCTCGTGCGCTTCCAGGTACCCCTCCAGCAGCCGCTCCGCCTCGGCCAGCCGCTTCACCGCGAACAGCTCCTGGCGCAGCGCCTTGCCGTTGGGGAGCCCCTTGGTGTACCACCCCAGGTGCTTGCGGAACTCGATCATCGACTTCTCCTCGTCGTCCTCCCAGGCGATGGCGAGGCGCGCGTGCTCCAGCACGATCTTGAAGCGCTCCCCGGCCTCCGGGTCCGCCGGCACCGGCTCGCCGGAAAGGGCGGCGCGCGCCTGCCGGAAGATCCAGGGCGCCCCGTGCGAGCCGCGGGCGATCATGATCCCGTCGCACCCGGTGTGGTCGCGCATCCGCTTGGCGTCCGCGCCGCTCCACACGTCGCCGTTGCCGATCACCGGGATGTCCAGCGCCGCCTTGACGGCCGCGATCTCGTCCCAGTTGGCCACGCCGCTGTACATCTGCGTGCGGGTGCGGGCGTGCAGCGTCAGCACCTCCGCGCCGGCGTCCTGGCAGCGCAGGGCGATCTCCACGGGGTTGCGCAGCTCCTCGCTCCACCCGCTGCGGATCTTGACCGTGGTGGGGATGGAGATGGCCCCCTTCACGGCGCGGATGATGCCGCGCACCAGGTCCAGGTCGCGCAGGCAGCCGGAGCCCCCGTTGCGGCTCACCACCTTCTTGACCGGGCAGCCGAAGTTGATGTCCAGGAAGTCGGGCTCGTACACCTCCTCCACCAGCGCCGCGGCCTGGGCCATGGCCTCCGGGTCCGCCCCGAAGATCTGGATGCCGATGGGGCGCTCGTCGTCGTGGAAGCGCAGGAAGCCGTGCGTCTTGCGGTCGTTGCGGCGGATCCCCTCCGCCGACACGAACTCGGACACGACGACGTCGGCCCCGAACGCGCGGCACAGCCGGCGGAACGGGGACTCGCTGACGCCCGCCTGGGGCGCCAGGTACAGCGGCACGGAGCCGCCGCGGAGCAGGTCTACAGGGTTCGCAAACATCCTTGAAATATACCCTTTCAGCCCCGCCGCTTCAACCGCGCCGACGCCCGCGGAGCGGAACCCGTTGAATTTTGACAGGCTACGCAGTGGCACTTACATTGCCAGCCTCCGCAGCCCGTACGCGTTTCGGGAAACATACGAGAGGATAAGACGACATGGAACTTCGGGAGTTCTTCACCGAGGATTCGGTTAGCCTTGATCTCCAGGGGGAGAGCAAGGACGAGATATTGAAGGAGCTCATCGCCCTCCTGGGGCTCGACGACAAGTCCCAGGCCATCCTCTACAAGATGCTCAAGCGGCGCGAGAACCTGGGCTCCACCGGCATCGGCAAGGGGATCGCCATCCCCCACTGCCGCTCCCTGGTGGTCAACCGCCTCCGCGTGGCCTTCGGCCGCAAGCCGCAGGGCGTGGACTTCAAGGCCATCGACGAGCAGCCGGTCCACAACTTCTTTCTGATCGTGGCGCCCCCGCTGGAGGTGTCCAACCAGTACCTCCCGGTGCTCGGCAAGATCGCCCAGTTCTCCAAGGAGCCGGACGTCGCGCAGCGGCTGGGGCAGCTCTCCTCCGGCAGGGAGTTCCTGGCCCTGCTGGACGAGAAGGGCGTCTGAGGGAGGAGAACGAGAAATGAACCCGCAGCTCGAGATCCTCCTGGAGATCCAGGACCTGAAGAGCCAGCGCAAGGAGCTGGAAGCCTCCGAGAGGCAGGTGGAGGAGGAGGTCTTCGGCATCACCATCGACGACGCCCTGCGCCAGCTGGACGAGAAGATCGGCGAGATGGAGGAGTCGCTCGCCCCGCCGGTGCGCAACCGCTACCGCCGCATCGCCGGCCGCCACCCGCGGCCGGTGGTCCCCGTGATCGGCGGCACCTGCTACGGGTGCTTCGTCAACATCCCCACCGCCGTGGCGTCCGACGCCGAGCGCAACCAGGAGATCAGCCACTGCGAGAACTGCGGCCGGTTCCTGTACCTGATCGGCTAGTTCTTCTTCGGTCGTAGATAGATACGGACCCCTGCGGAGCCCGGCGGTACTGCTGCCGGTCTCCTCCGGGGGCTCCGGGAGCCAGCCGAAACTGCCCGGCTGTCTCCCTGCGCCGGGGGGAGCCTCGCCAAACTACCGGCGAGTCTCCCCCCGAACCGCTTTTGGGGGATACGGCGGGAACTGCAACGGCGGAACTGCAACGGCGGAACCGCGACGGCACCCCCTCTCGACCCCGGCCTCCGGAGGAAACGTGAGCCACGAGCAGCGCACCTGGGCGATCGACTCGGTGGAGGAGGGGATCGCCTCGCTCCACGACGGCGAGCGGATGGTCACCGTTCCCGCGTGGCTCCTCCCCGCGGGGGCGGGCGAGGGCGACCTGCTCGCGGTGAGCCGCGAGGAGGAGGGGGGGAGCGTGACGCTCTCGCTGCGGGTGGACCGGGAGGCGACCGCCCGGGCGTTCGCGCGCTCCCGGCGGCAGGTGGAGGGGCCGCCCACCCCGGGCGACCCGGGCGGCGACATCGCCCTCTGAGCGGAGGGCCACAACGAGAACCGCCCCGGCGCCTGACCAGGCGCCG
>JBFMFL010000494.1:0-3389 GCA_040752145.1 Gemmatimonadota bacterium
CCCCGCCCCGCGCAGCTCCGCCTCCACCTCCGCCGCCGGCCGCTCCGTCCTCAGCTCGAACTCCACCACCCCGCGGAAGTCCGCCCCCTGCAGCGCCCCCTCCTCCGGCGACACCCCGCTCACCTCGCCCAGGGTCCGGGCCACGCGCAGCGCCATGAAGGCGCGCACCCCGGGGAGCGGCGAGTCGTGCGCCACGGTCACCCGCACCCGCATCGCCCCGTCCGCCGCCGCCAGCGCCCCGCCCGCCGCCGGCGCGGCCTGCGCCGCGGGCGCCGCCGCCGGCGCGCCCTCGCCCAGCGCGGCGTGAAGGCGCGCGATTACGGGCGCCAGCTCCGGCTCCGCCGCGTCGTCCTCCGCGACCGCGGCCTCGATGGCGCGCTCCAGGGCGTCCGCGCCCTCGAAGAGCAGGTCCACCAGTTCCCCGTCCACCGCGCGGCGCCCGTGCCTCACCCGGTCCAGGAGGTCCTCCAGGGCGTGCGCCAGGTCGGCGACGCCGCGGTACCCCATGGTGGCGGACATCCCCTTGATGGTGTGCACGGCGCGGAAGACCCCCTCCACGGGCTCGCGCGAGCCGGGGCTCGCCTCCAGCGCCAGGAGGAGGTCGTTGATCGCCGAGACGTGCTCGCGCGACTCGGACAGGAACAGCTCGCCGTACTGGGACAGTTCCATGGGGGACGACGGGGGAGGTTACAGGTGACAGGGGACAGGTTACAGCCAGCCAAAGACAGCAGCAGTCGCAGGCTGTTCCCTGTAACCTGTTCCCTGTTCCCTATCCGAGAACGCGCTGGACGGCTTCCAGGACCCGCGAGGGCTGGAACGGCTTCACCACGAAGTCGCGCGCGCCGGCCTGGATCGCCTCGATCACCAGGGCCTGCTGCCCCATGGCGCTGCACATCAGCACCTTGGCGCCCGGGTCCTCCTTGACGATCTCGCGCACCGCGTCGATCCCGCCCATGTCGGGCATGACGATGTCCATGGTCACCAGGTCCGGCTTCAGGGCGCGGTACTTCTCCACGGCCTGCAGCCCGGTCTCGGCCTCGCCGACGATCTGGAAGCCGGCCTGCGTGAGGATGTCGCCGATCATGGTGCGCATGAAGATCGCGTCGTCGCAGATCAACACGGTCTGAGCCATCAATCCTCCAGAGGAGAAGGGTGTGAGCGGAAGGGGTGCTACGCGAGGATGGGACGGAAGATCTCGTCCGGGTCCACGGCGACGAAGATGCGGTCGTCCGTCTCCCCCACCCCCAGCAGGTAGGACCGGTCGATCCGGAGCGAGCGGAGCAGGTCGGCGCCCATCTCCAGGGCGTCCAGGTCGGCGCGGACGATGCGCGACACCTCCCGCACCGCCATCCCCACCAGCCGCCCGGCGTGCTCCAGCACCACGATGCTGTGGTCGGGGTCGGCGGAGGCGGCCGGGAGCCCCAGCCGCGCGCCCAGGTCGATGACGGTGACGATGCGCCCGCGCAGGTTGATCAGCCCGCACACGTACGGCTCGCTCCCGGGGAGCGGCGTGTACGGCCGGGGCGGGATGATCTCGCGGATGCCGCGGATGGCGACGCCGAACCAGTGCTCCGCCACGCCCAGCAGGACGATGCGCTCCGCGGCGTCCGCCGCGAGCGCGCCGGGCGCCGCGTCTGTGGTCTGGAGGTCGTGCATCACGGCCGGGAGGGATCGTCGCGTGGGAGGTGAAGCGAAAGTATAGCGGGCGCCCCCGGGTCAAGCAAGCGGCGCCCCGCCACCGCGCGCCCATTCCGCGGCCGCCGCAAGGTCCGGGGGGAGCGGCGCCTCGAACCGCATCTCCTCCCCCGTGCGGGGGTGCGCGAAGCGCAGCTCGGCCGCGTGCAGGAACTGCCGGGGCACCCGCCGGGCCAGCGCCTGCGCCCAGGGCCGCTCCGCCCCGCCGAAGCCGCGCTCGCGCCCCTCGGCGTACGTCCGGTCGCCCACCACCGGGTGCCCGGCGTGCAGCAGGTGCACGCGGATCTGGTGGGTCCTCCCCGTCTCCAGCTCCGCCCGCACCAGGTCGGCCGCCTTCCAGCGCTCCAGCCGCCGGAAGTGCGTGACCGCGTGGCGGCCGCCCTGCACCACGGCCATGCGCTTGCGCTCCGTGGGGTGCCGGGCGATGGGGGCGTCCACGGTGAGAGCGTCGGCGGGGAGGTGCCCCCAGGCCGCAGCCAGGTACGCGCGGCGGATGCGGCGGGCCTTGAGGTCGTCGGAGAGGCGGCGGTGGGCCTCGTCGTTCTTGGCGACGATCATCAGGCCCGAGGTGTCCTTGTCCAGCCGGTGGACGATCCCGGGGCGCAATTCCCCGCCGATTCCGGACAGGTCGCGCACGGAGTGGAGGAGGGCGTTGACCAGCGTGCCGGTGGGGTTGCCGGGGGCGGGGTGAACCACCAGCCCGGCGGGCTTGTCGAGCACCACCAGGTCGGCGTCCTGGAAGACGATGTCCAGCGGGATCTCCTCCGCCGCCGCGGAGGCCGGCTCCGGCGCGGGGAGCGTCACCTCCACCCGGTCGCCCGGGCGGGGGCGGTCGCGCTTCCTGGGCGGGGCGCCGTTCAGCAGGACGTTGCCGCCCTCGATCAGCGCCGCCGCGCGCGAGCGCGAAACGTCCAGCCGCTCCGCCAGCCAGGCGTCCAGCCGCTCGCCGCTCTCCTCCTCCACGAGGAGCTCGCGGCGCTCCTCACCCCGCATCCTTTTCCCGGGCCGCCTGCACGTCCTCGCGCCACAGGGAGATCGCCAGCAGGACGGCCCCGCAGGTCACGGCGATGTCCGCCACGTTGAACACCGGCCAGCGCACGTCGCCGAAGCCGAAGTCCAGGAAGTCCACCACGCCCTGGTGCGAGCGGATCCGGTCGATGAGGTTGCCGATGGCGCCCGCCGTGACCGAGGCCAGGGCCAGGAGTCTCGACCGGTCGCTGGCCGGGGTTGAGCGGTACCACAGGAACAGGCCGATGATGGCCACCACCGTCAGCCCGGTAAAGATCCAGCGCGAGTTGTCGCCCAGGCTCAGCCCGAACGCGGCGCCCCGGTTGAAGATGTAGGTGAGGCGGAAGAAGTCGCCCCACACCGGCACCGGGTCGTAGAGCGTGAGCGTGCGCTGCACGATGGCCTTGGTGACGATGTCCAGCAGCACCACCCCGCCCACCACGCCCAGGTACAGGCCCAGCTTGCCGCGCATGGTGGGCTCGGGCAGGATCGTGGCCGGGGTCTCTTTCGTCTCCGTCAACGTGCCGCTCTCCATTGTCTCGATTGCGTGGGCCAGTGGGTGCTGGGCTCGTGTTGTCCTCTGGGGCCGCTCCGGAACCAGGCCAAACTGCCGGCCTGTTTCCTACGCGGGTCGCGGAGCCAGCCGAAACTGCCCGGCTGTCTCCGCTCCGGCTGCGGGAGCCCCG
>JBFMFL010000495.1:0-3387 GCA_040752145.1 Gemmatimonadota bacterium
GAGCTGCGTGCGGGCCGGGTCGTACCTGACGTAGTCCTGATCGGGACGCTGGAAGAAGTGGGCGCTGTTCCGTTGCAGCCGGGCGATGGCGCCGGCGTCGCCCGACACCCGGCGGGGGGGGGGGGGCGCCCCCCCCCCCCGCGGCGGGTCCGTGGACGGCGGGGGCTAGCGCCGGGTGCGGCCCGCGTCGCGCTTGCCGCGCCCCTGCTGCTCCTGCTTGCGGTCGTCGCGGAACACGTTCTCGAAGCGCCGGGCCCTCACCACCACCCCGCGGGGCGAGGTGCTCTCCAGCTGGGCGAGGACGCGGTTGCTGACCGCCGAGGCGACCGTCTCGGTGAGCGACATCATGTCCACGTACATCTCCAGGGCGCGGTCGACGTCCACCTCGTCGCCCAGGTCGTCCAGGAGGTCGAGCGCGTTGGCGACGTGCGTCTCGATGATCGCCTCCTCCGAGCGTGCGGCGGCGATCATGAGCTTGCGGCGGGCCTCCGCACTGAGGCGCTTGCGGAACAGGTTGAACATGGCTCCTCTGGGTCGTTGCGCGGGGGTGCAAGATGCCCTCGCGGGCGCCGCGGCGCAAGATCGGGTCCCGCGCCGGGGCTTGGTCGCCCGGACGATGCGGATTATATTCGTAAACGGCGTCTCCCGCGTGGCATGCGGGGAGCGCCGGAGCGCTCCGGCCCGCCTGCGGACCGGGGCGCCCGCGACAACAGAAACGCAGGGAAAGGGCACCGATGGCGAATCCGTTCCTGAGCTCCGAAGAGTTCGACGAGCGGGCGCACCGCTTCTACGAGTCCGGCGAGTACGACGTGGCGCTGGAGGTCCTCCGCGAGGGGGTCCGGCAGCACCCGGACTCGGCACTTCTGCACGTGGGGATCGGGTACGTCCGCATCGCCCGGGAAGAGTACGCCTGGGCGCGGCGCTCGTTCGAGACCGCGCTGGAGATCGACGAGGAGTACGAGGACGCCTGGGTGGGGCTGGGCGAGACGCTCCTCAAGTTCGGCGACGTGGAGGGGGCGCTCCGGTCCATCGCCCGGATCGACGCCATGGGCCTCTCCGACGACCTGGAGATCGGGCTGGCCATCGGGCGGGCGCTGTACCGCGAGGGGCTGTTCACGCACGCGCGGCACCGCTTCACGGCGCTGGTGGCGGCGCACCCCGACAGCGCCGAGGTGGCCGCGGCGCGCGGGTACACGCTGCACGCGCTGGGCGACGACATCGGCGCGCGGCGCGAGCTGCGCCGCTCGCTGCGGCTGGACGCGGCGCTCCACGAGGCGCGCATCTACCTGGCGCACCTGCTGTACGACCGCGGCGACGCCGAGGGCGCGCTGCGCGAGCTGGAGCGGGTGCCGCCGCAGGAGCACTGGGACACGCTCTCGGTGTGGCGCTTCATCGACCTGAAGTGCTCGCAGGACGGCTGGACGGAGACCGACGACGCGCTGGCCCCCTGGCGCACCCGGCTGGAGGAGCTGGAGGGGGAGCCGGACGAGATCGAGCACCTGCTGGCCGAGGTGGAGGCCTCGTTCGAGGCGGCCTCCGAGGACCCGGCGGAGCGCGCCCTGGCCCGGCTGGAGCAGGTGGAGGCGCTGGTCCGCGCCCTTCCCCCCGCGCCCACGCCGCTGGCGCTCCCCGCCTCGGTGCAGACGGGGACGCACCGGGTGCGCACCCCCGAGGGGCGGGTGTTCTCGGGGAGCTGGGAGGAGATCGTGCGCGCCATGCGCGACGCCTCGCCCCACCCGGGCGACTCGCTGGCGGCGTTCATGATCCGCTCGGCGGAGTCGGCGCGGGTCCGGACGGGGCAGCGCGTGGTCTGCGACGACGCCGAGTCGTTCGTGCGCGCCAGCGCCCGCGCCGGGCTGCTGGAGATCGAGTCGTAGGCGGGTCCGGACGGGGCCCCGCGCCGGTGCCCGCTCCTTGCATAGGGGGGCGGGCGGAACCGGCGCGGGGCCCTTTTCGTGCCCCGTGTTTCCGCCCCGGCAAGGGGACGACCCGCTGACGGGAGGTGCGCGTGGCCGCGAGGGACGACGACAGTGAAACCACGCTGAGGCCGCTGCGGAAGGCCTCGGGCGCCGCCGACCTCCTGCGCGGCGGCGAGGCCGACCCGCAGGCGCGCCGCGCCGCGGTGGTGCAGCTGACCGGGGCGGCGGAGGCGACGCTGCGGCGGATGCTGCGCGACGACCCGCACACCCCGCTGGAGGTGAGGCTCAGGGCGCTCGCCCCGGACGAGCTCCCCGCGGACGCGCTGGTGGCGGAGCTGCGCCGGCGCGACCGCATCTCCATCGAGTTGGCCGCCGCGTTCCACGAGCTGTCGGGGCGCGCCCGGCGGCTGCGCGAGGGCGGGCTCCCGGAGCCGGGGGACGCGGAGCTGGCGCTGCGGCTCACGGAGCGGCTGGAGTGGGAGGCGGAGGCGCCGCCCCCCCCGCCGGTGCCGGCGCCGGAGGAGCCGGTGTTCGCGGAGGAGGACGCCCTGGTGCACCCGGTGCCGCCGGTCTCGCGCACGCCCGCGAGCGCGCTCCCGTGGGCGCTGGGCGCCGTGGCGCTGATCCTGGTGGCGGCCCTCGGCTGGCTCTTCTGGGGCCGCGGGGCGGGCGACGACGCGCTGGAGCAGGGGACGGCGCTGATGCGCGCGGGGCAGACGGAGGCCGCGGTGCCCCACCTGCTCGGCGCGTCGCGCGAGGACCCGGAGGACCCGCGCCCCCGCCTGCTCCTGGCCCGCATCTACCGCCAGAGCGGGCGGATGGACGCGGCTCGCACGGAGCTGCGCCGCGCCCTGGAGTCGGCCCCCGAGGACCCGGCGCTGCACCGCGAGCTGGGCTTCCTGCTGCTGGACGCCGGACGCCCGGACATGGCGGTGCAGACGCTGCGGCAGGCGGTGCAGCTGGACCCGCAGTCCACCGCGGGGTGGGTGGGGCTGGTGCGGGCGCTGCGCGCCGCGGGCCGCCCCGACGCGGCGCAGCGGATCATCGACTCGCCGTCCACCCCGGCGGAGGCGCGCGCCTACCTGAACGGCCCCGGCGCCTCGGCGCAGGCCGCGCCCTTCCCCCTCTCGCCCTGAGCGAATGGACCCCCTCGACCGGCTGTACTGGCGCCTGGTGGAGAGCCTCCGCCGGGAGCGCCCGGGAACGTCCTGGGAGCTGACCGTCGCCGAGATCTACCAGCAGCTCGTCCCCTACCGCACCGTCCGCGCGGACCTGGGCTTCGCCGAGCTCCCCGAGTACGAGCACGCGCTGCTGCGCCTGCTGGCCGGGGAGCGCGACTACGTGTCGCTGGAGATCCCGGAGGTGCAGGAGGAGCTGCAGCGCGAGCTGCGCGCCCCCAACCCCATCCTGGGGCTGTACCGCGACTACGCGGCGGTGGTGGTGAGGCTGAACCCGGCGCCGCGCCCCC
>JBFMFL010000496.1:0-3371 GCA_040752145.1 Gemmatimonadota bacterium
AGACGGCGACGGCCGAGGCCATGACCGCCAGCCCCAGCAGCGACACCGAGCGCCCCGGGATCCGGTCCAGCACCTCCGCGCCGTCCAGCGTGCGGTCCACCCGCTCGGAGAGGCGGGCGGCCGCCTCTCCGAGGCCCGGACCCGGGGCGCCGGCGCTCACGCGGCGGCCGGCGCGCGCCGGGCGGCCAGCCAGCCGCGCAGGCGGAAGAACACGATCGCCAGGGCGCCGAGCACCATCCCCCAGCCGAACACCAGGTTCAGCGCGCCGGAGCGCCCGGCCTCCTTGAGCACCTCGTCGAAGGGCATGGGCGAGACCACGAAGGGGGCCCCCTCCGGCGCGTCGAGCACCGGCGTCCCCTCCACCATCCGCACGACGCCGTGGATGGTCACCTCCTGGTCCTGCCCGATGGCGCGCACCGACAGGTCGGTGTAGCCGCGCTCCGGGAGGCCGGCGAAGACCCCGGCCGGGAGCAGCGACGAGGCCGCGGCGGGGAACTCCCCCCTGGCGCCCGTGGAGCCGCTGAAGCGCTCCGGGACGAAGCGCAGGTCCACCGACGCCGGGACCACTCCCGCCGCCGCGTCGCCGTCCACGGCGACCACCGCGGTGGGGGCGAACTGGGCGTAGTCGGTCACCGTCCTGTCCTCGCGGTCCTCGCCCACGCCCGAGGACTCCTCGTGGGTGATGGTCACCGTCTGGAAGGCGAGCGCCTCGCCGTTGGCGGCCTGCAGGGCGGGCTCGCCGCGCAGCTTCGCCTTCACCCGCACGACCTTGCCCTCGTGGGCCGCCAGCTCCGACAGCTTCACCTCCGGCGCCTCGGCGAGCCGGCGCTCGCCGGAGCCGGTGGCGACCATGGACAGGCCGAACAGCGCCAGCACCAGCACCAGGCCCGCCGTCAGCACGAAGTTGAACACCCCGCCCATCAGCTTCTTCATGTCACGCTCCCTCTGTTAAGATCCCGCGCGGACGAACTCCGCCCGCGCGTCCGGCTCCGTCTCGGGTCAGGCGGCGGCCGCCCCGCGCAGCGCGCCGATGCGGGCCACCAGCTCCCCCTCGCGGGCGGCGTCCAGCTCCGCCCCGCGGGTGATCCCCCGCCCCACGCGCCAGCGGTGGAAGGCCAGCTCGCTCACCGCCTGGTGCAGCTCGCGGTGGGCGCGCCAGGCGCGCAGCCCGCCCCGGCGCAGCGAGCCGGCGGAGGCCCGCATCCGCCCGCGCACCGTACACATGTGGTCCAGCTCCGCCGCGTCGATCGCCCCCGTCTCCACGAAGGGGGCCAGGTGGGCGCGGATCAGCCGCCCCTCGCGCCGCAGCGACCACACCACCAGCCCCACCACCCCCCAGAAGATGGGGACCATCACCAGGAAGTAGACGGCGAAGAAGGCGTCGGTGCTCGCGGCCAGGTTCCAGGTGGCGTGCAGGAGCATGGCGGCGCAGAGGCCCAGCACCGGCGAGAAGAAGCGGATGGCGCCCCGGTTCCGCTCCCGCGCGATCCCCAGCCCGATCCCCGTCATCGCGGTGAAGAAGGGGTGCGCGAAGGGGGAGAGCATCCCGCGGACGACGAAGGTGCCGAGGGAGCTGTCGATCCCCTCGGCCAGGGCGTTGCCGTAGTAGAGCACGTTCTCCGTCATGGCGAAGCCCAGCCCCACCATGGCCGCGTAGACGATGCCGTCGGTGACGTTGTCGAACTCGTCGCGATGGCGGAAGAAGAGGACGAAGAGCACCAGGGCCTTGGTGAGCTCCTCCACCAGCGGCGCCGAGATCACCGAGCCGGCCAGCCCCGCGGCCTCCTCCCCCAGCGTCCCCGCCAGGGAGATCTCGAAGAACGAGTTGACCAGCATGGAAAAGAACACCGCCCCCGCCGCCCCCCACACGAAGGCCCTCACCAGCAGCCCGCGCGGCTCCGCCTCGAAGCGGTCCAGCCAGAGCGCGACCGCCACGTAGAGCGGCACCGGGAGGGTGGCGAGCAGCAGCCCCACGGCGAAGCCGACGGTGCCGGTCTCGAGGGCGATCAGCAGGAAGGTGAGCACCCCGAAGGTGGCGACGGCCTTGCGGCGGCCGGTCCACCAGCGCGTGCGCGCCGGGGGCGCGGCGGGCGGGGCCGGCGGGAGGTCCGCCTGCGGGGAGTCGGTCTGCGCGGTCAGCCGTGCGTCCATGGGAGTTTCCTTTCGTCAGCCGACGGTTTCCGCGGGGAGGGGGGCGGGGGCGGCGGGCTCCGCGGCGGCGAGCACGCGTCGGCGCGCCCGCGCGGCGGCGGTCTGCGCCGCGGCCGTGCCCGCCACCACCAGCGCGGGGCAGAGCAGCACGCCCAGAAAGATCAGGCCGTAGCCGTAGCCGCTGTTGGAATGGGGGCCGGCGGCCCTGCGCACCAGGTCCGGGACGACGGCGAGCCCCAGCGTGACGGCCACGCTCCACGCCACGGAGAGCGGCACGCCCAGGAGGAGGGCGAGCCCCGCCCCCCTGCCGCGCCGGCCCAGGCCGGCGCCGAACCAGCGCCCGGCCCTCACCAGAAGGTAAAGCCCCAGCGCCGAGAGGAGGAGCCAGCCGCCCCAGTACGGCAGCGGGTTCGGGTCGCGCGGGCGCACGGTGAGCGCCAGCGCGTCGGCGGGGACGCGGTCCCAGCTCCCCACCAGCGCGTCTCCCTCGCGGCGCAGCTCCGGCTCGGCGGCGGCGCGCCAGCCGCGGGGGACGTCCACCCGCACGTCCACCCCGCCGAAGCCGGCCCAGTCGCGCGCCGGCGCCAGCACGTAGGCCAGCTGCTGCGCCGCCGTGATCTCGTCCTCGTCCACCCACGTCGAAGAGGTGGCGGGGTAGCGGACCCGGATCTCGTGCCGCCCCGGGGCCAGCGCCACGCGGAAGGACAGCGTCCCCTCGCCCTCCGCCCGGTACTCCAGGGGGCCGGCGCTCGCGAGCGCCGGCGTCGTGCCCGGGACCCGCCACGAGGGCGGCAGCGCGCCCGCCGTGTCGCGGACGCTGGCGACCGGCCTGCCGTCCAGCCACACCCCGTGCTCCCCCTCCGCCAGCGCCGCGGCGACGAACACCAGGTCCAGCACCCGCGCCGGTCCGTCGTTGCGGAGGCGGTAGACGGCCTCCACCCGCGCCGGCCGGTCGTCCGCGAGCGGGCGCAGGTCGATGCGCAGCCGCTCGCGCTCGATGAACACCTCGCGCAGCCCCCCGGAGGGCTCGCCCGCGGCGTGCCCGGCGCGCGCGGGGCCGGTGTACGGCTCCGCCATGTTGCCCCGCGCGGAGGCGGGGACGGCGAGGAGCGCCGCCAGCAGCAGGAGCGCCCGCGCGGGGAGCGCGCGGCGGCGGGACACGGGGTGGGACATGGCTTCAGCGGGGTCGGGGAGGGTGTGCGCCGCCGGCCCCGGCCGGC
>JBFMFL010000497.1:0-3334 GCA_040752145.1 Gemmatimonadota bacterium
AAGCGGGGGGAAGGGGGAGAACGACACCGCCGTTGCAGTTCTCCCCTCCCTCGCTTGCGGGGGAGGGGCCGGGGGTGGGGGGCCGGAGGTCTCGCCCGACTCCCTCGCCTACCTCATCTACACCTCCGGCTCCACCGGCACCCCCAAGGGCGTCGCGGTGCCGCACGGCGCCCTCGCCAACCACACGCGGTGGATGCAGCGCGAGTTCCCGCTGTCCGCCGGCGACCGGGTGCTCCAGAAGACGCCGTTCAGCTTCGACGCCTCGGTCTGGGAGTTCTGGTCGCCGCTGGCGGCCGGGGCGACGCTGGTGATGGCGGAGCCGGGGGCGCACCGCGAGCCGGCCCGGCTCGCCCGCGCGCTCGCGGACGGGGGGATCACCGTCGCGCAGTTCGTCCCGTCGCTGCTGGCCGCGGTGCTGGAGGAGGACGTGTCCGCCTGGACGGCGGCCCGCCGCGTCTTCTGCGGCGGCGAGGCGCTGCCGGCGGAGCTGGCGGCGCGCTGCCGGGCCGTGCTCGGCGCGGAGGTCGTCAACCTGTACGGCCCCACCGAGGCGTGCATCGACGCCACCTTCGCCGTCGCCCCGGGCGAGCCGGACGGGTCCGGCCGCAGCGTGCCGATCGGGCGGGCGGTGGCGAACGCGCGGGCGTACGTGCTGGACCCGGAGGGCGCGCCCGCGCCGCTGGGGGTGCCCGGCGAGCTGTACCTGGGCGGCGCGGGGATGGCGCGCGGCTACGTGGGCCGGCTGGACGCCACGGCGGAGCGCTGGGTGCCGGACGCGCTCTCCGGCGAGGCCGGCGCGCGCCTGTACCGCACGGGCGACCGGGTGCGCCGGCTCGCCTCGGGCGCGCTGGAGTGGCTGGGGCGGACGGACGAGCAGGTCAAGGTGCGCGGCTTCCGCGTGGAGCCGGGCGAGACCGAGGCCGCGCTGCTCGCGCACCCCGCCGTGCGCGAGGCCGTGGTCGCCGTCCGCGGCGAGGGCGGCGACGCGCGCCTGGTCGGCTGGGTCGTCCCGGCGGACGACTCGTTCTCGGCGGACGACGTGCGCCGCTGGCTGGCCGATCGGCTCCCCGCGCACGTGGTGCCCACCGCGCTGGTGGCGCTGGAGACGCTTCCCCTTACCCCCGGCGGGAAGCTGGACCGCCGCGCCCTCCCCGCGCCCGACGCGTCCAGCCTCTCCGGCGGCGAGGCCGGGCAGCGCCCGCGCACCGTGGAGGAGGAGACCCTCGCCGGCATCTGGGCGACCGTGCTCGGCGTGCAGCCCGGCGTGCGTGACGACTTCTTCGCGCTGGGCGGGCAC
Source organism: Gemmatimonadota bacterium (assembly GCA_040752145.1). Taxonomy (GTDB): domain Bacteria; phylum Gemmatimonadota; class Gemmatimonadetes; order Longimicrobiales; family Longimicrobiaceae; genus JAFAYN01. The sequence continues at coordinate 1,298 of JBFMFL010000497.1, forward strand.
TCGCTGCTCGCGGCGCGCGTGGCCGCGCGCGTGCGGCAGGCGTTCGGCGTGGAACTGCCGCTCCGGGCCGTCTTCGACGCGCCGACGCTGGAAGCGCTCGCCGCCCGGGTCGCCGAGGCGCGCCGGGCCGGGGGCGACCCGCTCCCGCCGCTGCGCCGCATCCCCCGCGACGGCCCGCTGCCGGCCTCGTTCGCGCAGGAGCGGCTGTGGGTGATCGACCGGATGGAGCCGGGGAGCGCCGCCTACAACCTCCCCGCCGTGCTGCGCCTCTCGGGGCCGCTGGACGCGGCGGGGCTGGAGCGCGCGCTTGCCGGCGTCGTCCGCCGGCACGAGGCGCTGCGCACCACGCTGGCCGAGCGCGACGGCCGCCCGGTGCAGGTCGTCCATCCCCCGCGCCCCGCCGCCCTCCCGACCGGGGACCTGTCCGCGCTGGCGCCCGCCGTGCGCGCCGCCGCCGTGCGCCGCCTCGCCGCGGAGGAGGCCGCGCGCCCGTTCGACCTGGCCGCCGGGCCGCTGCTGCGCGCCGCGCTGCTCCGGCTTGGGGACGAGGAGCACGTGCTGCTGCTCACCCTGCACCACGCCGTGGGCGACGCCTGGAGCACGTCCGTGCTGCTGGGCGACCTGGCGGCCGCGTACGGCGGCGCCGGGCTGCCGGAGCTGCCGGTGCAGTACGCCGACTTCGCCGCCTGGCAGCGCGCCCGGCTCACCGGGGACATCCTCGACCGGCACCGCGGCTGGTGGCGCGAGCGGCTGGCCGGCGCGCCCGCCGCGCTGGAGCTGCCCACCGACCGGCCGCGCCCGCCCGTGTGGTCCGGCCGCGGCGCGTCGCTGGCGTTCTCCCTGCCGCCCGAGCTGAGCCGCGGCGTGCAGGCGCTCGCCCGCGCGGAGGGCGCCACGCCGTTCATGGTGCTGCTCGCCGCCTGGCAGGCGCTGCTGGCGCGCTGGTCCGGCCAGGACGACGTGGTGGTCGGCACGCCGGTCGCCGGGCGCACCGCGGCCGAGACGGAGCCGCTGGTGGGCTTCTTCGTCAACACGCTCGCGCTGCGCACCGACCTGTCCGGCGATCCGCCGTTCCGCGACGCGGTCGCGCGGGTGCGGGACGCCGCGCTGGGCGCCCTCGCGCACCAGGAGCTCCCCTTCGAGCGGCTGGTGGAGGAGCTGGGCGTGGCGCGCGACCTGGCGCGCAACCCCGTCTTCCAGACCGTGTTCGCGCTCCAGAACACGCCCGCGCTCCCGGTGGAGATGGGCGGCGTGCGCCTGGTGGCGGAGTCCGCGGAGACCGCCACCGCCAAGTTCGACCTGGCGCTGACGATGGCGGACGCCGGCGGCCGCTTCGAGGCCGCGCTGGAGTACGCCACCGACCTGTTCGACCGCGGGACCGCCGAGCGGCTGGCCGCGCACTTCCGCGTCCTCCTCGAGGGGATCGTGGCCGACCCGTCGCGCCGCCTCTCCGACCTGCCGCTGACGGGCGCGGACGAAGCGCGGACGCTGGAGGCGTGGAGCCACGGCTCGGTGCCGTCCACGGCTCCTTGGGCGCCCGTCCACGAGCAGGTGCTCGCCCGCGCGTTGGAATCACCTGATGTGATCGCCGTCGTTTCCGGCGGCGCACGCCTGACCTACGGCGAGCTGGCCCGCCGCTCCGCCGACGTGGCTTCCGACCTGGCCGCGCGCGGTGTCGGGCCGGAGACGCGGGTGGCGCTGCTGGCGGAGCGCTCGCCGGAGCTGATCGTAGGCATGCTCGCGATCCTCCGCGCCGGAGCCGCGTACCTCCCCATCGACCCGTCCACCCCGGACGAGCGCATCGCGCGGATCCTCGCGGACGCGGAGGTGCGACTGGTGCTGACGCAGGCGAGCCTGGCCGACCGACTGGCGGGGTTCGGGGGCGAGATCGTGCCGCTCGACGGGACCCCCCTCCCCCCGGCCCCCTCCCCCGCAAGGGGGGTGGGGGAGAACGACACGCCCGAAGCCGAGGGTCAGGAAGCCCTCCCCCAGAATTGGGGGAGGGTGGCGAGCCTGAGCGAGCCGGGTGGGGGCCTC
>JBFMFL010000498.1:0-3331 GCA_040752145.1 Gemmatimonadota bacterium
GAGGTCCAGCGGGACCCGCGGGCCCCTGGGGTCCGGCGGGTCCCGGAGGCCCCGGCGGTCCCGGCTGCGGCTGGCCGCCGGGGTTCTCCCCGGGCGGGTTCGCCCCGCTCACACCGCCGTCGTTGTCGCCGATCAGCGTGTACCCGGCCAGCCCGAGCAGCGGGATGGAGGCCAGGTAGCCCAGCCGCGTCCCGGGCGAGGCCGGGACGTCCGGCATCAGCGCGGGCGGGGTCATGAGCAGCGGCGGCGTGCCGGGGATGGGGATCCCGCCCCGGGGGGCCCGCGACGCGATGTAGCACACCGACAGGTCCTTGCAGACCCGGTAGCGGATGGTGTCGCTGGTCACCGCGGCCGGCTGGTACTTCTCCGCCACGAACGAGGCGAACTGCGTGCTGGCGTCCACCGGCTGGAAGGCCGCTCCGCCGGGCGCGCCGGCGAACCCGCCGCCGCCCCCGACGATCTTCGCGCCGGTCCGGCCGATCTCGCTGTAGGTGCCGCGCAGCGCCTCACCCACGCTGGACTTCGCCACCAGGCCCTGTGCAAGGAACCCGAGCAGCCCGACCCCACCACCCATGGTGATGAGCACAAACGACTTGGCACGGCGCATAATCGTTCCTCCCTGCGGTAGCGGTACCGGTGCCCTGGACAGACCGCAGCGATGCTGAACCGACATGGGACCCAGCGTGCCGCCGGCCGGCGGCCCCGCCCTCGGAGCGTCCCACACGCATGTTTTAGCGTGGCAAAACGTATACCTGGCAGATTTTGTTGCAGGTGCGCAGCTTTTGTCCGGCCGGGTGTTTCGGCGGTGCAACACTTTGTCGCCCCACCTGCCGGACCACGGCTGCTCCCGGGACGGGTGCTCTCCCCGAAGATGCCGAACGGGCGTCACGAATAGGGCGCGGAGGGCGGCCGTTCCCGGGCAGTTCCCTGCAAGGCCGGTTCCGGGCGGACCGGGCGGGGGCGCGCGCGGTTCCCGCCCGCCGCCGGGGGGCCGCCTGCGCCGACACGGGTGCCGGGGCGTGCTCAGCGGTGCATCCACAGGTGCGGCGCGCGCGCCGCGGCACCCACACCGGCACGGGAAGCGCCGGCGGGATTGTCGCGGGTGCCCGGGCGGGCGTACGTTGCAGCAGCGGAGTCGCGGCGGGTCCGGCGCGGTGCCGGGAGGCTTCTCGACGCGGGATACTGAACCACCGGCGAGTACGGAACGGAGCGATGCAGCGATCGGAGATCGAGGGAACCCTGGAGTTCCTCCGCGCCGCGGAGCAGCTCAAGAACACCGTCCGCAACTCGTGGACGTCCGAGGGGCAGCGGGAGAGCGTGGCGGAGCACACCTGGCGGCTCTGCCTGATGTCGCTGGTGTTCGCGGACAGCTTCCCCGGGGTGGACTTCGCCCGGCTGGTGAAGATCTGCGTCATCCACGACCTGGGCGAGGCCATCGGCGGCGACATCCCCGCCACCCGGCAGACGGCGGACGGCGGCAAGGCCGTGCAGGAAAGGGAGGACCTGCTCCAGCTCCTCCGGCCGCTCCCGGAGCGCCTGCGCCGCGAGATGACCGCGCTCTGGGACGAGTACGAGGCCGCGGCCACGCCCGAGGCCCGGCTCGCCAAGGCGCTGGACAAGATGGAGACCATCATGCAGCACAACCAGGGAAAGAACCCGGCCGGCTTCGACTACCGGTTCAACCTGGACTACGGGAAGCGCTACACCACCGGCGACCCGCTCATCGAGTCCATCCGCGAGATCCTGGACCGCGACACCGAGCGGCGAGCTGTGGAGGAGTCCGGGACGACGACGGAACGGCCTTGAACGGCGGGGTTGGGCGTGCCCCTCGCTGACGCTCGGGTCGGGCTGCGCGCGGAGTAACGCACGATACGACCGTGCGTAACTCCGCCGAGCCCCGCCAAACTGCCGGCGGGTCTCGGCCCTGCCGGGCGCGCATCCCTCACGCGGGTGCCCGAGCATGCCTTGAGATCAGGGCGCCGGGTGGGCATCGGGCGAGGGCCGAGCACGGCAGCAGAAAGGCGAAGGTCCCTCCGGCGCCCGGAGGGACCTTCGTCGTCGTGGGGCTCGTCGCGCACCGCGAGAGCCGAAGTCGCGCCGGATCCCCGCGTGAGGGATTTCGGCCCGAAGGGGCGAGACCGCGCGGCTGTTTGCGCGGGCTCGACTCCGTTGCGCACGGTAGTTTCGTGCGCTACGGAGCCGCAGCCCGACCCCGGCGCCAGCCGGGGGCACGCCCACACCCGCAGTTCAAGCAGTTCAGGAAACGTCGCTCTTCACCCACTCGATCCGCCGGTGCCGCGTCCCCTCCAGCGCGCCCCGCAATTCCCGCAGCGCTTCCCGCCGCGCCTCGTCCGGCGAGTCCGCCTCCACCTCGGCCGACACGACCACCCGGTAGCGCACCCGGAACTCCTCCACGATCCGCCCCGCCGCCTCCGTCCGCAGCACCTCCGCCACGTCCACCTTCGCCCCGGGGAGAACGCGGACGATCTCCTTCTCCACCTGGTGCTCGGCGTCGGCGAGCCCGTAGCCCGGCAGCTCGGCGCGCCCGCGGCCCTCCGCGCGGACCGTGTACCTCAAAGCGGCCTACGGGATCAGGATGGTGTCCCGCGGCGCCGGGCGGCGCGGCTGCGGCTGCGACTGCGGCGGCGGAACGGGGCGCCCCTCGGTGGCCGGCGGCTGCGGCTGCGGCTGCGGCACGGTGTCCAGCGGCAGGGTGTCCGGGAGCGGGGCGCTCGCCGCCTGGAGGGTGCGGATGCGCTCCTCGGCGATGCGGCGGCCGGGCTCGTACGTGCTCAGCTCGATGTAGCGCTCCAGCGCCGCGACGGCGCCGGTTGTGTCGCCCACGGCCACGGCGGCGTCGGCCAGGTGGTTGTACGCCACCACCCGGTCGGGGTCCGCCTCCACGGCGCGGCGGATCTGCACCACCGCCTCGGCGGGCCTGCCGGCCTGGAGCAGCGCGTAGCCCAGGTTGTCCAGGTACTCGGCGTTCTGCGGCTGGAGGGCTGCGGCGCGCCGGAACTGCTCCACGGCCGTGGGATAGTCGCCCTGCTGCATGTAGCGCAGCCCCTCCTGGTTGGCGACCGCCGCCTCCACCGGCGCGGGGTCCTGCACCATGGTGTCGGCGGCGACGGTGTCCACCAGGGCGCTGTCGGGGAGCGCGTCCAGCGGGCGCGCGGCGGTGCGCCGGTCGCGCTCGTTGGCCACGTACACGGCGAAGGCCCCGCCCGCCAGCAGGAGGAGCAGGAGCAGCGCCCAGGTCCACCCCCGGCCCCGGCGCGGCTCCGGCTCGCGGCGGCGCGGCGGCGCGACCCCGGCCGGCGGCGGGGGCACG
>JBFMFL010000499.1:0-3324 GCA_040752145.1 Gemmatimonadota bacterium
GGCCGCCGGCGGGGCGCCGCCGCTGGTGCCGGTGCCGCGCGGCGGGCCGCTCCCCGCGTCGTTCGCGCAGCGGCGGCTCTGGTTCATCGACCGGCTCGAGCCCGGGAGCGCCGCCTACAACCTCCCCGCCGCCCTGCGCCTGCGCGGGCGGCTGGACGTGCCGGCGCTCCGCCGCACGCTGGCCGAGACCGTCCGCCGCCACGAGGTGCTGCGCACCGTGTTCGCGGAGGACGCGGGCGAGCCCGTGCAGGTGGTCCGCGCCCCGGGTCCCGTCGCCCTCCCGGTGGCCGACCTGGCGCGGCTGGAGCCGGCGGCGCGCGAGGCGGAGGCCGCCCGCCTGGCGCGCGCCGAGGCGCTGCGCCCGTTCGACCTGGCGGCGGGGCCGCTGCTGCGCGCCGGGCTCCTGCGGCTGGGCCCGGACGACTGGGCGCTGCTGTTCAACCTGCACCACACCGTCTCGGACGGGTGGAGCCTGGGCATCCTGGTGCGCGAGGTCTCCGTCCTCTACGCGGCCTTCTCGCGGGGCGGGGCGTCGCCGCTGCCGGAGCTGCCGGTGCAGTACGCCGACTTCGCGGCGTGGCAGCGGGCGTGGCTCGCCGGGGCCGTGCTGGACGCGCAGGTCGGGTGGTGGCGCGACCACCTGGCCGGGGCGCCGCTGCTGGAGGTGCCCACGGACCGGCCGCGCCCCACGGTGCAGGGCGGGGCGGGGGAGTCGGCGCCGTTCGCCGTCCCCGCCGACGTCGTGGGCGCGCTGCGGGCGCTCGCCCGGCGCGAGGGGGCCACGCTGTTCATGGCGCTGCTGGCCGGGTGGCAGCTGCTCCTGGCGCGCTGGTCCGGCCAGGACGACGTGAGCGTGGGCACCCCCGTGGCCGGGCGGACGCGGGTGGAGACGGAGGGGCTGATCGGCTTCTTCGTCAACACGCTGGTGCTGCGCGCGCGGGTGGACGCCGACGCTCCGTTCCGCGCGCTGCTGGCGCGGGCCCGCGAGACCACGCTGGGCGCCTACCAGCACCAGGAGGTGCCGTTCGAGCGGCTGGTGGAGGAGCTTGCCCCCGGGCGCAGCCTGGGGCACACGCCGCTCTTCCAGGCGATGTTCGCGCTCCGCGACCCCGCGCAGGGCGATCCGCGGCTGGGTGGCCTGGCGGTGGAGCCGCTGGCCGCGGGCGACCCGCCCGCCAAGTTCGACCTGAACCTGGAGCTGGGCGAGGAGGCGGGCGAGGTCCGCGGCGCGCTCACCTTCCGCGCGGAGCTGTGGGACCGCGCGACGGTGGAGCGGATGCTGGGGCACCTGGGGACGCTGCTGGCCGGGATCGCCGCGGACCCGGACCGCGCCGCCGGCGACCTCCCGCTGCTGGGCGCGGCGGAGCGGACGCGGGTGCTGGAGGAATGGAACGCGACGGCCCGCCCGTACCCGGCGGGGCTGCGCGTCCACGACCTGTTCGCCGCGCAGGCCCGGCGAACGCCGGACGCCGCCGCCCTCTCGCACCGCGGCGAGACGGTCACGTACGGCGAGCTGGACCGGCGTTCCGCGCGCCTGGCGAACGCGCTGCGCCGCCGCGGCGTGGGGCCGGAGGCGCGGGTGGGGATCTGCCTGGGGCGCACGCCGGAGCTTGCGGTGGCGATGCTGGGCGTGCTGCGCGCGGGCGGCGCGTGGGTGCCGCTGGACCCGGCGCACCCGCGCGAGCGGCTGGGGCAGGTGCTGGAGGACGCCGGGGCGCGCCTGGCGATCACGGAATCGGCGCTGGCGGACCGGCTCCCCGCGGGGGCGGCCGCGCTGCTCGTGATCGACGCGGAGCGGGCTGCGCTGGAGGCCGAGCCCGACGCCGCGCCGGAGAGCGGCGTCGCGGCGGAGAACCTGTCGCACGTGATCTTCACCTCGGGATCGACGGGGCGGCCCAAGGGGGTGATGATCCGCCACTCGTCCACGGTCGTGCTGCTGCACTGGATGCGGGAGACGATCGCGGACGAGGAGCGCGCCTCCGTGCTCTGGTCCACCTCGGTGGGGTTCGACGTGTCGGTGGCGGAGGTGTTCGGCACGCTGTCGTGGGGCGGCCGGCTGGTGCTGGTGGAGAACGCGCTGGAGCTGGCCTCGGCCGGGGAGCCGGTGGCGACCGCGAGCATGGTCCCCACGGCCGCCACGGAGCTGCTGCGCGCGGGCGGGATCCCGGCGGGCGTGCGGACGCTGAACCTGGGCGGCGAGCCGCTGCCGGCGGAGCTCGCGCGCGAGCTGTACGCGACGGGCACGGTGCGGACCGTCCGCAACCTGTACGGGCCCACGGAGGACACCACCTACTCCACCTGCGCCGTGGTGGAGCCCGCGGCGGCCGCGGTCCCCGTCGGGAGGCCGCTGGCGGGCACGCGGGCCTACGTGCTGGACGCCCGCCTCGGGCCGGTGCCGGTCGGCGCCGCGGGCGAGCTGTACCTGGCCGGCGCCGGGCTGGCGCGCGGCTACGCGGGCAGGCCGGAGCTGACGGCGGAGCGCTTCCTCCCGGCCCCGTTCGGCGCGCCCGGCGAGCGCATGTACCGCACCGGCGACCTCGCCCGCTGGCTGCCCGACGGCGAGCTGGAGTCGCTGGGCCGGATCGACCAGCAGGTGAAGCTGCGCGGCTTCCGCGTGGAGCCGGGCGAGGTCGAGGCCGTGCTGGGCCGGCACCCGGCGGTGCGCGAGGCCGTGGCCGTGGCGAGGGAGGACGCGGCGGGCGGCGCGCGGCTGGTCGCCTACGTGGTCCCCGCGGCGGGGGCGGAGATCGACGCGGCGGAGCTGCGCGCCTTCGCCGCCGGTCGGCTGCCGGAGTACATGGTGCCGTCCGCGTGGGTGGCGCTGGACGCGCTGCCGCTGACCGCCACCGGCAAGACCGACCGCCGGGCGCTCCCCGCGCCGGAGCGGACGGTGGACGCCGCGGCCTACGTGCCGCCGCGCACGCCGACCGAGGAGCTGCTGGCGGGGATCTGGGCGGAGGTGCTGGGAGTGGAGAGTGTCGGCGCGGCGGACGACTTCTTCACGCTTGGCGGCCACTCCCTGCTGGCCACTCGCGTGGTCGCGCGCATCCGCGACGCGCTGGGCGTGGAGCCGCCCGTGCGCGCGCTGTTCGAGGCGCCCACGGTGGCCGCCCTCGCCGCGCGGGTGGACGCGCTGCGGCAGGAGAGCGGCGCGGACGAGCCGGCGCTCGCCCCGGCGGCCCGCACGGCGCGCCGGAGAGCCCCGCCCGGCGGCGCGACGCCGGGGTAGGCCCGGGGCGCCGCGTGAGGGATGCGCGCCCGGAGTGGCCCTCACCCGGCTCGCTTGAGGCTCGCCACCCTCTCCCAATTCTGGGAGAGGGGACA
>JBFMFL010000005.1:0-63849 GCA_040752145.1 Gemmatimonadota bacterium
CCCGGCGGCCGCCCGGCCGCGGATTCCACTACACGCCCGCCCGATCTCCCGCGGCGCTTCGGCTCCATCCTGGTAAGCGGCGGCTGAAATACCCCGCGCCATAGTATGGCGAGTATGGCGCGCCTTCTCCTAGTCATGTATCCTGCCGCGTAAGGTCCGTTCTGCGACTTCCCGCCGCGTGCAACCATGGGGAACAAGAGACCGCCACGGCGCCCGGGCCGCCCGCACCACGTCACGCCCGCTCCGCGCGCGCCCGACGTGGTGAGCACCACCCGGTCACTCAACGAAGTGGCCGCCGCCGGCGGAGACCTCTGGGTCGTCCTCTGGCAGGCGCTCGGCGACGTGTGGCTGTGGTCGGACGCACCCCACGACCAGAGTGGCGAACTCTTTGGTCCGTCCACTCCGGACGCGCGGATCCGCGCGCTGCGCGCCCGCAGGGAGGCACCGCAGCTCACAGAATCGCTGGGGACCTTTCACCTTCTCCGGAGCGCCCCGCAGGTCCTCGATGCCCTCCAGGTCGCCAATGCCTGCACCCGGGTGGCCCGATGGGCCGAGGAGGAATCGCTGATCGAGGTGGCTGCCTACTTCGGCGAGGGCGCGGCCGTGGTGGATCCGGAGGACCCGGCCCGGGCCAATGAGGCGGCGCGCCTGTGCCGCCTGGCGACCCTGACCCGGCGCTCGGTCGCCTGGTACGATCGAGGCTTTCAGCTGAGCGTGCGGGCCCAGAACCGCAAGGAGGTCATCAACGCCCTGCTCGGCTACGGCTCGCTCTTGCACGCGCTCGGCCTGCACACCCGGGCGCGCCCGATCTTGCGCTGATCTGGGAACGCTGGCCCGCGCGGCCGCCGGCGCCGGCCAGCGCGAGCCCTTCCGGGAAGCAACACAGAGTCTACGCGCGTGGAGCAGCGGCTGGTGACCGCCTTTCCGGACGAGGTGGAGGACGTGGTCTCCAAGACCGGGCGGGCGGAGATCGCCACCGACCCGATGGGCGTCAACATCAGCGACGTGATCGTGACGCTGAAGCAGCGGGACGAGTGGAAGCGGGCCGACAGCAAGGCGGAGCTGGAGCGGCTCATGAGCGAGGAGCTGGAGAAGGTGCCGGGGATGGTCTTCTCCTTCAGCCAGCCCATCGAGCTGCGGGTCAACGAGCTGATCGCGGGCGTGCGCTCCGACCTCGCCATCAAGATCTACGGCGAGGAGCTGGACGTGCTCGTGGACAAGGCCGACGAGGTGGTGGCGGCCGTGTCCCGCCTGGAGGGCGCCACCGGCTTCAAGGCACAGCAGCTGGAGGGGCTGCCGCAGCTCCAGATCACCGTCCTCCCGGAGCAGATCGCCCGCTTCGGGATCAACGCGGCGGAGGTGATGCGGACGGTGGAGGCGCTGGGCGGTGTGGTCGTAACGGAGGTCTTCGAGGGGCAGCGGCGCTTCGCGCTGGCGGTGCGCTTCCCCGAGAGCGCGCGGCGGGGCCCGGAGGCGATCTCCTCCCTGCTGGTGAGCGCCCCCGGCGGGGAGCGGGTGCCCCTCGCCAGCTCGCCCGCGTGGAGACGGTGGAGGGCCCGGCGGAGATCGGCCACGAGAACGGGAGCCGGCTGATCGTGGTGGAGGGGAACGTCCGCGGCCGGGACATGGGCTCGTTCGTGGCCGACGTGCGGGAGCTGTTCGAGAGCGGCCGGATCACGCTCCCGCCCGGCTACCGGGTGGACTTCGGCGGGCAGTTCGAGAACCTGGAGCGGGGCAGCCGGCGGCTGATGCTGGTCGTGCCGCTCTCGCTGGGGCTCATCTTCCTGCTCCTGTTCACCACCTTCAACTCCCTCCGGCAGGCGGCGCTGGTCTTCACGGGGATTCCGCTCGCCACGGTGGGCGGGGTGTTCGCCCTGCTGCTGCGGGGGATGCCGTTTAGCATCTCGGCGGGGGTGGGCTTCATCGCCCTGTTCGGCGTGGCGGTGCTGAACGGGGTGGTGATGGTCTCCTACATCAACGAGCTTCGGGAGCAGGGGCGCGACCTGGACACCGCCGTCCGGGAGGGGGGGCTGACCCGGCTCCGGCCGGTGCTCATGACGGCGCTGGTCGCGAGTCTCGGCTTCCTGCCGATGGCGCTCTCGCACGGCGCGGGGGCGGAGGTGCAGCGCCCGCTCGCCACCGTGGTGATCGGGGGGCTGGTGACCTCCACGCTGCTCACCCTGCTGGTGCTGCCGCTCCTGTACCGGATGTTCGAGCGGAACACCAAGGCCCCGGCGCCCCACCCGTCCACGGTGGACGAGCCGGAGCCGGCGCTGTCGTGAGGGAGGGAGAGTGCTTCCGGATGCAATTGCGGCCTCGGTGGCCGGGGCCCTGCGGGCCCGGCTCCGACCCCTCGGCGAGATGAAGCCGGCGCATCGTAGGACGACCTGAACGGAGCAACATGGCGATCCTGAGCAAGGAGGAGGTGCGGAGGCTCTACCGTCGCACCGCGGCGTTCTACGACGCCGCGGTGTGGCTCTACCGCGTCGCGGGCACGGGCCGGCACCGGCCGCACGCGGTCGCGGCGCTCCAGCTCCGGCCGGGCGACACCGTGGTGGACATGGGATGCGGCACGGGCCTCAACCTGCACCTCCTCCGCGCGGCCGTCGGCCCGGGCGGACGGGTCGTCGGCGTGGACCTCACCGATGCGATGCTGGAGAGGGCGCGGCGCCGCATCGAGAGGGCCGGGTGGGACAACGTGGAAGTCGTGGAGGCGGACCTGGCGGGTACGCCTTCCCCTCGGAGATGAAGGGCGCGCTCGCGACCTTCGCGCTGGAGATGGTCCCGGAGTACGACGCGGTGATCCACCGGGTGGCCGCGACCCTGCAACCGGGCCGGCGCCTGGCCGTGTACGGGCTCAAGCATCCCGATCACTGGCCCCGCTGGCTCGTGCAGCTCGGGATGTGGCTGAACCGGCCCTTCGGGGTAAGCCGCGAGTACGCGGCGCTGCGCCCCTGGGAGTCGGTCCGGCGGCACATGAGCGAAGTGGAGCACCGGGAGTTCTACGCCGGTGCCGCGTACCTGTCTGTGGGAGAGGCGATATGAGCCCGTGGCTCTGGGTGCTGGTGCTGGTCGCCGCCGTGTGGGCCGCGCATTGGGGAGCGGAGCGCCTCGCCCACCCGCTCGAGAAGCTCCGGCAGCAGTGGGGGTTCACCGCCGCCGCGGGCGGCGCATTCATCGGCCTGGCGGCGGCCAGCCCCGAGATCGGCATCAACACGGCCAGCGCCGTTCGCGGCGTGTCCGAGATCGGGCTCGGGGCCTCCCTCGGCTCCAACATCCTGGCGATCCCGCTGATCGTCACCGCCGCCTATGTGGCCTCGCGTGCGGAGCGCCTGGGCCAGGGCAGACGGAGAGGCACCGAGGGGAACGACGGACGCCGCGCCGCGGACGACGGTTCGGATGAAGAGAGCCCGCGGGAGCACGCGCGGCATCGGCGGGAAGGGCTGCTCCGGGTCCAGCGAAGCGCGGTGACGGTCCAGGCGCTTCCCTACCTTGCGATCCTCGCCGTCTTCGCCCTGCTCACGCTCCCGGCGCAGTGGCGGGGACTCCAGCCGGTGGATGGCTGGATCCTGCTCGGCGCCTACCTGGCCTATCTCGCGCAGGCGCTGCTCCGCGGTCGGGAAGAGGGGGAGGAGGTCCGGTGGACGAGGAGAGAAGTTCTCCTCGCGGTCGGGGGCGTGGCGGTGCTGGCGCTGGGAGCCTACTTCATCGTCCGCGCGATGGACAGCATCGTTTCCGCGCTCGGCATCTCACGGATCGTCGGCGGCCTGTTCATCACCGCGCCCATGGCGGCGCTGCCGGAGGTCTTCGCCACCTGGAGCGTCACCCGGAGCGGGCAGGTGACGTCGGCGACCACCAGCGTGATCGGCGACCACGCGGTCACCATGACCGTCGCCTTCCTCCCCCTGGCGCTCGTCACGCTTCCCATCCAGGACCTTCCGCTCTTCGGCGTGAACCTCGCCTTCGTGGCGCTGGTGCCCGCGGCGTACGCGGCGCTGATCCACTGGGGCTCGCAGGAGCACGGCTTCAAGCTCTGGCAGGTGCTGGTCCTGGACGGCACCTATATCGCGTACCTGGCAGTCGTGCTGTTCGGCGTTCTGAAGGTCCTGTGACGACGGAAGGAACCATGAAGATGAAACGCTTCACGGAAACCATTGCCAGGCTCCGGGACCGACCTGCTCCGTCGGCCGAGCAGGCGCGAAGACTGGCACCTTTGCAGAACGGTTCCTCATGAGCGGCTACTGGACGGCGCTGTTGCTCGCCCTGATGCCCGCTGGGGGCAACCTCCTCGGGGGGCTCCTCGCGGAGTTCCTCCGCGTCTCCCAGCGCTCCCTGAGCTTCGCCCTCCACGCCGCCGCGGGGATCCTCTTCGCGGTGATCGGGATCGAGCTCATGCCCGAGGCGCTGGAGGGGGCGACCCCGTAGGTCATGCTGCTCCTGTTCGTCCTCGGGGGTGCCTTCGCCATCGGCGTGGACCGGGCCATCGACCTGGTCCAGACCCGGGCGAAGTGCCGCGCCGGCGAAGACCTGGAAGCGAGCCCGTGGGGGATCTACTTCGGCGTGGCGGTGGACCTGTTCTCCGACGGCGTGATCATCGGCACCGGCTCCATCATCAACCCGGCGCTCGGGGCGCTGCTGGCGCTCGGACAGGTGCCGGCCGACATCCCGGAGGGGTTTGCGACCATCGCCACCTTCAAGAACAAGGGGATCGGACGAGCCAGGCGAGTCCTGCTCTCCGCGTCGTTCGCGCTGCCCATTCTGCTCGGCACCACCATCGGCTACTGGGCAGTGCGCGGGCAGCCGGATGTCGTGAAGTTCGGGCTCCTGGCGTTCACGGCGGGCGTCCTGCTCACGGTGGCCGTCGAGGAGATCGTGGTGGAGGCGCACCAGGAGGAGGACTCGCGCTGGGCGAGCCTGTTCCTGGTCGGCGGGTTCGCCCTGTTCGCGCTCCTCGCCTCCTACTTCGAGTGAACCCGCTATGGACCTGAGATCGCGTCTGAACGCGCTCCGGGAGGGCCCGCCGCCGACTGACCCCGCAGAGACGAGGGTGGATGCGGTCCTGCGGGCGCTGCCGGCGCCTGACGTTCAGGTGCTCGGCGACGTACTCGACCGATGGGAGCGGGCAGGCCACTTCGCCGGCTCCGTCCCGACGACCTCGGACCTCGAGCCGGACGACACCGGCAACGTGGTGGACCCAGCGACGAAGACGCTGATCGCGACCGCGCCGGAGTGGGAGACCTTCCAGCGCGTGCTGAGGCAGCTGGGCTGAATCGCTCACCGGGGCGACCGAGCGCGGACCGCTCCTTCACGAGAGGAGAGAGAATGGGAGCCGGACACAGCCACGGACACAGCCACGGGCACGCCCACGGCGGGTCGTATGGAGCGGAGAACCGGAAGCGGCTGGCGATCACGCTCGGCCTCGTCACCGTCTACATGGTGGCGGAGGTGGTCGGCGGGCTGCTGACCAACTCGCTGGCGCTGCTGGCGGACGCGGGGCACATGCTCTCGGACGCCGCGGCGCTCGCCCTGTCGCTCTTCGCCCTCTGGATCGCGCAGAAGCCGGCCACGCCGAAGCACACCTACGGCTACTACCGGACCGAGATCCTGGCGGCGCTCGCCAACGGAGCCACCCTGGTGGCGGTCTCGATCTACATCTTCATCGAGGCGTACGAGCGCATCGGCGAGCCCCCCGAGGTCCAGGGCGCGCTGATGATGGGGATCGCCCTCGGCGGGCTCGCGATCAACCTGATCGGGCTCTGGATCCTGAACGCCGGGAAGGCGGAGAGCCTGAACGTGCGGGGGGCGTGGCTGCACGTCCTGACGGACGCGCTCGGCAGCGTCGGCGCGATCGCGGCCGGCGGGCTGATCTGGGCGTTCGGCTGGAACTGGGCGGACCCGGTCGCCTCGGTGCTGATCGGCGTCCTCGTCCTCTACTCCTCCTGGGCGCTCCTCAAGGAGACGGTGGCGGTGCTGATGGAGGGGGCGCCCGGCCACATTGACGTGGACCAGGTGAGCGAGGCGATCAAGCAGGTCCCGGGCGTCCAGGCGGTGCACGACCTCCACGTCTGGACGATCACCAGTGGGATGGTGGCGATGTCCGGCCACGTGGTGGTGGACGACGGCCACTTCGGGCAGGCGATCCTGAAGGAGATCCGGAAGCCCCTGCACGATCGGTTCGGAATCGACCATTCCACGATCCAACTCGAGCACGGCGATTTCGAGGAGCCCAGGACGGTGATATGAGCACGGTGCAGGCGGTGGCGATCCGGCCGGGACAGGTGAACTCCGCCCACATGGCCGAGGTCCCCGTCCCGAGCGGAGGGACGGGGAGTACGCTGCGGCGGCAACGCGAACGTCTGGAATGAGGAGATCCACATGAACGTTCTCCCCACCCTCCTCGCGGCGGCCGGACTCGCCTCCGTCCACGTCTTCTCGCAGAGGCTCCGGATCCTCGACGGGGTGCCGCGGAGCTGGTTCCTCTCGGTTGCGGGCGGGATGGCGGTGGCCTTCGTGGTACTTCGCCTCCTGCCGGCCCTCGGCCAGGGCCAGGAGACACTCAGTCGCACGGTGGACGGAACGCCTTTTTCGTTCCTGCAGAGCCACGTCTATCTGGCTGTCCTGTTCAGCATGATCGTCTTCTACGGGGCCGACGGGCTGGCCATGGAGTCGAAGGAGGAGAACCAGCAAGAGGGAGAGGGTGAGAGCACGGGCGTACCGGTCTTCTGGCTCAACCTGTCCGTCTTCGCCACGATGAACGCGCTGATCGGCTATCTCCTCCTGCACAACCAGGAGCGGAGCCTCCAGGCGCTCGTGCTCTTCTTCATCGCGATGACACTCAAGTTCATCGTGAACGACCATGCGCTGCATTCCAAGCACCAGGAGAAGTACGACAACCTGGGGCGGTGGCTGCTCGCGGGAGCCGTCTTCCTGGGCTGGGAGATCCGCTACCTGAGCCAGTTCCCGGAGTACGTCCCGATCATCCTGCAGGCCCTCCTCGCCGGCGCGGTGTCACTCAACGTGCTTCGTGAGGAGCTACCTCCCGAGCGGAAGAGCCGGTACTGGGCGTTCGGTGCCGGGGCGATCGTGTACTCCGCGCTCCTCCTGGCGTTCTGAGCGATGGGGGAGCCACGAGCAACGGTAGGGCGATGAGATCATCCCGCGCTCCGACTGATCGGCCACCCGAGCGAAGGCGGAGCGGGAGCGGAACGGGACTGTCGCGGCACTCATGGAGGGCGTTCCGGACCACGTCAACATGGGCGGGGGCAGCGCTGCCACTCAGGATGGTGCCCGACCACGAGTGCAGTGCACGACCTGCACGTCTGGACGATCACGAGCGGTCTGATCGAGATGTCGGGCCACATGGTCGTAGAGGAAGGTTTCTATGGTCCGGCGATGCAGGAGACCATCACCGGGCCGCGCCTCGACCGCTTCGGGATCGAGCACGCCACGATCCAGCGCGAGCCCATGAAGTTCCGGGAGCGGCGCACAGCGGCCTGAGCTGCTCGCACCACGTCGTCACTTCTTCAGCCGAGGGTCGCCATGAAGGGTCTTGTCCTGCTGCTCGTCGTTGTCTGCGCCGCATGTGCGGGGGGGTGGCAAGCCCCGTCCACCTCCGCGGGAGTGGACGCCCACAAGGAAGTTGTCCGCAGGTTCTATGAGGCGTACAACCAGGGCAACTGGGACGCGCTCGATGCACTGGTCGCTCCCGGTTACGTGCACCGTACTCCCTCCACGGAAGTGGACCTCGCTGCGTTCAAGCAGGCGGGAGGATCGGTCCGCGCCGGCATGCCCGATTATCGGATCACGGTGGAGGAGATCATCGCCGATGGTAACAGGGTCGCGGTGCGACTGACCGGACGCGGAACGCACCGGGGCTCGTTCTACGGCGAGCCTGCGACCGGCCGGTCCGTGGTATCCCACGGGATGGTGATCCATCGCCTCGAGCACGGCAGGATCGTGAAGGGCTGGGAACTCAGCGATATGCATCCGTCTTTCCAGGAGCTCGGTGCAGTCGGGGAACGTGGGGAGCTCTAGACCGGGACGTTCCTCGGCCGAGTTCGCCGTGATCCATACCGATCCGGTGCCGCGTCCCGCTGGAAACCCCGGTCAGCTCCCTCCGGAGCCGACCACCGCAGATGGAGGAGCTGGGATGATCCGGGTGCGGGGGATCATCGGGATGCCAGACGAGTGCGACGACCCGGGCGCAGAGGCAGTATCTGATTCGCTACGTCTCATCCTCCGGATCATCGTACGTGGCTCTCGGGCGCACCGGAGCGCGTGTGGTCCGTCCGACGGTTCGATCATGGCTGAGTACGAGGCCGCAATTCGCGGGCTGGAGCCGGGTGTATACCGCCTGCACATCCACTACGATTATCGGGGGGTACGCCAGGAAACGAGGGCGCAGTCGGTCCCGGTAGGTCCCGCCGAACGATGGCCTGATCACGAGGCGGGAATGCACGAGGTGCGGGTGCAGTGATGTGCTCCCTCGGACCGCGACGAGCTGTTCGACCGGCGACGGCCACCGGGGAAGGACAGCACTAGACGAGCTGGGGGTCACCGACATCGCCTCCCCCCGAGCCGGATGAACGAGCAGCGAGAACCTGGAGCTTCCGGTTCCCGCTATCTCTGTCCGGTCCGGAGGCCGCTCCGACGGACGAGCCCCGGGGCGGCCTCACGCACAGCAGGACAGCTTGGCGACGTCTTTGGTGAATGTCTGCCCCGCCAGCTTGATCCCCTCTCCCCAAGTTAGATAGGGATGCATCGTGGAGACGATCTCCTGCACCCGCAGTCCGAAGCGAACGGCCAGGACAGCCTCTCCGACGATGTCGCCCGCGTTCGGCGCGACGATGTGTGCTCCGAGCAAAACATCGCTCTGCGCATCGGCGACCAGTTTGATCAGCCCCTGGCGTCGGTACGAAACCACGGCGCGCGGCAGATACTCTACCGGCAGCGTCGTCACCTTCGGGTTCGCACCCGCGGCGCACGCCTCCTCCTCGGTCAGCCCCACCGCGGCGACCTGTGGATCCGTGAACGTGACCCTAGGCGTCACCCGGAAATCGGCCGGGATCGCCTCTCCGCCGGTGACCTCCGAGAGCGCCGCCTGGGCTGCGATTCCGCCGCCGTACGCAGCGACGTAGACGTATCCCGGCCCCCCGGTCACATCGCCCGCCGCGAAGACATCCGGGTTCGCGGTGCCCATAAATGCACCGACCGGGATGAAGCCCTTGGGATCGGTCTCCACGCCGGCGGCATCGAGCCCGAGATCCTGCGTGTTGGGCCTTCGGCCCGTCGCCACAAGCACCTCGGATGCGCGGATCTCGCCGGTGAGACTGCCATCCTGCACCCGGACTACGACGCCGACGTCGTCTCGACGCACCTCGGTCACACGCACGCCCGTGTGAACCTCGATCCCTTCCGCTACGAGCGCGGTTTCCAGAGCCTCTGAGACATCCGGGTCTTCGGTGGGAACGACGCGGTCGAGCGCCTCCACGACGATCACCCTGACGCCGAAGCGCGCGAACGCCTGCCCAAGCTCCAGACCGATCACTCCGCCCCCGATCACGACCATCGACTCGGGAAGCTCATCGAGCTCCATGACCGTCGTGCTGTCCAGCGCACCCGCCTCAGCCAAGCCGGGGATCGGGGGCATGGCCGGCGAGGTCCCCGTTGCCACGATGACCTTGCGTGCCTTGATTTCCTGGTCGCCGACTTGAACGCGGCCGCCACCCAGGAGCTTGGCTTTGCCGCGGAGCAGATTCACGCCCTCGTAGGAGGCGAGCACGTCGAGGTACTTCTCCTGCCGTAGCGTCTCGACGATCTCCTGTTTCTGCCGCAGGAACTCTTTCCAGACGACCTGCGGATCACACGCCGCCATGCCTGGGAACCCGGTGCGGGCTACGTGGACGTGGTGCGCGGCCTCGATCAGGTTCTTGCTCGGGATGCACCCGACGTTCACGCACGTGCCCCCGACCACGTCCGCTCCCTCGACGATAGCAACGCTCCCACCCAGCTCGGACGCGCGGATGGCCGCGGCCGTGCCGGCACCGCCCGTGCCGATGACCAGGAGGTCGTAGGCAAATCCTCCGCCCCCGGCCGCCCTCTCACCGGTCGGGCGCTCCTGGATCACTCTCGCATTCGCGCCGTCTCCGGCAATTTCGGCCCGATAGCCCGTTGCCTCCACGACCCGGAGCAACGCGTCCCGGCTCACGTCGTCCGAGGCCTCTACCGTTCCGCTCTTGTTCGGGTAGCTTACCCGCGCGCTCTCGACGCCGGGAACGGAACCGAGCGCTCGCTCCAGGTTCCGCGCGCACTCCAGGCAGGTCATCCCCTCGAACTTCATTTCCAGCTTCATTACGCACTCCTCCTCGCGGATACGGCTGGGGCATTTCGCCACCCGTGCAGACGCCGGGTAGCGACGGCTCACCGGCCCGCCGGCTCAGCTCTGTGCCTGCACCAGCGTGGGCGTGTAGCCGAGCTCACGGATCGCGGCTATCATACGCTCGGCCGTGACCTTCGAGGGGTCGTACACGGCCCACGCGGCGCCCTTGCCCGTCGCGTCGTCGTAGCTCGCATCCGCCTTCTGAACCCCGTCGAGCTTCCGCAGCGCTGCTCGCGTGCCGATCACACATCCACCGCAGTCCATCCCCGCTATGTCGAAGTCCGCCCGAGCCAAGCCCGCCGGAATGGCCTCCGCGGAGGTGCTGGCGGATGTGGCCGTGCCGACGGAAGCGTCCGCCTCGGCTCGGTCGTCGGAGCACGCCTGCACCAGCGGCAGGACGGTGAAGACTCCGAGAACAACCACGCCCGAAAGTAAGCGTCGCATGCACATCTCCTTCAGACCAAGAGGATGGACCAGTAGTTGAAGCTCCAGAAGAGCACCGCCAGACCCGTTGCGCTCCAGAGCACGAGCTTCTCGCGGCCGCGGCTCCTCGGCCGTGCGCACGCATCCCCCGGCGCACAGGTTTCCGCGTTCGCGGGGCGAGCGTAGACGGTGTAGAACCCGATGCCGAGGCCCAGGACCGTCAGGACGGTGAACAGAGGGCGGAGCGGCTCGAACGTGCTTGCCAGGCCCGCGCCGACTCCCAGGGTCACGAACAGGATCGGCCCGACGCAGCAGAGGGAGGCGCCGAGCGCCGCGACCACGCCCGCGGCGCCGGCCAGCACAGTCTTACGCACGCGTCCTCTCCTCCAGAAGGGCGTCCAAGATCGGGCACTCGGCGGTCGGGGCATGGGTGCGGCAGGACTCGGCGAGCCCGTCCAGGACGTCTCGAATCCGCGTCAGGTCCCGGATCATGTGCTCTACCTGCGCGATCTTGAGCCTGGCCTTCGCCTCCACGGCGGAACAGGCGGCAGGGTCGTCCACGCGCAACGCAAGCAGCTCCTGGATCTCGTCGAGGCTGAACCCCAGACCCTGTGCTCGCTTGATGAAGCGGAGCCGTTCGGCGGTGTCAGGGCCATACTTCCGGTAGCCTGATCCGGTTCTCGGCGCCCGGTCGATGAGGCCGCGCCGCTCGTAGTACCGCACGGTCGCGGTCGGGACGTCCGCCATTTCGGCGATCTCTCCGATCGTCATGCTCATGCTGCTCACCTCTTCGCCATGAAAGGTAACCTTGAAGCTGGCTTTAAGGTCAAGGACAGCGGTGCGGAAGGTGGTGGAGCGGCATGACACGCGCTGAGACGTGCCTGCTCCGGCTCCTGCTGATTGGCCGTGACGTCGCTCACATACCTGAGCCGAAGGATTCCGCGGCAGGAGATGCCGGCGTGACGTACGGCTGCGGCGATCTTATTACTTTGGAGCGCCCCTCAGGGGTTCTTAGCCGCCGAACGCATTCTGGACCCGGTCCCAGAGGGTCACCTCGTGGGCGCCGGAGCACCCCGCTGGATCGGGCCGCTGATTGAACGCCTCGGCGGTGGCTGCAACCAGCGGGAACTGGGTGCGGAGCACGTCCGCCTCGCTCTCGGGGCCGTAGCTGATCAGGAGGCGATCCCCGGAGCGGATCAGCTCGTTGTGCACAGAGTACTGCGGTTGGCCGTTGAGGATGAACTTCAGCGTCCGCCCCTCGCCCTCGGTGAGGACCGGTCCACCGTCCAGAGCCAGGTATTCCTCCCCAAGCCCGAAGCCCAGATTCGTGAGCAGGTGGCCCCAGGTGACCCCCTCGTGGTGGACGTGTGCCACATCGGGGTCGTTGTTGTGCAGGTGCGCCCGTGCGGCGGGGAGCACCGTCTCGCCGACCGCGCACGCGGCCACGTCCTGCATGTACTCATCGGCCGAGAGATCGACCCGTTCCCCACCGACGAACAGGGCGAAATTCGCGTGGTAGTGCGTCGGCTTTTCCACAGGTACGAACGCGAACCTGAGCGCGGCCAGAAGCAGAACTCCGCCCACGGCCCCCAACAGTATTGCGAGTGGGGTCCTCATCTCGGGCCCCTCCGTGCGCGTCCCTGGTCCCGACGGTTTCTCAACTGCCCGCACTCGCTCTCGACCTGCATCTCTGGAGATGTGCTCGATCTTTGCTGATCCGCAGCCACCATGGTCGGGTTCGCCAATTCAACTCTTCGGTTGGGTTGTACAGGCCCCTATCGGGCGAAGACAGCCACCTGCCAGATGGCGGTCGTACGGTAGAATCGTCGCGTGAGACCCTTGTCTCGGATCACCCGCTCGACGGCAGCGGGGGAATGGACGAAGACGCGAAATGGGCTGCGCCGCGCTCGACAGGCGAAGTTCACCAGCGAAACCCCGATCCTGTCCCACCACGTATCCCGCGGGTACACCACGCCGTACAGCCGTTCCGCCCGCTCCGCGGACGTCGAGACGAGCGCTTCCATGTCGTCGTAGCAGCAGATCACGCGGTCCAGCGTGACCACGTCGGCCGAGGGGACCTCCGGGGCGACCTCGACGAAGTCCCCGTAGCGGTAGGTGATTCGGTCCCTATGCCCCTGGCGCTCGGCTTCAGTCTTTGCGGCCTGAAGATACGCCGGCGAGGCGTCGACGACCGTGGCCCGAGTCGCTCCGGCATCCAGAAGCGCGTTCGAAATGGCCCCCACGCCGCCGCCGATGTCGAGCAGAGTGGCACCGCGAACGCCTTCCGCTCTCAGTGCACCGAGCAGGATGCGGGTCGTCTTGAGCGGCCCCTTCCTGCGGTACCGCTTCAGATCCTTCGCGGCGACCGCCTCCCCGAACATGGTCTGGATTCCCTGGCACTGGCAGCAACTCATCCTCCTCCCTCCATGCTCTCGGGCCCAGCGGATCTCAGGTGTGCTTCAGGACGCTCTTGACCACCCCCTGATTTCCTTGATCGCCTGGGCTTGATCACCGGCCTCTACCGATCTGCGCACGCACTCGCCGATGTGCGCCTGCAGCAACTTGCCCGCGAGCCCGTTGACCGCCTGTTGATCGAGGCGATCTGACGGAGGATCTCCGGGCAGCCGCGCTCCTCCCCGACCATCCGCCGGATCCCCTCCACCTGTCCGGCGAGCCGGTTGAGGCGGTGCTCCACACGACGCTGGGCATCAGCGTCCAGGCAGCGTGCCCGCTCTCCTGTGTGCTCCCTGTCCATCCGCCCTCCTGGTCCGCGGTGTCCATCGTCGCCGGCATAGCCGTGTAGGCGAGCCTTTCCTTCCTACCCCGCAGGAGGGGGGCCGCACGGCCGGTTCGAAGGAGCTCGGACCGGCCGTGCGATGATGCGCTACATCTGCATGCTTCCCATCATGTCCTTGTGCATCGCGATCAGCCGGTCGATGCGCGCCTGGTGCTCCGGCATGAACGACCTGAGCTCTTCGGGCGCCATGTCCGGCAGCCGCACCAGATCGTCGCGGAGTGCGGTGACCGTCTGGTTCCACTCGGTGTTGTCGCTCATCTCCATGTCCCGCATCTCGCGGTTCATCTGGGCGATCATGTTGGCGACGAGCTGCCGGTGCTCGGGGAGCATCTGCTTCAGCTGGTCTCCGCTGGCCCCCTGCATCATCTGCATGTGCCCCTGGAGCTGGGCCGCGATCCCACCCTGCTGCATCGATGCCATCCCGTCCATCCCCTGCATCCCCTCCATGCCGCCGGCCTGCGCTACAGGCTCCGTTGCCGCTGGGGCGTCTGCCTCGACCGCCGGGTCCTCCTCGGCTCCCCCACAAGCGGCGAGGATGGACGTGGCGACCAGCGTGAAAGCGGAGGAGCGAAGTACTCGCTTCATCTGGATCTCCTTCAAGCGAAAGTGTGAACCTGCACGAACCTCGAGGGACCGGAACGCGGCCACCCCTCTGGAGCGAGCGCTGGCGCCCGCTCCAGAGCGACTCGAATCAGTCCCCGCCCACCAGCTGCTCGGTGAGCACGGGGATGTCCTTCAGAGGGGGGGCATCGGAGCGCTTCCCCTCCCGGCGCAGCTCCCCCTCCTTCCAGAGCGAGTAGATGGCGGGGATCACCACCAGGGTCAGGATCGTCGAGGAGACCATCCCCCCCACCATGGGAGCGGCGATCCGCTTCATCACGTCGGCCCCGGCGCCGGCGCTCCACATGATGGGGAGCAGACCGGCGATAATCGCGGTGACGGTCATGATCTTCGGCCGCACCCGCTCCACGGCGCCGTGCTCGATCGCGGCGTCCACGTCCGCGCGGCCGCGGAGCCGTCCTCCCTCCCTGCGCTCGTGGTACGCCTGGTCCAGGTAGATCAGCATGATCACCCCGGTCTCCGCCGCCACCCCCGCGAGCGCGATGAAGCCGATCGCCGTCGCCACGCTGAGGTTGTAGTCCAGCAGCCACATGAGCCACACGCCCCCCACCAGGGCGAACGGGAGGGAGAGCATCACGATGGCGCTCTCCACCACGCTGCCGAACTGGAAGAACAGGAGCAGGAAGATGATGGCGAGCGTGATCGGCACGACCACCTGGAGCTTCCGGTTGGCCCGCTCCATGGCCTCGAACTGCCCGGACCACTCCAGGCGGTAGCCCGGAGGGAGGTCGAGCTCCTGGTCCAGCATCCGCTTCGCATCCGCCACGTAGCTGCCGATGTCCCGGTCCCGGACGTCTACGTAGACGACGTTGTTCAGGTATGCGTTCTCGGACTTGATCGAGGGCGGACCCTTCACCACCTCGATCCGGGCGAGCTCGCCCAGCTCCACCTGCGCGCCCGACGGCGTGGCCACCAGGGTCGAGGCGATGGCCTGGGGGTTGTCCCGGAGCTCCCTGGGATAGCGCACCAGCGTCCCGTAGCGCTCGCGCCCCTCGATCACCTGACCGGCAGGCATCCCGCCCACGGCGGCCATCATGGCCATCTGCACGTCGTCGGTGGTGAGCCCGTACCGGGCGGCGGCCTCGCGGTTCACGTCGATCTTCACGTAGCGCCCGCCGAGCGCCTTCTCCGCGAAGACGGAGTTGGTCCCTTCCACCATCGGCAGGTGCGTCTCGATCTGCTTGCCGATCCTGTCCAGCACCGCGAGGTCCGGCCCGAAGACCTTGATCCCGACCGGGGTCTTGATCCCGGTGGCCAGCATGTCGAGCCGGTTCTTGATGGGCATCGACCACATGTTCGCCACGCCGGGCGTCCTCACCTTCGCGTTCATCTCCGCCTGGATGGAGTCGAACGTCACGCCCTCCCGCCATTCCTCCTCCGGCTTCAGGATGGCGATCGACTCGATCATCGACATCGGGGCCATGTCGGTCGCCGTCTCGGCGCGGCCGACCTTGCCCAGCACCATCTCCACCTCAGGGATCGACGCCATCGCCGCGTCCCGCTGCTGTAGGATCTGCTTCGCCTGCCCGGTTCCCACGCCCGGAAAGAGCGAGGGCATGTCCATGATCGCGCCCTCGTTCAGGGGCGGCATGAACTCGCTCCCCAGCCGCTTCCACGGCAGGACGGTGACCGCGAGCACGGCGACCGCCGCCCCGATGGTCGGCCAGCGGAAGCGGAAGACGAAGTGGATCACCGGCCGGTACACGCGGATCAGGAAGCGGTTGACCGGGTTCCGAGCCTCGGGCTTGACCCCCTTCCGGATGAAGAGCCCCATCAACACCGGAACCAGGGTGATCGACAGCAGCGCGGCCGCCGCCATGGAGAGCGTCTTGGTCCACGCCAGCGGCTTGAAGAGGCGACCCTCCTGTGCTTCCAGCGCGAAAACGGGCAGGAAGCTGAGCGTGATGATCAGCAGGGACGTGAAGAGCGCCGGGCCGACCTCCTTGGAGGCCTCGACCACCAGCTCCCAGTGGTCCTTCGGCTTCCCCGCCCGGTCGTTGCGCTCCACGTGCTTGTGGAGGTTCTCCACCATCACGATCGCCGCGTCGATCATCGCGCCGACCGCGATCGCGATCCCGCCCAGGCTCATGATGTTGGCGTTCAGCCCCAGGAAGTGCATGGCCACAAAGGCCATCAGGATCCCGATGGGGAGCGTCACGATCGCCACTAGCGCGCTGCTGGCGTGCAGGAGGAAGATGATGGTCACGAGCGCGACCACGATCGATTCCTCCACCAGCTTCTCCTGCAGCGTGTGGATCGCCTCCTCGATCAGCCCGGAGCGGTCGTAGCCCTCCACGAAGGTGACCCCGGGCGGGAGGGCGCTCTCCAGCTCGGCCATCTTCGCCTTGACGCCCTCGATCACGTCGAGCGGGTTCTCGCCGTATCGCATCACCACCCAGCCGGTGACGACCTCACCCTTCCCGTTCAGGTCCGCGATCCCGCGCCGGATCTCGGGGCCGAGCTGTACCCGCCCCACGTCGCCGACCGTGATCGGCACCCCGCCCGGACCCACGCCGAGCGCGACGGAGCGGATGTCGTCCAGGCTCTCGAACCGCCCCTGCCCCTGGACCACGTACTCGGTACCGCCCATCTCCAGCACGCGGCCGCCCACGTCCTGGTTCGACTCGCGCACGGCCTTGACGACCTGCGAGATCGGGACGTTGTAGGCCAGCAGCTTGGAGGGATCGACCTCGATCTGGTACTGCTTCTCGAAGCCGCCCAGCGCAGCGATCTCCGCCACGCCCTCGACGGCCGTGAGCGCGGGCCGCACCGTCCAGTCCTGGATGGAGCGGAGCTGGGCCAGGTTCAGCGCCCCGGAGGTATCTGCCAGGATGTACTGCATCACCCAGCCCACTCCGGTGGCGTCCGGGCCCATCATGGTCATGGCCCCTTCGGGGAGCTGGCTCTGGACGCTGTTGAGGTACTCCAGCACCCGGCTGCGTGCCCAGTACAGGTCGACGTCATCTTCGAAGACGACGATCACCGAGGAGCGCCCGAACTGGCTGGTCCCGCGCACGTACTTGGTCCCGGGGACCTTGAGCATCTCGTTGGAAAGCGGGTACGTGACCTGGTCCTCCACGAGCTCCGGTGCCTGCCCCGGCCACTCGGTCATGACGATCACCTGCACGTCCGAGAGGTCGGGGACCGCGTCCACCGGGGTTCTCAGCAGCGCCCAGAATCCACCCAGGATGAGAGCCAGGGTGCCGAGCAGCACGATCACCCGGTGGTGGACCGACCATTCGATGATTCGCTTGAGCATGGCCGCCTACTCCTTCTTCGCGGGCATCTTCATCCCCTTCATGTCCGCGCCCTTCATCTCCATCCCCTGCACGGAGCCGCCGGACATGTCCATCCCACCCATGTCCATGCCTTCCATCCCGCCCGTGTCCATGCCCTCGCCCATCATTCCCATCATCGACTTCATCACCTCGGCCATGTTGCTCTCGGAGTCGAGGATGTACTGGGCCGAAGTGACGACCCGCTGGCCCGGCTCGACGCCCGCGAGGATTTCGGTGAAGTCGCCCGCCACGCGCCCGACCTCCACCTCTTCCGGCATCAGCTTCCCCTGGCCCATGTCCACGAACACGACCGCACGATCCCCGGTGTGGACCACGGCGGAGCTGGGGACGGTGAGCGCGGACCGGGAGGGCGAGGAGAGGCGCACGGTCGCGTACATGCCCGGCTTCAGACGTTCGCCCGGGTTGGGGATCGCGACACGCGCCTTCAGCGTCCGTGCCTCGCTCTGCAGCGTCGGATACACGTACTCCACCCGCCCCTGGATCGGGCGGCCCGGGAACGCGGCCAGCTCGACGGTGGCGGCCGATCCCTCCCGAACGCTCCCCGCGTCCGCCTCCCGGATCTCCGCTTCGACCCACACCTCGGAGAGATCTGCGATCGTGTAGAGCATCTGCCCGGCCTGCACGGCCTGACCCCGCACGACCGGCTTCTCGATCACCACGCCCGAGACCGGGGCGTGGAGCGTCAGCGTGCGCCGGACTTTCCCCGTGCGCAGGATCTGCCGAATCTGGGCGTCGGAGATGTCCCAGAGCCGAAGCCGCCGGATCGCGGCCTCGGCCAGGTTGGAGCGGCCCGCGGACACGCCCGGAACCGAGCTCTCGCCCAGGCTCGCGTCGAGCCCGGCCGCGAGCAGCAGCTCCTCCTGCGCGGCGACCAGCTCGGGCGAGTAGATCTCGACCAGGGGCTGACCCGCTCGCAAGGGCTTCCCGGTGAAGTCGACGTAGAGCCGCTCCACGAACCCCCCGAACTTCGGCGCGACCTGCGCGAGGCGCGTCTCGTCGAAGTTGACGATCCCGACCGTGCGGACCGCGTCCTCGAGCGTTCGCTGGTCGGCGGTCCCGAAGGTGATGCCGAACTGCCGGATCTGGCTGGCGGTGAGCCGGACCGATCCGTCCGAGCTCATGTCCATGCCGCCCATGTCCATCCCCTCCATCCCGGCCATCTCACCCTTCCCGGTCGGCGCCTC
Organism: Gemmatimonadota bacterium; assembly: GCA_040752145.1. Taxonomy (GTDB): domain Bacteria; phylum Gemmatimonadota; class Gemmatimonadetes; order Longimicrobiales; family Longimicrobiaceae; genus JAFAYN01. The sequence goes on from JBFMFL010000005.1 coordinate 18,703, forward strand.
CGCCCTGGCGTCCGAGCGGTCGCCGAAGAGCGTGAAGGCGCCGAAGGCGATCAGGAGGATGGAGGCGGTCGTGACGACCAGCCCGAGAGGGCGCTTCGTCCAGGCGACGAAGCGGTTGCGCGTCTCGATCAGGGTCATTTCAGGATCTCCTCGCCGACGGTGCGCTCCAGCTCCGCCAGGCGCTCGGCGAAGCGGGTCAGGGCGCCGTAGTAGGCGGTCTCGTAGTTGTAGAGCGTGGTCTGGTTCTCCAGCAGCGTCAGGAAGTCCACCCGGCCCACCTGGAAGGAAGCCGTCGCCGACTCCAACGCGGCGCGTCCCTGCGGGATGATGGACTTCACGTAGAGCGCGAGCTGGGCCCGATCCCGTTCCATGTCGGCGTACGCGCTCGCGACGGCCGATCGGATCTCGTTCGCCCGCTCGTGGTGCTCGGCCTGGAGCGCCGACAGCTCGGCCTCGGCCTCCTTCACCAGAAGATCCTGGCGCTGGCCTTTCCTGAGGGGGACCGGGATGGACACCATGGCCGAGACCACGTCGGAGGCGCCGCTGCGCTGCCCGTACTGGACCGAGACGTCGAAGTCGGGCAGGTGCTCCTTGCGCGCCAGCTCCACCCGCGCGGCCTGCGCATCGATCATCGCCTGGTGCGCGCGAATCGCGGGGTTCTGGCGGACCGCGGCCTCCTGGAGCTCCGCGAGGGGAGGCAGGGGGGAGTTCGCCGCCCGCGAGCCGAGCGCGGCCGAGGCGAAGCGGATGTCCTTTGCATTGTCCGCGACCGCCGCCCGAGCGATGCGCTCGGGGATCGTGGCTTCCGGCACGGCCGCGTCACTCGGCCGGTCCAGGGCCGCATTCAGGCGGGCAAGGGCGGCCCGCCGACGCTCGGTCAGGTCGACCGCCTCCTCGGCGAGCCGGGCGGCTTCTACGCGCGCCTTCAGCACGTCCGTCTGGTTCCCCACCCCCACGCCGTAGCGGGACTCCGTGACCCGGGTGAAGTTGGCCAGGAGCTTCTCGTTGCGCCCGACGATCTCCAGCGCCCGGTCCACGAACGCGAGATCCGCGTATGCGTCGGTCACCTCCTGCCGGACGGCCCACCTCGCCGCCTCGAGACGCGCCTCGGCGGCCGCGAGCTCCAGTTCCGAGACGCGACGCCGCAGCCTCAGCTTGCCGGGGTAGGGGATCGTCTGGCCGACCCCGACCGTCGCCATGGTCATGGAGGTCATGTCCTCCCGATCGCGCCCGCTGACGGGGACGTTCATCACGCCCACGCCCAGCATCGGGTCGGGGAGCGCACCCGCGGGGCGGACGGCGGCCTGGGCCGCATCCACCCGGTCGCGGGCAGCGCGGATCGAGGGGTGAACCGAGAGGGCGTGCGAGATCAGCCCCTCCAGGCTCTGCGGGGCACCCGCGGCCGGAGGCGGCGAGCTCGCAGTGGTGGACTGTGCGTACGCACCGCCGGCGCTCGCAAGCAGCGCGAAGAGGGCGGGCAGAAACACGCGTGCAAGCGCTGGGGCTGCCGGGCGGGCACGCCCGGGATGCTCCACCGCGGACGGAGCGGAAGAAGTCGGGATCATGGTTCCTTGGGTGTGTCCAATGGCATGCGCTCGCTCGGCCGATGCCGAAGCGTGTACGCATGTCCCGATGTTCCTGGCCCGGAAGAGCGCAGGATCAGCGGATCACAAAACGGTTGTCTTGTGTTGGACTACGCCCGCGGAGGGGGGAGCTCCGGAGGGGACGTGCGGGTGTGCGGAAGCTGAGAGGATGCGACCGACGGGGACTGGCGGGGCGCCGAGAGGTCGAGCGCGGTCGCATGCGTAGGCGCAGAGACCGCCAGTACGCACGAGGCCGCAGACGGGCACTGTCCAGGCATCCCCGGCATGCCGCAGGGAGCCCGGTCCGGGCAGGGGGCTTCGTCGGAGGTCGTGGATCCGGCGTCGGCCGCCGCCGCGCTCGCGGAGACTTCGGACGCCATCTCCATCATGCCCATGCTGGACATGTCGCCCGATGGCCCAAGCGCACGCGCGAACCCGCCCACCAACATGAGGTGGAGGACGAAGAAGCTCGCGAAGAGCGCAGCGATCGGACGAGAACGTTTCATTCTACGCTTGAATACCCGCAAGCGGGTCGAAGTTGCCCGACACAGACTTGTCCTGTGGTGTCGGAGACGGGCGAGTACACTCCACCTTCCAGTCAAGCAAGGTGAGCCTCGGATCCCGGTGGGTGCACAACGCCTTCCGCAAGATGATCGAGCAGTTCCCGAGCCGCCTCTGCGCGGAGATTCGGGACCCGAGCTCCGCCGGCGGCCGTATCCACGACCACCGTCGCGAGCCCATGACGGCGCTGAAAGACCGTTGCGCTCTCATGCAGGGTCTGCACCCGGCGCAAGGGAATTACCCATGTGACGCGGTTCAGCCACCCGCCCCGGGCCGCGATGAATCCGGCTGAGACAGCATACCCGAGGCTGCGGTAGTGCAGGTGCGCCGCAGCATATGCCGCCGGAAGCAGAGCCAGGGCCCAGAGCCCCCTCGCGCCGGCGAATGCAACGAGCGGCGTCGTAAGCACCAGGAGCGCAAGCGAGTACCGGACGAACGCACGCCGCCGGGCCAGGGGATCGACCGGACGGAACTGGAGCGTGTCGTAATCGATTCCTTCGAACACCTCGGCCACGAGCCGGCTCGCCTCCGTTGCCCGGGCCAGGGGAAGAAAGGCTTCGGCCCCACGATGCTGCCCCTTGCCCGGTGCTGTTGCCGCCGTCTCGATCTTGAACGCCGCCAGACCCAGCGGGCGCCGCAACAGCGACTCCTCGATCCGGATCACCTGTACGCGCTCCAGGGGCACGGTCGCCTCGCGCCGGACCAGCGATCCGTATCGTTTGTGAAGCTCCGGTCCCGCACGCTCCAGAGTAAATCCCGCGTAGTTGAGCACCGCTCCGAGGACCGAGAAGGCCCAGGCAAGAAGCAGGAGAGCGAGTCCGACCACGACGACTCCCCGGACCAGTGCGCCCGTGGACTGCTCGAGGACCAGAGCGGGCCAATCGACGCCGGGCAGCGGGAGGTCGAGCTGCAGCTCGGAGGCGAGCTGCGCGGCCCCGATCAGCAGCGCGGCGATGATCCCGGCCTCGTTCGCGGTGGCGCCCGTCAACAGGAGATCCCGCGTGGAAAGCCGAGCCACCAGGGTGCGCTCCTGCTCCTCGACGTTTGCAGCCTCGACCCGGAGGGCCGACAGGTGCGCTCGAAGCGCCTCCGCCTCCCGGATGCCGAGCACGGAGAGGGCGGCCTCGCTCGAGTCCCCGCCCGCCGTCTCCACGTGGACTTCTGCGACCCCGAGCACACGCTGCAGGGCGCTCTGCTTCAGGTCGATGTTCTGGACTCGGGCCAGCGGTATCACCCGGTGCTGGCGGCGCCATACGCCCGAATCCAGGACCAGGCTGGCTCCCGTGACCTGATAGCGGAACGCCAGGTACGCCGCCACGGCCCAGATCACGGCCGGGATCACGAGGAGGACCAGCACCCACACGAGCATCCGCGCCATGTGGCCGCCGGCCGCCCACGCGCCACCCGCAAGGGCGGGAAGCGCCAGCGCCCGTCCCTCGTCGAGCGCCGCGAAGAGCAACGTGAGCGGGTGCAGCCCCTTCGCCCGGCCCATGGGAGCCGGAGCATCCAAAGGAGCCAGCTCAGACGGCATGCTCGACGCCGGCCAGCTCGGCGAGCCGATCCCGAAGCTGCTCCGCCTCATTGGCGGGCAGACCCGGAACGACGAGCTCCGCCCCGCGGATCCCCGCAGTGAAAACGACGACCCGGGCGAGCCCGAGGGCGCGCTCGACGAGATCCTGGCGCGTATCCACGTGCTGGATCCGGACGTAGGGAATCACGCTCGTCGTACGGGAGAGCACGCCACGCTGCGCCCAGAGCTGATGCTCCCGTACCTGATAAGTCCAGCTCCGGTATTCCAGCGGCGGCCATACCCACACGGTGACGAGCGCGAGTCCCACCACCACGGGAAGCAGCACCGCCGGGACGTACGCATCGGCGAGGCGATCCAGCAGGAGGAGCGCGCCGACAAGCACAGCTGCGCCCAGGAGAAGCGAGGCTCTCCAGTGCCAGACCACGTGCGAGTGGAGGCGGCGGGGTACCTCCATCTCGCCGGCCAGGCGATGCTCTTCGTGCGTGATCATCCGCGCCCCTCCAGCTTAGAAGTCCGCCCAGCTCGTGCGCCCGGACTGCAGCCGCTCGATCAGCGTCGGCGCGCGGTCGATGGGCAGGCCGTGCTTTTTGTCGAGGTAGTACTCGGCCGCCTTCGCCGCGATCGGCGCCACGTCGCTGCCATGCAGCCCGTGCTCCACGATCGCAACGACCACCACCTCCGGCGCCCTGCCAGGAGGGCCCGCGAAGCCGGCGAACCAGCCGTGGTCCTTGCCCTGGGACTTCTGCGCCGTCCCCGTCGTTCATCCCCCGATGGGACCGGACCTCCAGAGAGGTCCGGCCGTCGCGTGACGGGGGTTAGCTACCGGAGCGCTCCATGTGCATCCCGTTCATTCCCCCGCCCATCATCGGGCAGTCCTTCATGTCCATCCCGCCCATCATCCCGTGCATCCCCATCATCCCGCCACCCAGCTTGGAGAGCTTCTCACGCTGCTCCGCGGTCAGGATCTGCTGCGTCTGGTGACGGGTGCGGAGCATCGCGACACCCATCTCGGTGTGCATGGCACCCATGCGGCCGAAGGCTGTGCGGGCGGCGGCCTCGTCGAAGCGCTCCCCCTCGGTCGCCTTCGCGATCTCCTGATGAATGGCCTGCATCTGCCCCATCATCTGCATGTGTCCGGGATGGGCACTCTTCTGGAGCGCCTCCAGGCGCTGGACCTGATCGGCGGTGAGCCCCAGCTCCTGCTCGTGCTGGAGTGCGGCCGCGGGGCCCTGCTGCATGGACTTCATCATCGGACAGTCCTGCATCATCGACATCATCTCACCCATCATCCCTCCCTGGCGCCCCTGGGCGTAGACTACGCCGGCGACGGTGACAAGGAGTGCGAACAGGCCGAACAGGATCGAGAAACGGCGTGTGGTCTTGGTCATTTTCGGTCTCCGAGTAGCGTTATCCCTGGCGCCCCAGGTCCCACGCATCTGGGCGTGAGGAGTCCCCGAGGAGCCGTGACCACTCAGGGCATCAGCCCCGAGTGAACTTCAGCGTCTGTGCTGGAGGTGCGTGCCGGGGAGACCCGGAACGCGAGGGATTACGCCCTGGGAGGGCGGAAGAACGCGGAGACCAGAAGCAGGTCGCGCGTCTGAGAGGCAGAAAGCGGAACAATCGCGCCCTCGGGCAAGAGCGCGGTGAAATCAGGGGCCTCGGCAGGAACCGTGGCCACGGTCGAGCAGACACCCGAGGCCGCCGCGGACGCCATCGGGCACTGCGGACCTTCCGGATGCGTGGGCTGCGTGTCCTCGGAACGATCCGCATCCATCATCGGCGCCATCTCGACGCCGCGGTCGTCCGCCATGGAGTCGGCCGCCGAAACCGTACCCGAATCCATGCCCGACGCGCACGTAGACGCCCACAGCGCCCCGGCTCCCGCGAGGGAGAGGGCGATGAGCGCAAAGAGCGCGGCGAAGAGGCGAATCCGGGTCATCATGAGGACAAATCTAACCGCGATCAGCCTCCGGTGGCAACCCTTCGATTGTGAAGGATTTATGAAGACCCTTTAGCTACAAGGGTTTGGCAAGCTTTATGCCCCATCTTTTAGCGGGCTTGATTCCGTACCATAGTACGGGTGTTACACTGTACCGGAGGGTGCATGGAGTCGCTGACCATCGGACAAGTCGCCGACGCGGCAGGGGTAGGCGTCGAGACGGTTCGCTTCTATCACCGAAAAGGGCTGGTCGAAGAACCACTGAGGCAGGGCACATCGCACCGCCGGTACCCGCCCGAAGCGGTGGCGCGCATCCGCTTCATCCGCGGAGCGCAGAACCTGGGGTTCAGCTTGAAGGAGATCGAGGACCTGATGAGCCTGCGCATCGCGCCAGGCGCGAGCAAGGCGGATGTGAAAGCCAGGGCGGAGGCGAAGGTCGCTGAGATCCAGCAGAAGATGGAGGACCTGCAGCGGATGCGGGACACGCTCCTGAAGCTGATCGGCGCCTGTGAGGGCAGTGGATCGCTGGATGACTGCCCGATCCTGGACGCCTTCGGCGAGGGCCCCACCTGAGCGGGGAGAAGGCGGGCCGGAAGCACAACCACACACTTCTCAAGGAGAGACGACATGGCAGCCATCGAACTGGGTACCTACCTGAAGGGGACCGGAGCCGAGCGGTACCATGACTGCATCGAAGCGTGCGTGCAGTGCGTGATCGCATGCGAGGTCTGCGCGGAAGGGTGTCTGCGCTCGGAGGACGTGAAGGAGAGGCTCGACTGTATCCGCCTGTGCCGCGACACCACCGAGCTGTGCGTCTCGGCCGTGATCGTCCTGGCCCGTGGGAGCGAGAACGTGGCGGAACTCTGCCGCGCGGTGGCGGAGACCTGCGATCGGTGCGCCGCCGAGTGCGAGAAGTACGAGGGGGAGATGATGCGGCGCTGCGCGGAAGCGTGCCGCCGCTCGGCCGAAGAGTGCCGCAAAATCGCGGCGTAAGGCCGAACCCACCGCCGAGGGGAGCTACGCCATGGTAACCGGGCCACTGCGGACGGTGCTCTGGATCATGGGAGGGCTGGTGATCGTCTGGGCCGTCGCGGGTCTGGCGATGCTCCCCTCGACGGCCCGGATGACGGAAGGCGCCACGATGGGCGGCGGAACGGCGCAGGCGGAATGATGGGTGGCGGTGAGATGATGGGAGGGATGATGAGCATGATGGCGATGATGGCCGCCCAGTTCCTCGCCATGCTCGGGCTGCTCGGCGTCTTCGTCACCTGATCGTGGACTCGGTACGCCGCCGTCGCGCATGATTCACCCCATCTGGAGCACTCGATGATGACCCTGGCTGAAATCGTGGTTACGATCGGTGGAGTCGTACTGATCGTGCTGATCTTCTGGTACTTCTTCTGGAGCGAAGGCGAGCGCGTGCGCGCCTCGGCCTCGGACGACGGGGTCCAGGAAATCGAGGTGCAGGTGAAGGGCGGCTACACCCCCGACCTGATCGTGGTCGAGGCAGGTCGTCCAGTGCGGCTCGACTTCCACCGCAACGAGACGGCGGACTGCTCGGAGGAGATCGTCTTCGGGGACTTCGGGATCCGGAAGCGCCTGCCTGCCTTCCAGACCACGCCGGTCGAGTTCACGCCCGAGGAGGCCGGGGAATACGTCTTCACCTGCGGCATGGGGATGCTCCGCGGGAAGCTCCTCGTAGAGCCCAGCACGAACGGGAGAACATGAGCACAGCCAGCCAGACTGCCGGCACGAGCAGCGGGGTCGAGACCCATGAGCGCGGGGAGCGGATCACCGTCCCAGTCTCAGGGATGCACTGCGCCGCGTGCGCCAACCGGATCGAGCGGAATCTCCAGAAGTCTCCCGGGGTGCAGAAGGCGAACGTGAACTACGCCACCGGACGCGCCACGGTGGAGTACGACCCCGCGCAGTGCGGGGTCAAGGATGCCGTCCGGGTGATCCGGGACACCGGCTACGACGCCCGGGTCGCCCGCATCCACATCGGGATCCAGGGGCTGGCGATGGCGGCCGGCGTGGAGCGGATCGAGAAGCTGCTCCACCAGGTCCCCGGCGTCCTCTCCGCAACGGCCAACCTCGCCAGCGAGGAGGCCTACGTAGACTACGTCCCCGGCATCACGCGGATCGCGGATCTCCACCAGGCCATCCGGGAGGCCGGCTACGAGCCGGCCGAGGCGATCGAGGAGGAGGACCCCGAGCAGCGCGAGCGGATCACCCGGCTGAGGGAGTACCGGGACCTTCAGCGGAAGTTCTGGGTGAGCATGATCATCGGGATCATCGCGATGATCGCCTCCATGCCGCTGATGGAGCACGGGATGGCGATGGAGGGAGACGTCTTCATGCGCACTGTCGCTCCGCTGAACCGCGGCCTGGGAGCCATCTTCCCCTGGCTCTACCAGATGGACCGCGGGGTGATCCGCTGGTCACTCCTCGCGCTGTCGCTGCCGGTGATCTTCTGGGCAGGAGCGCAGTTCTACACCCGCGCGTGGTCGAGCTTCAAGCACCGCGTGGCGGACATGAACACGCTGATCGCGATCGGCACTGGAGCAGCCTTCGCCTACTCCGCGGTCGTGACGGTCGCGCCCGACCTGTTCATCCGGGCCGGCATTCCCGCGGAGGTCTACTACGAGGCCGGGATCCTGATCATCGCGCTCATCCTCCTGGGCAAGATGCTCGAAGCGAAGGCGAAGGGGCAGACCTCGGAGGCGATCAAGAAGCTGATGGGCCTCCAGGCGAAGACCGCTCGCGTCGTGCGGGAGGGGCGGGAAGAGGACGTCCCGATCGAAGAGGTGGTGATCGGCGACGTGGTGGTGGTACGTCCCGGGGAGAAGCTGCCGGTGGACGGGGTGGTCGTGGAGGGGGAGAGCGCGGTGGATGAGTCCATGCTCACCGGAGAGCCCGTCCCGGTCTCGAAAAAGCCAGGCGACGAGGTCATCGGGGCCACGATCAACACGACCGGGGCCTTCCGCTTCGAAGCCACCAAGGTGGGCAAGGACACCGCGCTCGCCCAGATCGTCCGCCTGGTCGAGGAGGCGCAGGGATCGAAAGCACCCATCCAGGCGCTCGCGGACAAGGTGAACGCGGTCTTCGTGCCCGTCGTGCTCGCCCTGGCGGTTGCGACGTTCGTGATCTGGTTCGACTTCGGCCCCGCGCCCGCGTTCCTCTTCGCCCTCGTCTCCTCGGTAACCGTCCTCATCATCGCGTGCCCGTGCGCGATGGGACTCGCCACGCCCGCCGCCATCATGGTCGGGACCGGGCGGGGTGCCGAGAACGGAGTCCTGATCAAGGGCGGGGACGTGCTCGAGAAGGCGCACGAGATCCGCAACGTGGTGCTCGACAAGACGGGTACGATCACGGAAGGCAGACCGGCACTGACGGACATCGTCATGGCACCAGGCGCGGACGTCAGCGAAGAAGAGATGCTGCAGCGGGTCGCCTCCCTGGAACGTGCCTCGGAGCATCCGCTGGGAGAAGCCATCGTTTGGACTGCGGAACAGCGAGGGATCGCTCTCTCGGACGCGAGTGGCTTCGAGGCAATCGCCGGCCGTGGCGCTCGGGCCGATGTGGACGGCCGGGAGGTGCGGATCGGCAACCTTCAGCTGATGCAGGAGTCCGGGATCGAGGCGACCTCCCTGGAGAGGGAGGCCACCCGTCTGGCCGAAGAGGGGAAGACTCCGATGTTCGTGGGCATCGGCGGCGCACTGGCCGCGGTCATCGCGGTGGCGGACCCGATCAAGGAGACGTCGGTTCAGGCGATCCGCCGGATGCACGACCTGGGGCTCGAGGTCACCATGCTCACCGGGGACAACCGGAGGACTGCGGAGGCGATTGCCCGCCAGGTGGGCATCGACCGGGTGATCGCGGACGTGCTCCCGGCCGACAAGTCCAGGGAAGTACAGCGCCTTCAGCAGCAGAAGGGCGTCACGGCGATGGTGGGCGACGGGATCAACGACGCGCCCGCCCTGGCCCAGGCGGACGTCGGGATCGCGATCGGGACCGGCACCGACGTGGCGATCGCCGCAAGCGACATCACGCTGATCAGTGGAGACCTGAACGGCGTGGTGACCGCGATCGCGCTCTCTCGGAAGACGATGGCGATCATCCGTCAGAACCTCTTCTGGGCCTTCGCCTACAACGTGCTCGGGATCCCGATCGCAGCGGGTCTCCTGTACCCGTTCTTCGGGCTTCTCCTGAGCCCGATCATCGCGAGCGCGGCGATGGCGTTCAGCTCGATCAGCGTCGTGCTCAACAGCCTCCGGCTGAAGGCGTTCGACCCCGCACGGGCCTGAGCGCATGGGATCGCCGCGGGAGGAGCAGATGCGCACGCTCACCCGCGGGCCCGGTCCCGGGATCACGGGCCTCCCGGAGGTGAACGTCGCGATCTTCGCCTTCCTGCTCAACTTCGTCTGGGAGTTCTGGCAGGTGCCCTTCTTCGAGGGAATGGCGGCTGCACCGCACTGGGATGCGGTGCGGCTCTGCACCCGCGCGACTCTCGGGGACGCAGGGATCGCCCTCGTGGGATTCTGGGCCGTGGCGGCGGCTCGCTCGCGGGCCTGGATCCTTCGCCCGACGTGGGGCGAAGTGGCGGGGTTCACGGCCGTGGGTGTGGCGATCACGTTCGCCGTCGAGTGGCTCGCGACCGAGGTGTGGGGTCGCTGGGCCTACGCGGAGTCGATGCCCACCCTCCCGCTTCTAGGAACGGGGATCCTGCCGCTCCTCCAGTGGATGGTTCTGCCGCCGCTGGTCGTCTGGTTCGTTCATCGTCAGCTCACTTGAGCGGTACGGATGGCCTCCGCAGGAGAAGCGAGCGGTACCCGCTCGGGCTATGAGTTCCGTGTGCGAGGACCAGCGCGGTGCGCCGGCCTGCACAACGACCGTGGTCATGACCTCCGTGCGCGCGACGACCAGTGAATCGCGACGATTCTCCACCCCTCCGGGTCCCGCCGTAGCACCATCAACTCCGCCCCCTGCGAGTTGATCGCGCGTCCGTGGTACTCCCCAATCGTGGTGCTGGTGGACGTCGCCCAGGCCACGTCGCCGTTCACGGCTACCCGGATCGGAGAGCGATCCCGTTTGACGGCCCGCGCGAACGCCATGTCGCCGGGGAGGTGGTGGGAGCGGTACTCGCTGAGCGTCTCCACGCCTCCGCTCTCCTGGACCACCACGTCGGGGGCGAGCAGTCGCAGCACGGCCGCGGTGTCCCCCGCGGCGAGCGCGTCGTGGAACCGATCCACCACGCCGGCGACCTCGGCCGAGTCCGATGCCGCTCCCGGTACGGGCGTGCCGAGCACGCCCGGAGCACCTGCGGAGGGAGCGGAGCCGGTCACCATCCTCCCGGCCGCGCTGAAGACGAGGGAGACCAGTGCGTATCCCAGTCCGCTCCGGACCCGGGCTGGGCGGGCTCGATGTGGAGGGTGCGCGCGTTCCAGAGCCCGCCGCGACTCACCGGGATCCGTGCGATACCGAGCTCGTCGGTCAGGGCCGTGACCTCCTGCGCCTGACCGGCCGCGGCCTCTGGAGACAGACCGGGCCCGGCCGGGACCCCGCTCGCGTGAACCTTGATGCCGGGCAGGGGCTGACCCCGGAAGAGGAGACGTACGCCCAACGTGTCGCCGGCCCGCAGCGCCGCTGGATCCGACAGCGGAACGAACTCGAGCGGGTGACCCACCGGTTTGTCGAACGCACGCGGGCCTCCACGGCCGACCTCGACCAGGGTCTTCGCGTACTTGGCATAGCGCCGGGTGATGCTGTCGGTGGGGAGCTTTCCCTCCCGCTGGTACCGCTCCAGCGCTTCCGGGGCGCCCTCGGCGACCAGGTAGTGCCTGAATCCCTCCGCGGACTCTCGCACGGAGCGTGGCCTGGTGGTGACCGCCACGATCTTCTGCCCGGGTGTCCGCACGGGCTCCCGGATGAGAAGCGACTTCTCCGCGACGGAAAGGTCGCGCAGCGGGGTCGCCCCCGACGCGTCGATGATTCGCGCGTCGGCCACCCGGTCCGGAGCGACCGCCCCCTCGCTCGTCGGAAAGCGGCTGCTGGTCTGCCCACGAACCTCGAGGATGTTTCCGGGGGTGATCACGAACGCGTTCGGGACGAGCCAGAAGTCGTGCGCCGCCGCGGTGGCCGTGATCAGGAACAGGCCCGCTGCCACAGCGATCGTCCGTGCCGCTCCCGCCTTACGTGAGCTCTTCATGCACCTCTCCTCGGATGGGAAGGATCTCTGTGCCTCAGGCACGGCATCTTGCTCGGGCACGCTCAGGGATGCGGTTCCGCGGCCGCGACCGAGTCTCCGCCCGACTGCTCTGTCACGTCCATCTCCACAGCGGGGGAGGTGGCGACCAGCGCCGCGGTGATCCCGAGGACCAGGACGCCGACGGCTAGCTCCAGCGCGGCCGAGCGCCGCAGCCTGCCCGCCGCCTCCTCGGAGCCCAGCGCCGGCCTCACCTTGAGCCAGTTGTAGGCTCCGGTGCCGAAGACCACGGACAGGACGCCAAGCTTCAGCAGGAGCGTTCGGCCATAGCCGCGCTCCCACAGGTCTGCGACGGACCCCAGGTGGAGCCAGGCGGCAAACACCCCCGTGGCCACGACGATCCCGGCGAAGAGGAGTGCCGTGGGGGAGAACCCGTTTACGAGATCCGCGACGGCCTTTCCTCGTGCGGCGTGTCCGAGGCGCATCGCCGCGGGTACGCCGGCGACCATCACCAGGAGGAGACTTCCAAGCCACCCACCGGCGCCCAGCACGTGGAGCCCGTCCGCGAGGATCGCCACGGGTGCCAGCTCCTGCGAGGCCGCAGCGTGCCCGGAGAGGCCCGGCGTGAAGGAGAGCGCGAGCGCGCCGGCGGCAGCGGTGACCCACCCCGCGCGCGCCCCGCGTGCCGCCCCCGCGAAGCCGGCCAGGGCCGGCACCACCCCTCCGGCCTGGAGCAGCCATCCCCACCCCCACGTCGTCCGGGATAGGAGGGCGGCGAGGAGTCCGGGGTTCCACGCCCCGCCGGCGCCGTGCAGCGCGTACGACTGCGCGAAGAGCCGCAGCGCTGCCGCGACCGCGACCACGACGGCCATCCACAGCCCCACGTGGGCCGCGCGCCGGCTCGCGGAATCGTACAGCATGGGCGCGGTCGAGAGTGGGCGCCGGCCGGCCAGAGGGAGAACCAGGAGCCGAAAGGCGACCGCGCCGACCACGCCCAGCAGCCCGACGAAGGTGAGCCAGCGGACCGCGACGTATAGGGGCGAGTTCGCGTCGAAGCCCTCGCCCGTGGGAAAGGACGTGGGATCATGGTGATGCCCGGCCGGAGGCGCAGCTTGCCCGGGAGCGGCAGGGCCGGGACCGGCGGCGAGGCCCCGCGCGCCCGGCGAGATCATGAAGGTGTACTCGCCGCGCACGGGGTGGCCGTCCGCACCCGCGATCTGCCATCGTACCGTGTAGGTGCCGGCCGAGAGCGGCCCCTCGATGGGGGCCACCACGACGGTCGCGGAGTCGGGTGCGTTCTGCAGCTCTCCGAGCGTGGCTTCTGCGCCTTCGGGCCCGACCAGCGCGATGCGGGCGAGGGCAAGCTCGACGGGCTCGTTGAAGCGCAGCCGGAGTTCCCGCGGCACCTCGCCCAGGTGCGCGCCGTTCGCTGGAGACGAGCTCCGGAGCGCAGTATGGGCGAGCGCCTGCGCCGGGACCAGGAGAAGGAGCGTCAGCAGCGCCGCCCACGACGAGCGCCTCCCCCCGAAGTGAGACGAGACCGTTCTCATCGGGCCCTCAGGAATGAAGGGACGGGCACCGGGGGTTCGGCACCCGCCCCTCGGGTCGCGAAGGGACTTCGTGTCGGCGCTACGGGCGCCGGAGGATGACCTGGCGAACGCCTGGATCCTGCCACTGCTCGCGCAGGACCGGGTCCTGCCGGATTCGGCGCTGGACCACGCTGTCCTGCACCAGCTGCCCTACCAGGGCCATCAGCCTGTCCGTGCCCGGTGCGGGTGCTCCGGGCCCGGCGCCCGTGGCCTGCGCGTGGCCCGCGTGGGGATTCGTCGTGGCCGGGGAGTGGCCCATGTCCGGGTGCGCCGGCGCCGCGCTCCGGGGGGCGCCCGCCCGCGCCGCACCGGTCGCATGCTGTGAATGGTCCGCCCCGGCCGGGCGCGACTGCCCCGTGCGGCTCGCAATCTGGCCATGCTGCGCGTGACCGGCAGCCGCCGACGCGTCCCGCCGGCCCTCCGCAGCCGTCGGCGCGTGGCCCATGCTCGCGTGGGACCCTGCCGCGGCCTGGCCGCTGGCCGGAGAAGCAGCGGCACCATGCCGAGCGTGGTCCGCCGCAGCGCTCCCGCCCCGCCGTGCCGCCGCGGAATGCCCTGTCCGGGAGTGGTCCATCTGCTGCCCGGCCGTGCCTGCCGTGCGTCCCGATCCCGCGGCCGCATGCGCGGAATGGTCCATCCCCCCCGCGGTCGCCGTCGACCGGCCACCCGCTGCGCCATGATCCATCCCCGGCATCCCCGCGTGGCCGGCAGCGGCCGCGGGCGCTGCGGACCCGTGGTCCATCCCGCCCATGGCGGTCGTGTCCGCTCCCGCGGCTGAATCCCCCACCGCGTGGCCGGCATGGGGGGCCGCGGCAGCGGGGGCCGTGGGCGAATCAGCCACGACCACCGGGTCGGGGCGCGGATCGGACTGCCCGTCCCCGCCCGAGCACCCGCCGACCGCCGCCATCGTCAGGGCCAGGCCCAGAGCCATTGGCTTGCGCATGCGATTCCCGTGGCTCGAGTTCTCAGTGCCGGTGCGCCGGCGCAGGCCGCGCGGCCGCCGGCGAGTTCTTCCTCAGCTCCGCGAGCCGCCGCTGCACCTCGGGATCGGCCCAGAGCTGGTGCAGCTGCGGGTCGGAGTGGATCCGGGCTTCCACCGCCGGGTCGGAGAGCAGGCGCACGATGAAGTCCATCGCCTGCGCGCGGTCCGAAGCCTCGACCCCGCCGCCCGCGCCGGGCATGGAGTGGCCGGACGGCATCATCGCCTCCATCCGGCTCAGCTCCGGATCGTTACGGATCCGCTCACGGATGACGGGGTCGGCCATCATGCGCACGTGCATCTCGTGCATCCGCTGCATGTGCTCGGAACCCATCATCCCCGGCATCGCCCCGTGCTGCATCCCCGCGTGTCCTCCCGCCGTGTCCCGGGGCATCGCATGACCCATGGCCGAGTGATCCACCGGCTGCGCGCCCAGCTGGCCGTGCTGCACGTTCCCGTGCTGCATCCCCTGCATGCCACCCATCGCCGAGTGGTCCATGTCCGCCATGGACGCGCCGCGGGGGACGGTGGGCTCGGGGAGCGCGGCCAGGAAGCCGACCGCCCGGCCGCCCATGTTGTTGACCCCCATCATCTCGGCCATCGCGAACCACTCCTCCCGGGTGGTGGCGTAGGCGGTGTCGCTCCGGAACAGCTCCACCTGCCGCAGGAGCTCCGCCCGCTTCCGGTTCCGGGGCACCTTCTCGGAGACGAGGATGTCGGAGACGACGTCGTGCATCATGTGGAGGTTGTCGAAGATGATCGCCACCTCCGGGTACCGCTTCGAGAACTCGGGCGCCACCGCGGCCGTCATCGGCATCAGGTGCGGCATGTTCTCCGGGGCGTTGGCGATCATCTGCCAGAAGCGGCCGACCGTCGCGTCCACCCCCGCCTTCCGATCCTGGACGTTGTCGTTCACCACGAGCGGCTCGTAGAGGCCCACCTGGAGCCAGTGGTACGCCCAGATCAGCCCGTTGAACTTCGGGTACTTCTGCCGGAAGGCGAGCCCGAAGTACTGGCCGTCCATGATCTCCATGCTCTTGGGCACGGAGCTGAAGGCGATGTCGGGGCGGCTCTTGTAGTAGGCCAGCACCTCCGCCATGGCGGCGTCCTTCTCCTCCGGGGAGAGCCGCTCGTCCGCCCAGACGTCGTAGGCCTGGCGATGGAGCAGGTGCGACCAGTGGAACATCATCTTCACTTCGGGGGCGAGCTTGGCATACGCCACCTCGATGGCCCCCTCTTCCAGCGGCACCCGGGGCGGGTTGAGCAGGAGCTTCCGGGTGAGGAAGTCGAACTCCTTCTCCTCCAGGCGCTCCACGGGCCCGTCGGGCTTCGTGTACAGCTCCTCGTAGAGGATCGCGTGCCCGTAGTCGAAGGCGTTGAACAGCCGGTCCGCGTTCACGTAGTTGTCGCGGAACTTCCAGTTGTGGCTGGCGGGCAGGTAGAACTGCTCGTTCTCCCGCACCCACTGGGCCCCCAGGGGCTCGGCCGCGACGCCGCCGCCCACCGCGAGGGCAAGCGCGCCGAACAGGGCCCGTCTCAGGGACGGATGCTTCATGATGATGCCTCGCACAGGTAAGTCGTCGGACGGATCCGTGGAAGTCCGCCCCTACCGGAGCGGCACGGGGATCAGGGAGCGGACCGCGAAGGCGTACGCTGAGCCGAAGGTGACGAACCAGCCCGGCTCTCCGGTCAGCCGGCGACCGACTCCCGCATCCACGGCCAGCCTGGGGCTCCACTGGTAGCGAACCCCGGCCCCCGCGTTCCACTCCACCTCTTCCTCGTCGTGCAGCGGCTGCTCGGCGTAGACGTCCGCGATCAGGAGCATGGACCGGAGCGGGAGCGTCCTGTCCACGGCCACGCCGGCCATCCACCGGGTGACCTCCTCCAGCCCCTCCGCCTCCTCGCCGGCCGCAAGGTCGGGCTCGGACCCGAAGGTGTAGCGGCCGTTCACGTGGAAGCGGGCGAAGGAGAAGGTGCGGGTGGCGATCGCCTTCACCGACGGGTACAGCCGGTCGGGCGCATGGCTCCCCACCGGGAGCACCGCCTCCGCGGCGATCCCGAACGCCGGCAGCCCGGACGTCTCCACGTTCAGGTTGTGGAGCACCGACACGTCGATTCCGCCCAGGCCGAACTCTCCCGCAGACCCCGCCGCGTCGGCCCAGGCGAGGGGGAAGCCGACCTCGACGTGCGTCTGCGGGAGGATCCCGTATGCGATCTCCGGCTCCACCCCCCAGGTGTACACCCCCCCGGAGGCCCGCTCCAGGCGGAGCGGCGCGAGCTGGAGCTCGAAGGCGTAGCGCTCGGTCGGGTACGCGTCCTCGATCAGCACGGGGCGCCCCGCGTCGGTGTTGTAGTAGTCCGTCTGCGCTGCGAGCGGCCCGGAGGGCGCCGCGAGCACGGCGGCCGCACCCACGGTGCAGAGCAGCCGCCGGGACGGCACCAGGCCCGATCTCTCGTTCATCGTTCTTCGCCTGTGTGGATGCACTCCGGACCGGGGACCGCTCAGGGTGGTTATTTTACTCACCGTAAAAAACAACTGCAAGCACCGAGCCCGGTCCGCCGTGCCGCCCCGGCCGTCCGCTACCGAAGCTCGTGCGGGCAGGCGGGGTCCCTCATCAGGGGCACCTCCCCACGGCAGAACAGGTGCGTCCAGGCCGAACCGTCGTGGTCGCAGTGCATCCTGCCGCCGTGCTCCGTGGGCATCGGGTGCGCCATCGCGGTCCCGGTCGTCCACACCAGCAGGAGCATGGCGAACGCGCCGGCGATCGAGCGCCGGGTCACGTGCGTTGCCGGATGCACCTCCTGTCCGGCGAGCCTGCGGACCCTGCGCTCGAGGAGGTCGTGCCGGTTGATTCCCACGCCGACCGACGGCTCGACGGCGGGCGCTCGCCAGCTGGCGAGCGCAAGGAGAGCGGACGCCAGCACGAGCGGCCGGTCCCGGGCCGCATCGTCGTCCGCACGGATCTCCGCCTCGTCCGCACAGTCCTCAGCCAGCCGCCGCAGGACCGGGATCCAGAAAAGCGTGTGGCCCACGAAGCGGAGCACGGACAGCCGGAGCGGATCCCGCCGGGCGGCGTGTGCGCCCTCGTGCATCAGCACCGCGACAAGCTCCTCCCGGCTCAGGCTCGAGGAGAGCTCCTGGGCGACGAAGATCCGCGGCCACACCCAGCCCGCGGTGAACGCCGGCACCGGAAGTCTGGGAGCCACGCGCACGCGCAGGGGATCGAGACCGGCCGCCCGCGCCGCGGAGTCCAGCGCGCTGCCCGGTGCCGGTGCCCGCCAGGGGAGCGCCGCGAGCGTGCGCCGCAGGGTGCGCCCGGCACGGATCCGGTCCCACGTCGCGTACGAGACCCCCGCCAGGAGCAGGAGGTGGAAGCCGTCGTGGACGGGGTCGAGCAGGTAGTGGAGCGCGATCAGGCACAGAGCCCCGAGGTGGTCGGTTCCCGCCAGCAGGCGGTCGATCCCGCTGCCGAGGTGGTGACCCAGGATGGGGCTCATCCCCAGGAGGATGAGAGCGGAGATCGCGACCATCACCGCCCGGCGGTGCCGCTGCTCCCTGCGCTGCAGCGGTGGAGCGGCCGCGGGAACCGCGCCGCCGCTCATGGGTCCTCCCGCCGCAGGCGCTCGTCGATCAGCCGCCGGAGCTCGGCCAGCTGCGCCGGGTCCCGCTCCCCGAGGACGTCGACGAACGAAGTCGCCAGCGCCAGGGGCTCGAAGGAAAGGATCCCCTCCACGAGCCGCCGGGACACGTAGACGCGGAACTCCTCCTCGCTCCAGCAGGCCCGGTAGTGGAAGATCCCCTCCACCTTCTCCCGGATCAGCAGACCCTTCTCCACCAGCTTGTTGAGCACCGTGACCACGGTGAGGTGCGCCACCTCGTGCTCCCGGAACACACGGTCGTGGACCTCCCGCGCGGGAGCGGGGCGCCCCAGCGTCCAGACCGTGCGCATCACGCGCGCCTCCAGGTCGCCGAGCACCTTGCCCAGGCCGTCCGCGGAGAGGCGGACGGTGTCGTGGAGATGAAGCTCGGGGGAGCGCTGCGCCTCCGGATCGGTCGGCTTCGGCATCGTCGCGGCGGGGTGGAGGGGACGGCCGGACGCACCGGGTGCAGGAGTCGCGCCGGCCGGCATCTGCCTTCGTACCCGACGGGGGGCCGCCGGTTCGCCTGGATTTTGCGGGGCGTAAAACCTGGAGAAGCCCCGACTCGAAACCACCCTGTCCCCGGAGGCCCCCATGACCCTTCGTGCTCCAGCCCTATGCTGCTGCGCGATGCTCCTCGCTCTCGGCCATCCGGCAGCCGCGCAGCACCACGGCGGACCGAGCCTGAAGCTTCAGAGAGTCGCCGACGGCCTCGTGGCCCCCATGCAGCTCACCGCCCCGGAGGACGGGACGGGGCGGCGGTTCGTGGTGGACCAGGTCGGGGTGGTGCGGATCCTGACCCGGGAGGGCCGTCTCCTCCCGGAGCCGTTCCTCGACCTCCGCGAGGAGATCGTGGAGCTGGAAGACCAGTACGACGAGCGCGGGCTCCTGGGGCTCGCCTTCCATCCGCGGTTCGGGCAGAACGGACGGTTCTACGCCTACTACAGCGTCCCCCCGCAGCCGGGAATGCCGGACAGCACGGACCACGCGAACCGCCTGGTGGAGTTCAGGGTCGCGAAGTCGACCCCCAACCGCGCCGATCCTCGCACCGCCCGGGTCCTGATGGAGCTCCCCTGGCCGTACTCCAACCACAACGGAGGCACCCTCGCCTTCGGGCGGGACGGCTACCTGTACGTGGCCCTGGGCGACGGCGGGAACCGCGACGACCAGGGGCGGGGACACGTTGCCGACTGGTACGACCGCAACGTGGGCGGCAACGGGCAGGACATCGAGCAGAACCTGATGGGGAGCATCCTGCGGATCGACGTCGATCGCCCGGCCCCCGGCAAGGCGTACGGCATCCCCGCCGACAACCCCTTTGTCGGCAAGCCAGGGCTGGACGAGATCTGGGCCTACGGACTCCGGAACCCGTTCCGGATCGCCTTCGACGCGCAGACCGGGACCCTGTTCGCCAGCGACGCGGGTCAGGAGCTCTTCGAGGAGATCGACATCATCGTGAAGGGCGGCAACTACGGCTGGAACGTGATGGAGGGAACCCACTGCTTCGACGCGGCCAACCCGCAGCACCCGCCCTACGACTGCCCGCGGGCCGCCCCCAACGGAGACGTGCTGCTCCCGCCGATCGCACAGTTCGACCACTACAAGGGCGTCGTCTCCGTCGGCGGCGTCGCGTACCGGGGCAAGACGGTACCCGCGTTCCAGGGAAAGTACCTGTTCGCCGACTGGAGCTCCGACCACGACCAGCCCCGGGGCACGCTGTTCATCGCGGAGCCGCCCCCCGAGGGCAGGGCGTCGATGTGGAACTGGCGCGAGCTGACCGTGGAGCTGGAGGGCGGGGGCGAGTTCCACGAGTACATCCGCTCCTTCGGCCAGGACGCGGAGCTGGACGCCTACGTCCTCACCGCGAACGTGCAGGGGCCCCACGGGCAGACCGGCAAGGTCTGGAAGGTGGTCGGCGGCGGCATGGGCGAGGGGGGAGGCCACCAGCATTGACCGGACCGACTCTCGCGCGGCGGTCCGCGGCGCTCCTGGCGGCGCTCCTCGGCGCCGCGCCGGCCGCGGCGCAGCAGGACACCACGCGGGTGCGGGAGGTCGACTCCCTCGTGGTCACGGCCGAGCGGGTGCGGACCCCGCTCGTCACCTCCACGGCCGCCGTCTCCCGTGTCTCGGGGGAAGAGCTCCGCTCGCTCCCTCTCCGGAGCGTCGCGGACGCCCTGCGGACGGTCCCCGGGATCACCTTCGTGGACAACGACGGGCTCGGGCTCGACCCGCAGCTCATGGTGCGCGGCTTCTACGGGGGCGGCGAGGCCGACTACGTGGTGGTCCTGCTGGATGGGCGCCCCTTGAACGGGCTGCAGGCGGGCCTGTACGACTGGGACCTGGTCCCCCTCCCGGCGCTGGAGTCGATCGAGGTGTTCCGCGGCGGGGCGTCCTCGCTGTACGGCGACGCGGCGGTGGGGGGCGTCGTCAACCTGGTCACCGCGGGCGGACCGCCCCGGGGGCTCCGGGGAGAGGTCACGCGGGGCGCGTTCGGGCTCTGGCGAGGATCCGCTGCCCTGGACGGGGCGTGGCTGGGGCGCTCCGGCTCCGCCTTCGCAGAGGTGCGGACGCTGGACGGCTACCGCGCCCACGCGGCCCGCACGACCGGCAGCCTCGGGGCCACGGTGGGGCTCCTGGAGGGCGCGCGCGGGGAGCTCTCGGTCTCGACGCTGCACCACTGGCGGGAGTTCGAGGAGCCCGGGCCGCTCACCACGGCGGAGCTGGACGCCTCCCGGCGCGAGGCCTCCCCCTTCTACCGCTTCGACGCCGCGGACGAGCGCGTCCACCGGCTCACCCTGGACGGCGAGAGGGTCCTCGGCGGCGGGGCGGAGCTGTCGGGCCACCTGGTCGGCGAGGTCCGCGCGCTGGACGAGGTGCGCACCCTGCCGCTCAGCCCCGAGTTCGCGGACACCAAGCTGCGGGAGCTGGGGACGCGGCGCCTGCTCGGCTCGCTCCAGCTCCGGCTCCGGCCCGCCCCCGTCGCGGGCTCGCTCCTGGTCGGGACGGACTGGTCGCTCGGCCGGATCGAGAACCGGTACTTCGCGGTCGCGACGGGCGACGCCGACGCCTACCGTGCGGCGGGCGGCGGGCCCGGGGAGCTCGACGCGCGCGGGGAGGGGAGCCGGCTGGCCGCGGGCGCCTTCGCCCGGTACGAGCTGCGCCCGTCCGACGCCGTCCGGCTCGCCGCCGGGGCGCGGCTCGACTGGCTGCGCGATGCCTTCCGGACGCTCCCGCCCGCGGAGGGAGCGCGGCGCGAGAGCTCGCACCTCGCGTTCAGCCCGCGGGCCGGCGTCAACGTGCGGTACCTCCGGAGTCCCCGGCACGAGGGACACGTGTTCGCCAGCGTCGGCCGGTCGTTCAAGGCGCCCACCCCGGACCAGCTCTTCGACCAGCGCTCCATCCCGGTCCCGTTCGAGCCCTACCGGGTGACGCTCTCCAACGCCGAGTTGGACCCGCAGTACGGGACCGGCGTGGAGGCGGGCCTCTACCACCGGGTGGAGCTGCTCCCCGGGAGGCTCTCCGGGCGGCTCTCCTCGACCGCCTACCAGATCGACATGAGGGACGAGCTGGACGTGGACCTGGAGACCTTCCGCTACGTGAACATCGGGCGGAGCCGCCACCGCGGGGTGGAGACGGGGCTGGAGCTGCGCGGACCGGGCGGAGTGGGCGCCTACGCGAACCACACGCTGCAGTCCGTGACCTTCCGCAACGGCGCACACGAGGGGAACCGGCTCAAGGCGATCCCGAAGCACGCGCTCGGCGCCGGCGTCCAGGCCGGGGGCCCGTCCGGCCTGTCGGCGAGCCTCTCGGTGCAGAGCGCCTGGGGGATCCACCTGGACGACACCAACACCCTCGGGCTGCCCGGCTACACGCGGGTGGACGCGCGCGCCGCCTACCCGGTGGGACCCGTGCGGCTCATCGCGGAGGTGTTCAACCTCCTGGACCGCGAGTACAGCACGACCGGCTTCCCGGACCCCGCCGGGTCAGGGGTCGTCTACCTCTATCCCGCCGCGGGACGGGCCCTCCAGCTCGGATTGAGCGTGGGGGGGTAGCCGGCGCGGCGACGACCCGTCGCAACGTCCGGTCTCGCCAGGGTGCCGAAGGGTGGAGTGCGGTGGACTCCACCTCCGGCAGACGCGCGCGCCTCCCGGAGTCCCGTCGCGTGCGACGGCGAGCCTGTCCCCGCGCCTACCGTAAGATCCGGCGCAACACGAGGAGGATCCCGAGCCCGAGGAGGATGGGCAGGAGTGGCGACTCGCCTGTGCTCCGCCGCACCGCGCTCGCGCCCTGCATCAGCTTCCGCTCCCCGGTCTCCATCGCATCCGCCATGCGTCCGTGAGCCGACTCGAACGCCGCCTCCGCGCGTCCCGCGCGCGTATCCGGGCCCGCCCCCATGCTGTCCACCGCTTCGCTCACCCAGCGGTAGTGCTTTTCCTCGTCGGCCGCGTTCCGGCTCAGTACCTCCGCGACGTCCGGCGGGTGGGGTCCGTCGGCGGCCCGACCGTACTTGTCCCTCACCTGCCCCTCGTTGCTCTTGAACGCGAGCAGGAGCGCGCGGTCGCCTCCGGCGCTTCCCGCCGCCTGCACCGCGAGCTTGAACGCTCCGCTCGGCAGGTGCGGCATCTCCATCGGCGTGCCGCCGTGCGCCCGGACCAGGCGCGTCAGGTCGGCGATGTGGCGCTGGTGGTCGCCGCGGAAGCGGATCAGGTCCTGCCGGTAGTCCTCCCGCTGTACCCGCTCGATCGCGACGGTGTAGGCTCCGACCGCATCGTGGTCCAGCTGCAGGAGGTCGTTCAGCAGCGCGACCAGCCCGGCTTCGGTCTGAGTGTTCGATTCAGCCATCTGGGCCTCCTTTTTCGGTGCTTGCGCCCCTTCCTGGGCGGCCGGGCCGGCGTGCAACGACGGTGTCCGCCCGGCGATCCGACAGATCACACCGCCGCGCGGATCTGCGCCGGCGGTGCCTCCTCGCTGCAGTCGCACGGCGCGGGCTTCTCGTACCACTCGCGCCCGGCCCCGCCTCCCCGTACGAGCGTCCCGGAGGCGGCCGCCTGGTCGAGCGCCTGCTTCGCCTCCCCGGATTTCATGTCGAACGCCGCGGCGACCTCGGGCACTAGGACCCGCCCCCAGTACCGGACGTAGGCGCCGATGCAGCCGGCGGTGCGCACGGAAGCGATCCCCGGAGCGAGCTGGACGACCTGCTCCCGGAGTACCTCGTAGGGACGGAAGCCCACCAGCAGCCGACTCGGCCCCCGCGCCGGATGGACCACGAGCGAAGGGAACCGCCCGATCCCCCGGTAGCGGGCCTCCTTCACGTCGTCGCGGAAGCTCCAGAGGACGGCTTCCGTCCCCAGGTCGCGCTCGAACTGCTCCCGGTCGAGCCCGCCGGCGTCGGCCAGCTCCGCGGCGAGCTCCAGAAGGACCTCGCGCCGCGCGACGTTGCGGCGCTCCAGCGTCACAGCCTCCCGGACGCGGCGGAGGTAGCGCTCGCCCTGCTCCGGGCCCTGCCGCTCTGCCGCCTTGCAGGCGACGGAGGCGGGATACGAGGACGCCGGCGGGTCCTCGGCCCAGATCCGCTCGTCGACCAGCACCTGGTGCTCGACGCGCATCTGGTACCAGTAGGGCCCCATCTGCGCCGCCGAGTCCACGCCGTTGAGCGGGTCGCTGAAGCCGCTCCAGTCGGCGATCATCCCGCCGAGGCGATAGCGCCAGGAGATCTGGTCGCCGAACTCGTAGCGGAGCCGGCGCCCGGCCGGCGCCAACGCCCAGCTCCAGCAGCAGAGCGGGTCCGTGTAGTACTCAATGTCGAGGACGGGAGTCACCGAGTCTCCTTCCGCCCCATGCTCAGGTGGCACGAGGAGCGCAGCGGCTGTCCGGCGCCGGAGGCCGGCTCCGGCTTCTCGTGCGGGTCGTGGGTGAGGCTGCCGTACGTGACGGGACGCGGATCGGCCGGTGCGCGGGGTGTCTGGCTGGCGGTCTGGGGATGCATGACGGTTCTCCGACTGCAGGGTGGAGGGGCCGCCGCCCTCCGGGTACGAGCGGCGGCCGCCGGTCGGGTCACGGGAAGGTCAGCGGTTCTCGCTCGGGCTCGACCCCGTACGCTCCGCTTCCATCGGACTCGCCAGGCTCTCCTGCGGATAGGAGGACCACTGGTTCTCGCCCTTGGGAACCGCCCGCTTGACCTCCTCGCTGCGCGTTGCGCTCAACTCCTTGTCCAGCCGTGCTACGTCGTCCTGCGTGACGGGCGTGCCGCGGCTCTCGCGCTGGGTGATCATCCCGTGTGTCTCCACCACGTGCTTGACCGGGTCCTCGATGTAGACCCAGTTCTCGCCGTCGGGCCACGGCCCCTGGCCCTCGTTCCACGGCCCCCGCGCGCTCGCCCCGTTGCTCATGTTGAAGTAGACGTGGCTGTAGCGCGGGTCGCTCTGCAGCACGCCCGGAGGGAAGTTCGGCTGGATGGTCTCCAGCGCCGCGCCGAACATCTGGAAGTGCGCCACCTCGCGTGTCATCAGGAAGCGCAGCGTGTCATTGACCAAGGGGTCGTCGGTGAACTGCAGCAGGTACTCGTAGACGATCTTGGCCCGGCTCTCGGCCGCCATGTCGCTACGCAGGTCCACCGTGAGGTCGCCGTTGGCCGTGACGTAGGCACCCGTCCACGGCACCCCCATGCTGTTGGTCAGCGTGGGCCCCCCGCCGGAGAGCGCGAAGAACTGCGGGTCGGTCATCGCCTCGTGGATCATCTGCTCCTTGGACTGCGGCTTCAGGAGCCTCATCAGGTCGCTCTGCTCGGCGGCGTTCTTGAGATCGCCGTTGATCCCGTCCAGGAGCATGGTGATGGTGGCGCCCACGATCTCCAGGTGGCTGAACTCCTCGGTGGCGATGTCCATCAAGAGGTCGTAGTGCTCCGGATACGGCTGCCGGGCGGCGAAGCTCTGCACGAAGTACTGGAGCGCCGCCTTCAGCTCCCCGTTGGCACCGCCGAATTGCTCCAGCAGCAGGCGCGCGAAGCGCGGGTCCGGTCCGGAGACCCGGGCGTTGTACTGGAGCTCCTTGACGTGGTGGAACATACGACCTCCATCGCGGGGGATGAGGTGTGCGGCCACGGGAGCGTGGTCGCGAAGGCGCGGCAAAACGCCGCAGGACCTGGTCGTGTTCGTCCGGACGTGGGGAGCCGGGCCGAGCATTCTTCTCGGTCACGCCTCGCCGAGGCGGCGCATCGGGTGCTTCCCGGCCGCAGGGGGAGGAAGGGCCCGCAAGTCGCGTTCCGGCTGATGCATGCGAGTGCATCAGAATGCCCGATATGTAGGATCTGATGCTCTCGGATCCAGCGGCTCCGACCGCGGGTGGACGCGAGCCGGTCAGCCGCCCCGGAAAGCGGGGGTGGGCGAGCCGGATCAGGCGCCGTGCTCGCGCTCCATGTGAACGCGGACCATCAGCTCGGCGATCTCCCGAGCGGAGTCCGGGGAAATGAAGGGAATGAACGGGACGAGCGGGGTCAGGGTCGCCCCGCCGGCGAGCCGCTCCTGCGCAGCGCGGGTCAGGAGCACCGGA
The DNA here is from genome assembly GCA_040752145.1 of Gemmatimonadota bacterium. Lineage (GTDB taxonomy): Bacteria > Gemmatimonadota > Gemmatimonadetes > Longimicrobiales > Longimicrobiaceae > JAFAYN01. Next base: position 44,277 of record JBFMFL010000005.1, read on the forward strand.
GCAGTCGGGTCCAGCGCCGCGATCTTCTCCGCATCCGACGCAAGGACGACCTGGATGCGGTCGTGGCGGTCGCGGCCGTGGAGGACGCGAACCTGTTCGCCGAAGGCCCGGTCCGCGCAGACGACGATCAGGAGGCCCTCCCGCAGCCGCCGCTCGATCGCGTCGACCAGGGCGGGGTGCAGGGAGATCATCACGAGGGGCTTGTCGAGCGCTTCGGCGGCGGCTCGCGCGGGGCCGGCGTGCAGCGGAGTGGTCACGACGAGGTCGGCCTCGCGCAGCCCGGGCGGCATCCCGGAAAGCCGTTCCATCCGGGCGGGGAGCTCCGCGATGGGTACGGCCGCGGACCGGATCCCGAAGTTCTCGGTGAGCTCCTCGCAGATGGCCCGCCGGTCATCCTCGTTCTCCGCCACGCACGCGGCCCGGAGGTGGGTGCCGCGCGTACAGCGTCGGATCAGGTCGGCGAGGTCCGGGATCCGGATATTGCGCTTCCACGCCTCCAGCAGGATGCCGCCCAGCCACCGGCCCGTCTCCTCGAGCAGCCTCCCGCCCCAGTGGTCCAGCTTCGCGACGTACACGCCCGACCGCGCACGCAGCTCGATGAGCCCCTCCCGCTCCAGCTGGCGGTAGGCCTTGGCGACCGTGCGGGGATTCGCGCCCGTGTCGCGGGCGACGTCGCGGACCCCCGGAAGCCGGTCTCCACCGCGCACCCGCCCCACGTGAAGCGCCGTCACGATCTGGTCACGCAGCCGCTCGGTGAGTTCTGCCAGTTCCATCGTTCACTCCGTAAGGAGGCGCAAGTTCTCAAGGAACGCGTGAGGAGTCGCCCATGCGTGCATCAGCCGGCGCGCAATTTTCATACTGATGCATCCCTGTGCAGCAGTGGGAACGGGTTTTGCGCGGAGCCCCAGGTATTGGACCGGCCGGCGGGTCGAGCCGTTCCCACGGTGGAGTCTTGGCCGGCGGCGCGGGATGCCGGCAAGATTTACGCTCCGTAAAGCCGGGCCCGAGATAATCCGAGCAGCGACGGGATACACCATGGGCGAGCAGAGCGACACCCGCCGTGAAGTGCTGGAGGGGTACGTGGTGGATCAGGCGTGCCTGCGCAAGTATCCGCAGGACGAGCTCCTGGAGCGAGCTCGCGTGCACACCACGGAGTGCGCCCTCATGGGCCACTGCATGGAAAGCGGCTACGGGCTGGTCGACGAGGAGGGCCGGCCGCTGCTCCTGGAGCCCGCCGCCACCGCCCGGGTCGTCGAGAGGCTGCGGAGCACGGGCGTTGAGAAGGGCGCTCGCCTGCGGGCCACACGCGTGATGCGGGACGGCGAGATGACGACCGTGGACGTGACGGAACCGGAGTAGACGACGGGCCCGCCGCACCTGCCGCCGGTGCGAGGGACTCGCTGCCGGGCGACCTGGACCCGACCCGGCTTCACCTCCACCTCGGAGAGAGACCAATGGGAACGATGCAGAGCAGCGCGATGGAGATGCTTCAGGCACACCCCGCGCCGGGCGGGATGGACCTGAACGTTCTGGCGGAGTGCATCCAGGCGGCGATGGACTGCCACCAGAGCTGCACCACCTGCGCGGACGCCTGCCTCGGCGGGCCCAAGGTGGAGCAGATGCGCCACTGCATCCGCCTGAACCTGGACTGCGCCGACATCTGCGTCGCCACCACCAACGTGATGTCTCGCATGACCGCGCCGGACTCGGCGGTGATGCGCGCGCAGGTGGAGTCGCTGCTGCAGGCGTGCCGGAACAACGCCGCGGAGTGCGAGAAGCACGCGGACCAGCAGAAGCACTGCGCCGTGTGCGGCGAGTCCTGCCGCCGCTGCGAGCAGGCGTGTGTGCGCATGCTCGAGGCGATGCCGCGTGCGTGAGCACGGCGCGCCCGCGGGAGGGGGTCTCCGGACCCCCTCCACTACCGCGGTGTCCTGCGGTACCGCAGGACCGGCGCGATGAGGGTTCTCCTTCCCGTGATCGGCACGGGCATGCTCCTGCTCCTGGCCGCGGACGTGTTCTTCACGGTGTTCTCCCCGCACGGACGGGGCGGACCGGTGAACCGGAGGCAGACCCGGGCGCTCTGGGCGATCTTCCGCGCAACGGGGCGCCGTCGCGACGGCTCGGCCCGGGAGCGGTGGCTCTCGCTCGCGGCACCACTCATGGTGGTGAGCACGCTCGCCGTGTGGGTGCTGTGGCTGGTCCTCGGCTTTGCGCTCGTCTACTACCCCTGGATCGAGTCCTTTCTGGTCTCTCCGGGTACGCTCCGGGCGCCGTGGGTCGGGGCGCTCTACTACAGCGGGTACACCGCGGCGACGCTCGGGCTGGGAGACGTGGTCGCCCGCTCGGAGGCGCTGCGGCTCCTGACGGTGGTGGAGGCGTTCGGCGGGTTCGCGCTCCTCTCCATCTCGGTCACCTACTTCCTGGCGATCTACCGCGAACTGGTCGCGATGCAGTCGCTGGCATCCGACATCTCCGGACTGTTCAGCGAGGGCGAGGAACACGTCCTGGAGTTCACCCGGCAGGAAGGGTACGAGGCGCTGGCGCGCTGGTGTGAGCAGCTCTCGGGCGGGCTCTCGAGGATCCTGCTCGCGCACTTCCAGTACCCCGTGCTGCACTACTTCCGACCCCGGAAGCGGTCCCGAGCGCTTCCGGTGCAGCTCGGATCGCTGCTGACGCTCCGCGGCCGCATCGGGAAGGACTCGGGATCGGAGGTCCTATCGACCTTCTCGGGCCATCCATCCTATCTGGCGCTGACCGTCGCCGTCGATTCGTACCTCGACGACGTGGACCAGCTGTTCGTGCCGGGGCGTGCCCGGGCGGATCCGGTTGACCCAACGGCGCTGGCCGAACGTGAGCATGCTCGCCTCATGAGCTACATGCTCTACACCTGATCCCGGAGGTGCTCGTGGCGATGCGACTTCAGGAGCTGCACCCCGCGCTCGTTCATTTCCCGATCGCGCTGCTGCCGACGGCGCTTGCCGCGGACGCACTGGGGCGGCTCTCCGGGAGCGAGACCCTGATGGAGACGGGCCGGCGCATCATGCCCGCGGCCGCGGCGAGCGCGGCCGCGGCGGGAGTGGCAGGGCTGATCTCCCAGCAGGCGTCGGAGGTTCCGGAGGGTGCGCATCCCTACCTGGTCACACACCGCAATGTGAACCTGGGCGTCATCGGGCTGACGGCGCTGCTGGCCCGGAAGCGCGCCCGATGCAGGCGCCCGGGCGTGGGCTACCTGCTGGCCGGGCTCGGCACGCTCGCCACCGTGGCGTACACGGCGTACCTGGGCGGACACATGGTCTATGAGCACGGGGTGGGCGTGAAGCCGGCCGGCGGCCTGAAGGAAGGGAAGGCGCCGGAGATGCGGCTGGACAATGCGGATGAGGTCCTGCAGACGGCTGCCCGGCACGTTCGCGAGGGTTGGCACCACACGGTGGAACACCTGGCCAGGAGCGAGATCGCCCCCGTACTCACCCGGCGTTCGACGCCCAGGTCCGGGAAGTCCAGCGGCCGGTCGCAGGGCGCACCGCCGGACGAGACGCCAGGATCGGGCGTCCGGCCCGAGTGACGAGTTCCGCGTAGGGCCCGGTTCCCGGACGCGGCTCACGGCGCACGTCACCCATTCACGAAGAGCGACAACAGGTACTCACCATGGATCAGCAGAAGCATTCGATGAAAATGGGCTGGGGACGGTTCGCGGCGATGATCGCCACCTCCACATTCATCATGTTCTTCCTGATGTACCAGCTCGTCTACGAGTGGGACCACGCGATGTTCAGCGTGAATCGTCTGGTCGCCTCCCTGGTCATGGGGTCGGTGATGACCGTCGTGATGCTGGGGTTCATGTGGTCGATGTACGAGGGGATGGGTACCAAGATCGCCGTCCTCGCCGGTGGGGCCCTGCTCGGAGTCGTCTTTCTCTTCGTCAACCGGAGCCAGGCTCTGATCGATGACGTGCGCTTCATGAAGTCGATGATCCCGCACCACTCGATCGCCATCAACAACGCCCGCAAGGCGGAGATCAGCGACCCCAGGGTGCGGGAGCTGGCGGACAAGATCATCGCCTCGCAGGTGGAGGAGATCGCCGCCATGAAGCTGCTGATCGACGACATCGACCAGAATGGCGAGCGTGGGGAGACACCTCTTCCCCCTCGCACGGCCGAGGTGACACCCGACATGCTGCCGAAGATTCGCGAGGCGGTTCAGGAGTGAGTACCTGCGGCGCTGCGCGGCTCGAGATGCCCAGGAGCGATCCTCCGGCCGGGGGAGAAGCCATGACCCGGCGGCCCGGCGGCAGACCGCCTCATGTGGGGGACGCTCACTTACGCCTGAGGAGTTCCTGACGGAGCTCCGCTGGGTCCTGACGCAGGCGGGCTTCTTCCTCCGCTCCCAAGGACGCTCGCGGAAGCTCCTGGGGATCGTTCGTCGGCGAGTGACCACCTGCGCGCTCAGGCAGAGGCGAGGCCGGCGTCGGACGCCTCGGCGGCAGTGATCGGTCGCCACCTCGCGGCAGCGGGAGAGGCCCTGTCCGGGATCCGTGAGCTGCAGGGGAACGCGGCGTGTCTTCGGATCACGGAAGCGGAGCACCGACCGAGCGCGGCGCTGGACTTACGCGCCGCTGGAGGCGACGAAGGAGGAGTCTGATGAACGACCGGAGCGTTGGCAGGAACACGAACGCCGGAATCGACGAGGAGCTGGAGTTCGCCGCCAGTGTCTATGCGTTGAGAGGCAGGCGAGCGACTCCGGCGGGCCGTTCCGCCGGGAGCGACCGGCGGAGTTTGAGCCTTCTCGCCGAGCGACTCGTGCCACTCGCCTGCGACGGTTGGGCTGCGATGGCTCCGCTGCAGGCGGCTGCACCGCAGCGGCTCCGGTGCTGGAGCCTCGGGTGCCGGCGCGGCACGGACACCCTCGCCCTTCGGGAGGATGGCAGGATCTACTGGTGGAACGACGACGTTGCGGACCGTCTCAACCGGGCGCTCCGCTGTGCCGTGGTGTTTCTGATCGATTTCCCACTGGGTTTCTGGATCGTCGAGGTGCTTCTCCGGAGCTCCCTCCCCACCTGGTGCGCCAGAGCGGGAGCCATTGTCGCCGTGGCCGCGATATTCCTCCTTTCTGCCGCTGGTCTGAGTCGAGCATGCAAGCGGTTGCCCCGGCCCCGATTGCGCGAGTGGCACCCGGGGGATTCCACCGTTGACGTGGAGGCGGTAACCGTTCGGCTGGAGAACGCTATGAGCGGAGCCGCTCGCCGACTTCGCGCGGCGGGCCTGGAACCTGAGCGCACGGAATCACCACGAGGGTTGGAGATCCTGAGGGAGCTTCGCTCGCTCCTGGACACCGGGAAGGGCGATCGGGGTTCTCCCCAGCACCCAGCGGCACTTCGACCATGGACTCCTCCCGCATCGCACCGCGCCGGCGGCAACTGCAACCCGTAGGCCGCTTTATTCCGCAAATAGCACGTTTTCTGCGTGGTGCGTGGCGCCGGTCGCACGGGTGTGAGCGCGGGCATTGATCGGCCGTCGAACTCCCGCGGATCGGGCATGAGCGACCACCACCCTTCCCACGGTCGCCATCACCCCCCGCACGTACATGGCGGCTCGGGGCGCGGAGGCCGTCAAGGGCCCCCCGCCGAGGCCGGTACCCGGAGCATCCCGAGCATCCCCACGCTCCGGGGCAGCTCCGCGGCTCGGTGCATCCCCACTCACCCGCCGCACCAAGGGCATGGAACGCACGACGCGCACGCCGGTGGCCACGACAAGCATGAGGGCCGCAGCGTGGAGATGTTCCGGAGCAAGTTCTGGATCTCGCTGCTCCTGACGATCCCGACGGTGGTCTGGGGCCACATGCTGATGCGGCTCACCGGCTGGATGCCGCCGGCCTTCCCCGGCTCGCAGTGGATCGCCCCCGTCTTCGGCACGGTCGTCTTCTTCTACGGCGGGCTCGTCTTCCTGCTCGGGACGCTCCGCGAGCTCAAGGACCGCCTCCCCATCCCGCTGGTGGTCGCGATCTCGACCACCCTGGGCGCGCGTGGTGGCCTCCTGGTCCGCGACCGCCGTGGGCTGGAGGACGCGCGCAACCTGACGGCCGTGGTCTTCGACAAGACGGGGACGCTGACGCTCGGCGAGCACCGGGTCGTCGAGATGAGCACCGCGGAAGCCGTGTCACCCGACGAAGCGCTGCGGCTCGCGGCGGCCGTCGAGCAGGACTCGGAGCACCCGGTGGCGCGCGCGATCGTCCTGAGCGCGCAGGAGCGGGGGCTCCACGTCCCTGCCGTCTCGGACTTCGAGTCGATCCCGGGCCGGGGCGTGAAGGCGACGGTGGAGGGGCGGCAGCTCCAGGGCGGCGGACCAAACCTGCTGGCGAGCCTCGGCGTCCGGCCGGGTCCGGACTCCAGGCGTTTGCAGAGGAGGCCGCAGGCAAGGGACAGGGGACCATCTACCTGGTCGAGCACGACCGGGTGCTCGCGGCCTTCGCGTGGCCGACGCGATCCGGCCCGAGTCGCCGGAGGCCGTGCGCCGGCTGCACGAGAACGGGGTCGAGGTCGTCATGCTCACCGGTGATGCGCGCTCGGTCGCGGAGGCGGTGGCGAGGGACCTGAACATCGACACCCTCTTCGCGCAGGTCCTCCCGAGCAGAAGGCGGAGAAGTTCAAGGAGTTGCAGGCGCGGGGCAGGCGGGTCGCAATGGTCGGAGACGGGGTCAACGACGCCCCGGCCCTCCTCACCACGGCGCGGAGGAGACTGCCGCGGGCTGGCGGGGTTCGCTCTGCCTCGATGCCCGCTCGGGGCGGATCGGGGCAAAGGCGTGCGGGGGCGTCGAGGCGCAGCGCACGGGGCGGCGGGAGCTCCTGTCCGGAGCTGCGACCCTCGCGCTCGGCAGGTTCACCGACCTGGTCGTGGGGCTGGAGCCATGGGCTGCGCAGGGAAGCGGACCGATGCGGAGCCGGTTCGTGCTCGGGGTGAGGTCGCGGATCTCGCCCGGGGTGCTGCCCCCGGAGGTAGCGGGGTCCGTGTACGACGACCGGAACGGGAATGGCCGGCGCGACGTGGGGGAGAGGGGTGTCGCCGGGGTCGCGGTGATGCACGGGGAGCTCGTCACACGGACGGACGCCGCGGGGAGATACGCGTTCGGCATGGTCGAGACCGCTGCTGCGACGCGGATCGCGGGGGACGGGCTGGAGGCCGGCTGGATGGTCGGCGCGACGCACCGTGGGCAGACGGCGCTGGTGCGGCCGGCGAGCGTCCGGGTGGTGGTGCGGTTCCGGTCGATCCCCGAGGACGCGGTGGAGGCGGCGCCGGCGGGCGCGGTGCGGGCGACGGCGAGCGACGGGACGGCGACCGTGGCGGCGCTGAGCGCCGCCGGGGACGCTGTGTTCGGGGCGCTCGTGCCGGGAGCGTACCGCCTGGAGCATGTCCCGCCGGCAGCGAAACCGGGCCAGGCGGCAAGCGCCGCGGAAACGGTCGTGGTCGCCGGCGGGGAGACGGCGGCGGTCGAGCTGGTGGCGGCGTACCTGCCCAGGCGGATGATCCGGACGGTGTTTCCCGCGGGAGGGGCAGGTGCGGCGGCGGCGCCGGCGGCGGGGTGCGGGGTCCAGGACGGCGTGGTCGCGGCCGGGATGACGGTGGTGCAGGCCGTCTGCGCGCTCGGATCCCCGGACACGATCGAGCGGGAGGAGGACGTCGTGTACCTCCTGTTCGAGGACGCGGGGCCGGGTGCGTGTGGAGGCGTGGACGTCGTCGCCGTGCGGGACGGCCGGGTCGTGGCAGCCCGGACGGACGGGGCGAGGCGGCGCTGGTCGGGCCCGCGGCCCGAAGATGCCCTCGGGGCGGCCGCGCGGCGGGTGAGAGCCACGGCGCGGCGGAGGAGGTGCCCCATGTAAGGCGAGCGATGGGGCGCGCCATGCGCGCCTGCCGGCGCAGTCGGCCCGGAGACGGGTTCAACCTTCCTCTTTTCCCTTACGCCAAATCCGAATGAAAAGGATCCTCCTGGCCGCGACTGCCGCGGCCGTGCTCGGGTGCATGCCCACCACCGCGCGCGCGCAGATGTCGAACGACAGCGAGTCCGCGACGCTCTCGGCGTCGCTGCCGCTCTCGGCGTACATCGACCTGGACCGCGCGACGGTCGCGTTCCCCACCCTCACGACGGCGCAGCTGCGCGCCGGGTACAGCGACGTGACCACGCCGCTGGTGGTGACGTTCGGCGGGAACGGCGCCCTGACGCTCAGCTACAACTGGATCTCCGGCATCAGCGGGCCGAGCGCCTCGATCCCGTACAGCTCCGTCGAGGTGGCCGTCGACGGCGGCGCGTTCGGCGCGATGGCCGTCGGCAACAACGCCTGGATCACGGCGGAACCCGGCGACCACACGCGGAGCCTGGCCTTCCGGCTGAAGGTGGACATGCTGATGAAGCCGGAGGCCTACTCGGGACGGGTCGGCTTCGGGGTGGTGGCGCGGTAGACGTGAGGCGCAGGCGCTGAACGGCGGCCCCGGCAGCGGTCGGGGCAACCGGCTGTCAGGAAAGCAAGGAGCCGGCGCCCGGGGTGTACCGCGGGCGCCGGCTTCGTTCCGTGCTCAGGGCGTGCCCCGGCGGGTCCGCCCGGGTCCGGGCTCGTTCTCGTCAGGTACACACTCCGGATGCTTCAGCCTATGGGGTGCTGGTGGGCTCCTGCTCCGCCCGGGCCAGGTCGGCCGCGCGGCGGGCCGGTAGCGCGAACGCGAAGATCGTCTCCCCCTCCCTCTCGAAATCTGCCCAGGCCCGCCCCCCGACGGAATCCATCATTTCCCGCACCAGAGACAGACCCAGACCGGTGCCCTCCACACCCGTGGCGGTGTCGGCGTGCGCACGGAAGAAGCGCCCGAAGAGATGCTCGCGTGCGCCTGCCGGGACACCAAGGCCGTTGTCCGCCACCGCGACCACCACCTCGCGGCGGCCTGTCGTGGGGTGGGGCTGCTCCCACCCGCGCACCTCCACCCAGCGGTCCTCCTTCCCCGGATCGTGGTACTTGATGGCGTTCGACACGTAGTTGGTGAGCGCGAGCTCCACGGCCGACGCCGGCACCTCGATTCGCGGCAGATCGTCCGAGACGTGTACCCGGACGCCGCGCGCCTCGGCGGAGTGGCGGAGCTGCCGGACCGACTCGAAGGCGGCCTCGCGGAGAAGTACGTTCCGCTGATGCCTTGCCTCTACGTCCAGGCGCGAAAGCTCGATGAGGTTGGTGGTGGTGCGCTCCATCCCCTGGACGTTCTCCACCGCCATGGAGTGGAAGCGCTGCCGCATGGTGTCGCTCTTCAGGACGAAATCCTCGCCGAGCATCGCGATGGCCCCGCTGAGCGCGCCGATCTGATTGCGCACCTCGTGCGACAGCGCGCGGTTGAACCCGCGCAACCGCGACTCGCGCTCGGCGACTGCCGCATGCTCGAGCCGCATGTAGCGAACGGTGGTGGCCGCCTGGATGATCGTGATCGAGCGGAAGAGCCGGTGGGCGCAGGCCAGGAGCTCGCTCCGGCTGCACGGCTGCTCGATCTCGTCGACGATGCTCGTGAGAAAGTGGAAGAGGATGCCGCCGAGGAGCTCGTACTCCTTGAGGACCTCGTACACCTCGAAGCCCTGCTCATGCCGCATCGCCCCGAGCTCCATCGCCTTGGCGACCACCGGCGCATCCGCGCTCACCTCCTCCGCCGGATCCTCGAGGTAGCTGGCCATCCCGTCGATCAGCAGCGGGACGTGGTCCAGCAGTTCCTCCGACGGGAAGATCCGGTTCGGGTTCAGGTCCACCCGGGCCGCAATGCGCTCGAGCCATCGCTCCACCAGCACCTCGCGTGCGGCGCGGAGCCGCTCTGCGAGGATCTCGGCCAGCGGGCAGTCCGCGGAGACGCTCATCCTGGTCGGGTCACCCGCGTCACCGCCATCTCACCCGATCACGATTGAAAGTCGCCCCGGAACGCTGCCGATCCGAATGGACGGGAAGCGACCCACCGGTCTTCGAGCTCGGGCCAGGGCTCCTGCCGCCAGTACCAGGATCGCAGCTCCGAGGGCGAGCCCGAGCGACGCGCGCCTCACTGCGTGGAGGGACCGGCGGAAACGCGGTTTCCAGCCCTCCGGCAACGGAGGTGCGGAACGCAGCGCCGAGGCCCTGAGCGAGTGCTCCACCTCCGCAAGCAGTGTCCGCGGTGGGCACGGCTTGACCAGGTAGGCCTCACAAGCGAGCCGCTCGGCGTACGCGCGATCCGCCACCGAGTCGTGCGCGGTACAGAGGATGATTGGGATCGGGGCGGTCCGCTTCTCGGACCGGAGGATCTCCGCAACGTCCCAGCCGGAGAGCACGGGCAGCGAGACGTCCAAGACGATCAGGTCTGGGCGGGTCTCCCGCGCGAGACGCACCCCTTCCGCGCCGTCTGCCGCTCGGACAACGCGGTGGCCGAAGTGCTCGAGGCAGAGCGTGTAGATCGCCGCGTTGTCCTCGTTGTCCTCGATCAGCAGCACGGTCGACTTGTCCATTCTGTGCTCCCAGGAAACCGGAGGGAACCGAGGGCCGCTCACCACACAATCAAATATCGTGCCCTTCGCAAATGTTTATGTCACAGGCGTTTGTGCACGGTTGGCCTCGGCTCCTGCATCTTGGGTGTATCGCAGACCCGCCCTGCCATCTCCGAGACATCGGACCACGGTGGTACTTCCACGGCGAGTGAAACAGGAACCGAGCAACCCGCGGTTCACGCTGAACCGCCCCAGTTCAAGCGAGCCTGTCCGGTGTGCGGACAGAGGTCAGCCTTTCTGCCGGAGCAGCCTGGCGGCCTCCTCAAGCGTCGCCGCCAGGGCGCGGGCATCTGCTTGGCTGATTCCGTCTGCGGCCCGCCCGGCGAGGACCGGAAGCGCGGTCGAGATGCGGCCCAGATAGTGGGTCGCCTGCTGTGGAGTAAGATCCGGCAGCGGCTGCCGGATGTTGATCTGGAAGGACTGCTTCCCCCCCGCCAGCCGATTCACCCCCACCTTCGGACTCCGGAGTCGCTCCGCGGCTGCGCGATCTCCCACTCTCCGTAGCTCCTGGAGCAGTCGCTCAGCCGCGACGACCACATCCTGGGCTGCGGCCACGGCGACGCCCTTCAGTGCGGAGAACGGCAGACGGGCCATTCGGCTGTGGTCGACGCTCCCACTGGCGACCACTCCGGCAGCCACCAGCAGCTCCGGTGTGATCGCGTCTGCCACCCGGAGATACTCGCCGACGGTCGTGTGGGGCTTCGAATGCGCCGCGGCGACGTCCCGGACCGTGGCTGGCTGGCCCCGCTCCGCTCTGCGGTCGCGCCGCTGCTGCCATGCCAGGGCCCACTCCCAGGGGGAGAGGTCCGTCCGGGCCTCGTTCTCTGCGAATACGATCGCCTCGGCGCGCTCGTCATCGACCGCGACAACGATGACCGGTGCCAGCCAGTTCCCCTGCCCGTCGCGCTTCAGAACCCCCTCCGCTTCGCCCCGCTCCACCAGGCGCTGAAGGGCACGCACGCGCATCTCTCCCGGCATCAGCTGGATCCAGCCACTCTTGGTCGGGTGGACACGTCCCTTCGGGTGATGCACCAGACCGTTCGTGCGGATGCTGTCGGCGAGCTCCTCGATCTCAGCCTCCGGGAACACCCTCCGGATCTGAAAGGGCGAGGGCTCGATCCTGTCGAGGCGCACGGGACGGATGCGCTCCTCGGCGCTCCGCCCATCGGCGTCCAGGTCGTAGGACGACATGTTGTCGTCCAGGTCTTCGCGGCGAACGGCGGGAGCCTGGGCGCCTCCTGCGCCGAGGCGTGCCTTCCCGCTCATACCGCCACTCCCGCCGGGACCCGGCGCCGCTCGACGCCGAGCCTCCCGATGACATCGGCGGCGACGTCGCAGTACGCCTGTGCGCTCTTGCTTCGGGGGGCAGACACCGTCACCGGCCGATCGAAGACCGCGGATTCCGCCGCAGCGGTCTCATGCGGAATCACGAACGGACTTCGCAGGTTGGGATAGAGCTCGTCCACATTTTCTACCATCCATCGGAACAGATTCGTCTGTGGGTTCGCCTTGGTGAGCAGGATACGGATGATCGGGGAGCGGCCACCCTCTTGCGCGATCGTGACCACGTCGTGCGCCCGCATGAGGCTCTCCTTGCCGGGCTCGGACGGGATGATCACGAACGATGCTGCAGCGGCAGCCGTCCGGGTCGCGGGCCCGAGCGCGGGAGGCGTGTCGATCACGACCAGGTCCGGGTCGAGCAGCTCGGCCCGGGCAAGGTGACGACGGACCGCTTCCACATCCGCCGCCTCCATCGCACGTCCGCCGCGCAGCAGCCAGAGCGGGAGCTCCGGCTCGCCCTCGAAGCGCACCGACACCGGCTCAGCGGTGACTGGATCCGCCACCCGCGAGAAGTTGCTGCGCGTCGTAAGATCCCCCTGCGGGTCGAGATCCACCATCACGACCCTGAGCCCGGCCTTTGCGAGCACATGAGCCACGGCCGCTGCGGAGGCCGTCTTCAGGGTCCCGCCCTTGGCGCCGATGAACGAGAGGGTCTTACTCATGTTTGCAAGGCAGAGATGAGGTCACGAGGCGTGTCCGGTGTGCGGACAGACTGCGGTCGACCTGAGGCAGGCGCGCGAATTGTAAAGGATCCGCGCGCACACGGGCAATCCCCTCACCGTGTGCAGGCGCAGGCGCAGGCGCAGGCGCGGGTGCAGCGGGCACGCTTTCAGGGGAGACCGGGATCGCGCGCGCGGCTGCGCTGGGCAGCAGAGCTTCGGCCCGGCATCAGGATGTACGTCGCCGTCGCGGTGGCCGCCAACACCTTTGTGGCGGCCGGGGCCCAGGTGAGGGTCGGGACGAGAAGCGAGGCCAGGGCCGTGACCACGATGCAGGCGAGAAGGAAGTGGGGGGCGAGGGGGGCCAGGACCGTGCGAAGGGGGTGGAGGTGTCCACGGCCTTCCCGCAGGCGGCCGAGGAGACGGACGAGCCAGCCGGCGAAGTAGGCGAGAACGAACATGGGTGTCGCGAGGAAGATCGGCCAGAGAAGGAGCGGGGGAGTCGCGGGTCCGAGGAGCCCGGCGGCGAGCAGCAGCCCGAGCATCAGCGGCACGTAGATGCCGAACGAGGCGCGCTGGACGAGGCGGCCGCGCGAGGCCAGGCCGGCCTGGCGGCGAAGACGCCACGCTTCACGGAGTGCCCCGGCGGAGATGCACAGGAACGAGAGGACGGCGAGGGATGCGAGGGCAGGCACCCAGGATCGTGGCATGCGCGGCTGGATGGCTTGGGGTGGGGGCGGGAGCTGCGCCGGTGGACCGGCCGCGGAGAATCGGAGCGCGGCGCCAGGGTCAGTTGGGGGAGATCGGGAAGCCGAACGGTCGGGCGAGGGGTGGTTCCCGCTCGAGCCGGAGCATGCCGCCCATCTGCTCGACGGCGGCCGCTGCGGCGCTGCGCAGCGCCGCGTCCTGTTCGTCCTCGGCGAAGTCCACCAGGACGGGGAGCAGCATCTGCACCAGCTCGTCCGAGGCGCGCTCGAGGAAGAGGCGGAGCACGGCCGTGACAGCCGAGCGTCCCGCGAGCCGGTACGCGCCGTCGAGCATGCGGGCGGCGTGGCCGCACAGGTCGACGGCCGCGAGCCCGGCCGGCAGCTGGGCGGAGGCCGGAAGCGCCGGCACTTCGGGCGGGGTCTCCATCCTGGCGGCGAGCGCGACGAGGAGCGCGCCCAGCTCGACGCAGGCGAGACGCGACAGCGTCCCCGCGGTGAGCACCTCGGCCGGGGCGGCTCCCGGTGCCGGCGTGCCGCGTACCTCGGCGATCATCTCGGAGGCGAGCGCGTCGCCGGCGAAGCCGGGCACCGGGCGGAGGACGAGGACGGCCTGGCCGAGCCGGAGGTGGTAGCCGTCCGGAAGGTGGCAGAGCGGCGGGTCGTCGGGCGGGTGCGCTTCCCTGCCCTCCTGGCCTGGATCGTGTGACATGGGCGGATGGGGTGATCGCAGCGTGGGGGGTCGCACGGGACGGCCGGCCCGGCTCAGGGAGGAAGAGCGTGTTCGGGCGGGCCGGGCGATGCCGCGCGGGCCGGGGACGCCCCGACCCGCCGTACCCCGCTCGGAATGGCATCGCCCAGCGGCGGCCCCCGGTGCGGGGCTCGGCCGTGGTCGTCCGCGGCGTGGGCGAAACCGAGGGAGAGATCAGCGCGGTGCCGGCGGCGCGCGGCTCACGTGGTCGCAGTTCTGGCGGTCTGAGCAGGCGTGCAGGACGACCGTGTTCCGGCCCTCGGCGCGGACCAGCTCCACGAGGTGGGCGCGCGCGCATTTCGGGCAGACCGTGGCGAGAGGCGTTCGCTTCCACGGCCTGCTCCCCTTCCCTGCCCCGCCTGCCCCGACGGTGCCGCGGTCCGGCGGCCCCCCGGGCGGGACGGGCTGCGCGAGGTCCTGCCTGTAGCCGCAGCCCGGGTGCGGACACGCGGTCCACCGCCCGCGGCGGCCGGTGTGCTCGATCAGGTCGCCGCCGCAGCCCTCGCGCGGGCAGGCGCCGCGGTGGATGGTCGCGCCGACGTCGCGCATGTGCCCGCAGGCTTCGCATTTCAGGAAGGCGCCGGACCCGTCTCGCCGGCCGAGCTGGACGTAGGTCCCGGCGAGGCACGCGCTGCAGGGGGTGGCGGTCGCGACGGGGCCGCGGGGCGGGCCGTCGCCGGGGATCCCACGGGCGGCCTGGAAGGCCGCGACGGAGGGGGCCGCCTGCGCGATCAGCGCGGAGAAGTCCCGGTACCAGGCGGACAGGTACGCGGTCCGGGCCGCGCGGCCGGCGGCGATCTCGTCGAGGTCGGCCTCCATGCGGGCGGTGTAGTCCCGCTCCAGGAGGGTGGGGGCGTAGCTCTCCAGGCCGGCGACGAGGAGGTCGCCGCGCGGTGTGGGCGCGAGCGGAGGGAGGGCGTTCCTGCGGGGCCGCTTGAGACGGTGGACGGTCCCGCGTTCGACGAGCACCGCCTCGATCCGCTGAAAGGTGCTCGGGCGGCCGACCCGGGCGGCTTCCAGGGCCGCGACGAGAGTGGCGCTGGTATAGCGTGCGGGCGGGCGGGTCCTGCGGTCGGCGATCTCGTAGCCCGCCACGGTGAGCAGCTGGCCGGCGGCGAGCGGGGGGAGGATCGTGTCCTCCTGGCGGGCGTATCGCGGGTCCCAGAAGTGGAGGAAGTTCGGTTCCGCCACGACGAGGCCCTCGGCGATCCACACGACGGAGCCGGACCGGACGCGGACGAGGGTGCGCTCCAGCACGGCGTCCTTGCACTGGCTGGCCAGGTAGCGCGCCTCGATCATGTCGTACAGCGCGCGGGCCTCCGCGGGGACCTGCTTCTCGGGGGGGACGGCGGTGGGCCGGATGGCTTCGTGGGCGTCCTGGGCGTTGGCGTCGCCCGCTACGACGCGGGGGGTCTCGGGCAGCGCATCCGGGAAGCGGCCGGCGATGGCCGCCCGCGCGATGGCGATCCCCTGCTCCGTCGTGCGGGTGCTGTCGGTTCGCCAGTAGGTGATGAAGCCTTCGAGGTACAGCAGCTGCGCGAGCTCCGCAGTCTGCTCCGTGGTGAGGCCGAGCTTGTTGCCGGCGTCCTGGACGAGCGTCGCGGCCTTGTATCCGGTGCCTGCGCTGCGGGTGAGGCGGGCGCGGTGGACGTCTTGGACCTGGTGGGGATGGGGGCGGGCAAGGTCGCGGACGCGCTCGGCCGCCGCGCGGGTGGGGAACTGGTGGGGCTGGAGCTTCGGCAGGGCTCCCCTGCCCTGCTCCTGGTGGTCGTCGGCCGCCGCGCTGAGCCGGTCCTCGGTGTCGGCCGGATCGGGCGGCGGGGACGGCGCGGTGTCCGGGCGCGCGGGGACGAAGCCGGTCAGGAGCGGGTCCCCGGCCCCCGTCGAGAACTGGACGTGGAGGGTGTGATACGGGCGCGGCGCGAACGCCGAGACCTCCCGCTCGCGCAGGACGATCAGGTGCAGCGCGAACGTCTGTACGCGCCCGACGGACGGCGCGCCGATCGGCCGGGCGAGCGCGCGGGAACCGTCCCAGCCGTAGACGCGGTCGAGGGCGCGCCTGGCACGCTGGGCGTCGACGAGGTGAAGGTCGATCGGGCGTGCCTCGCGGAGGCCGCGGCGTGCGCCGGCCGGGGTGATCTCCCTGAAGACCACGCGCCGGAAAAGACGGTCCGCGAAGCCGGGGGAAAGGTCCAGCTCACGGGCGATGAAGGTCGCCAGGTGGAAGGCGATGGCTTCGCCCTCGCGATCCGCGTCGGTGGCGAGGAGCACCGAGCGGTAGCGGTGCCGGCGGATGCGCGCGGCGAGCGCCTCGACCTGCCAGGGCTTCCCGCGGCTGCGGCGCGGGATCCACCGTTCCTCCCAGGTGGAGGTGTCGATCCCGTAGCCGTCGCCGTCCGGCAGCTCGACCACGTGGCCGAAGCAGCCGGCGCCGTCGAAGCGCGAGTCGAGGAAGTGGACGATCTCGGTTGCCTTGGTCGGCGACTCCATGATGAGCAGGAACTCGGGCGGCGGCCCCGCCGCGTGCCTAGCGGGCGAGCCCATCGGGCCGCGGCCGGTCGGACGATGGGACGAGGCCCGGTACGAACTCGGCGAGCCGCGGCAGCCGGCGGGCGAGCTCCTCGCGCTCGGCGGCGGGCCGGCTGAGGACCGCCGCGGTGAGCGCAGGGTCGCGGAGCGGGCGGGCCCGGACCTCGTCCCACGCCCTGCTGGCCGCGATCCGCGTGTCGTGCTGCCGCTCCGCGGCCAGGGCGCGGAGTCCTTCGGCGACGTCGTCGAGGCGGCCGTGGAGGGGGCCGGTCTCCTGCGGGATCCCCAGCGCGGTCCGGGCGGAGCGGATGGCGTTCTGGAGGTCCTGGCGCGCAGCGAAGTGGCCGCGGGCAGCCTCCACCGCCGCGGCATGGGCAGGGGTTCCCCGCGCGGCGCCGGGGGCGAGTGGTGCGAAGAGCTCGGGGCTGGTGCGGAGCTGGGCCACGGCGCTCTCCACGCCGATCAGGTCCACCCGGGCGGTCAGCGTGTCCACGGCTCCGCCGGCGCCGGTGAATCCGTACACGGGAGCGAGACGGGCGTGCAGCGCCGGCTCCGTCGCACGGAGGACGGCGCGGACGCCCTGGAGGGAGGCCGTGGTCGATTCGAGTCTCGCGACGGCCTCGTCCTGGGCGTGGGCGTGGGACGCGAGGCGCTCGGCCTCGGCGATGGAATCGAGGAACTCCCGGGCCTGGCGGGCCGCTTCCTCGACCGCGAGCTGCGCGGCCGTTCGACCGGCACCCTGTGCGGAGGATGCCGTGTGCGGGCGGCGGCGCGCCGCCCCGTCCGGGGCCAGCAGCTCGCCGGGCGTGTCGCTCATCGGTTCACCTCGGCGGGCTGCGTTCTCGGCGTGGGAGCCCCACCGGGCTCCATCGGTTCCTTCCACTCCATCAGGTCGCGCATCTGGGCCTGACGGGCGGCCGGGCTGCGGTGGTACGTCCGGATCACCTCCTCCCCGATCCTCAGCGCCTCGTGCTGGCGGTCGTCGAGGGTCCACCCCGGCCGGAGGAGCGTCAGCGCGAGAAACAGGGTGAGCGCGAGGAGGAAGAAGCCCCCCCCCGCCACGATCATCACCTTCCGGGGGAAGTTGCGGGTCTGGTCCACGAATGCCTGGGACGCCGCCGCCGCCCCCGTCGCGTGCTCCGTCAGCCGCCTGTCGATGTGGACCGCGTGCTGCCCGAACGCGTCCATCGCCGCCAGGACCGTCTTGCGGAAGGTCTCCAGCTCTCCCCTTCCCTTCCCCATCAGCCCCTCGGCGGCCTGCTGTCCCTCCCGGAGCAGCGATTCCGTCTGGTCGGCCAGCTGCGCGAAGCGCTGCACCGCCTGCTGGACCGCGGTCCTCAGCTCCTCCTGTGTGTCCCCGCTCTCCCTCCGGGCGTGCTCGATCGACTGGAGCAGCTCCATCCGTGCTTCTGCCACGGACTCCAGGAGAGGGCGAAGCATCGCGTCCGTCGCCAGGGGATCGGGGTGGGGCGGAGGCGCCGTCCCGGCGGCGGGCGGTGCCGGAGGGTCCGCCTCGCGGCTCCGGCGCGGACGCGGCGAAGGGGAGGAGGATCCCGCCGGCGGAGACGTGTCCGACGCTCCCGCCGGTGCCGGCGGAGCCGCTGCCCGGGGCCCCTGCCGATGCTGCGGTGTCGTCGGCGCCGGCGGAGGCGCCGCAGCTGCCGGTGGTGCCGCCGCTGGAGCCGATGGCGGTTCCGGCGGCTTCTCCTCCCATTCCCCCCATCCCTCCGACACCTCCCACTCCCCCTGTCCCCCGCCCTCGTCTGTAGTCGTCGTACGTTCTGGCAAAGCGCTGCTCCAGCTTTCGTAGGGATGCGTCGTCCGCGACGCGGGACACGGCGGCGCGCATGTCGCCGGTGGCGACCACGAGACCGCGGGGGGTGCGCTCCAGGCGGTAGCCCTGCGTGGCCAGGCTCCGCTCCAGGTGGTCGAACGAGGTGGCGTCGGAGATCAGGCAGGCGACGTCACGCCGGGCGCGGAGGAGGAACGGTTCCTCGCCGGTGCGCTCCTGGAGGCGGGCGACGCCGGCGCCGAGCTGGGTCGAGTACCGCGGCTTCTCCTGGCCCGGCAGCTGAAAGAGACGCCCCGGATTCGGAGTCAGGCCGAGGTGCTTCTCCTGGTAGCGGAGGGAGCGCTCGAGCTCCCGGAACGAATGGGTGAGGACCCAGGCCCGGCCGTCGGCCGGGTTGATCCGGTTGACGAGAAAGTGGAGGTGCGGGTGCTCCCTGTCGCGGTGGGCGACGACGACCGCCTGGTGGGAGCCCAGGCGGAGGTCGGTCAGCGTTCGCCGGCCGACGCCGGTGAGAAGGCTCCGGGTCAGACCGCCGCCCTCCGCGTCCCGCGGGTGGAAGCTCACGACGAGGTGCAGGACCGGCTTCTCCACGCGCCGGTTCACGCTCGCCGTAAGGGTCATCACAGGGACGGCCGCCTCGACGGTCGGAGCCCATATGTTGACGCCCGCGGCCCACTCCACGCGGCCGGTCTGGTCTCCATCGTCGCCGTGTTCGAGGTATCTGGCGACGTCGGAAAAGCTCCTTCGGAACCACAGTTGACCGAGCATCGAGCGGGCTTGCGAGTGCGATTTACGCGCGCTGAATCGGCGCTGTGGGATGCGCCGTCTGCGCCTCTGGATGCGGTTGCGAGCCTCCGAAATGCGCGCTGGAGCTATCCAAAATGGAACCAAGATCGAGCGCGATCGAACGCGATTCGGACCCTGCAATGGACCCGTGAGCATCGTCAGCGACGAGATAATCGGTTACCTCGGGAGACAGCTGAGCGCGTGTCAGGCGGGTGCCGAGGTGGAGGAAAGAGGCGAGGGCGCGCTCGGCAAGCTCCCCTGGGTGGTGCCGCTGGAGCATGTCCAGCGCCTCCTGGACGTTCCGAAGGTCGGCGTCCAGGACGAGGATCGCCCGGACGTCGAGTACGGCGCCGTTGACGCCCATCGTCACCAGGTAGTCGGACGCAGACTTGAGCGCCTGGTCGGCGCGGGCCTGAATCGCCGCCCGCTCCCCCGCTGTAGGGTATGCCTTGATCGGCCGAGAAGTAGCGTCGCCGCGGGGGCG